>CAMLGC010000045.1 GCA_946479505.1 uncultured Sphingomonadaceae bacterium
TTGATGCCGTGCTTGATGATCCAGAACTGCTGCGCAGGGGTGAGATCGTGGTGTTCGGCGAGGATGGGAGCCTGCGGATAGAGGCCCTGGCTCATTTCGCTCGGCTCGACACCCGGCCCGAGATGGCATCCCGCGCACATTTCGCCGTATAGGCCGGCGCCGACCGAGACGCGCTGAGCTGATGCGAGATCCGCCGGCGGTTCGATGCCTTGAGCATGAACCGCAATCGAGCGGTCGCGAAGGCTTTCGATCACCGCATAAACAGGGCGCGTATGCGGGGCGTCGGCCGCAATATTGTAGAAGCCGAAATAGATGAAGGCGATCGCGCCCAGCACGATGATCGCAAGCAGGATCGCGACAAAGGTTCCGCTGGGCAGGTGATGTCGCATCCGCTCTCGATTGATCGGCATTGTTTGCGCCCCTCCTTTATATTGTCAGAACCAAACCCTGATGCCTGCGACCAGGCTTGTGGTGGTCGGATCGGCACCATCGGCGCGCGCCAAATCGGCGGTACGACCGGTCTTTGCTTCGTAGGAAATGCCGATATACGGCGCGAACTGGCGGCGAATTTCATAGCGCAGCCTCAGCCCGAGCTCGGCGTCGGTGAGGCCGGAGCCGAGGCGGTTCTCAGGCACGTCCTGCGCGGAGAAGTTTAGTTCGGCGCGCGGTTGGAGGACCAGTCGTTGGGTGATCCGCTGGTCATAATAGCCTTCGAGGCGGCCGAGCAGGTCGCCCTTGGTCGAGAGGAACGCGGCGCCTTCGACTTCGAACATATAGGGGGCAAGCCCCTCGAAGCCGACGGTCGCGTACGTGCGGCTCGGCGATGGCTCGAAATCGTGGCGGATACCCGCCTGGAGATTGAAATAGGGACCGATTGCGCGGCTATAGAGGGCCTGGATTTCGGCCGCCTCGATGCCTTCCCGGAACACGCCTTCGCCTTCCGACTTGAGCGTCAGCCGGTTAATGTCGCCACCGAACCAAGCCTCGCCATCCCAGCGATAGCCGTCCTTGCCCTGCCGGACCTGGACTTCGGCGAGATTGAACATGATCTGGTAGAGTTCTCGCCCACCCTGCTCCTCACGGAACTCCTCGCGCGCCTCGGCCATCACCGCCGGGGGATAGACGCGATCAGCGGCGTGGTCCTGAGGCGGTATTGGCGGCGGGGCAGTGCCCGCCGGGAGATTGGTGCCACCCTGCGATTGATCCGCCGGCATCGTGCTCATGTCCATTCCGGGCATCGACTGCATGTCGTGGCCGTTTTCCGCACCTGCGTCCGGCGTCGGCATTGCCATGCCGGGCATATCGGACATGTCATGGCCCTGGTGTTCAGTTGGTGCGGGTGCCGCCGCTTGGGATGACTTAGCCTTCGGTTTTGCTGTCGCTGGCTTCTTCTTCTTGGTCTGCGCCGGCCGGCTCTTAGGTGTCTGCTGCGCCGGCATCTTCATCCCCGGCATCGACATGCCGGGCATCGAATGATCCATCGTCTGTCCCAACGCAGGTGACGAGAGCAGGAAGAGCGCCGAGGCGCTCAGAAGCAGTGACCGTTTCATGCCGCTTCTCCCGCGAGGGGACGGATCTTCACCACGCGCATCATGCCGGCAAGCATGTGGTAGAGGAGGTGGCAGTGGAACGCCCAGTCGCCGGGCGCATCGGCCGTGAGGTCCCAGGTCACTGTGCCGCCCGGCATCACGTTCACCGTATGCTTGCGCGGCGCGAACTCCCCATGCCCCGTCACCATTTCGAAGAAATGGCCGTGGATGTGAATCGGGTGGTTCATCATCGTGTCGTTGACGAGCTTGACGCGGACGCGCTCGCCCGTCCGGAATGCGATCGGCTCGGGCGAGTCGCTCATCTTCACGCCGTCGAACGACCACATGAAGCGCTCCATGTTGCCGGTCAGATGGATGTCGATCGACCGCGACGGTGCGCGCACGTCCGGGTTGCGCTCGAGCGCGACGAGGTCGCGATAGGTGAGCACACGGTGGCCGACATCCTTGAGTCCGGTCGGCGGCTCGCCCGTGCGGTCCATCGGCATCGGCGAAATCGTCTGCACGCCCGGATTCTTTGCGACCTCGGGCGCGTTGGAGAAGTCGCGCATCGACATGTCGCCCATGTCCATGCCAGCCATTGACCCGGACTGCATGCCCGCCATGGCGCCATGATCCATTCCGGGCATCGCACCGCTGCTTTGACCGGACATTCCCGACATCGACCCATGGTCCATGCCTGCCATCGAGCCGTGATCCATCCCGGGCATTGCGCCCGAGGGTGCTGTCTCGATCTCGGCCGCGATCGCACCCGAGGGGACCGTCGCGATCCCGGCTGAGGCGTTTTGCTCGGCGGTCGGGTCCACCGGCCGCCCTTCGGTGGGATCGGGCATGCCCATATCCATGCCCATGTCCTTCATCGTCGCGACGGGCCGCTTGCGCAGCATCGGCACCGGTGCGACGAGGCCTTCGCGGACCGCGAGCGTGCCGCGCGCCATCCCCGACCGGTCGATCGCCTCGCCGACGATCGTGTAGGCGTCGCGGCTGGGCGTCACGATCACGTCATAGGTTTCGGCGACCGCGATCTGGAACTCGTCGGTTTCGATCGGGCGGACATTCTGGCCGTCGGCCTGGACCACCGTCATCGGCAGGCCCGGGAGGCGCACGTTGAAGTTGGTCATCGCCGAGGCATTGACGAAGCGCAGCCGCACGCGCTCGCCGGGCGCGAACAGCCCGGTCCAGTTGTCGTGGGGACCGTGGCCGTTCATCTGGTACATATAGGTGGAGCCGGTGACGTCCGAGATATCGGTCGGATCCATCCGCATCCCGCCCCAGTCGATGCGATCGTCGAGTGGCTGATCGGCCCCCGCGAGCAGTCCGGCGAAGGTCTGCTTCTGATAGTTGAAAGGACCCCCGCCCATCTTGAGCATGCGGAAGATCTCCATCGGACTCATCGCGCTGTGATCGGCGAGCACGATCACGTGTTCGCGGTCGTAGGCGACCGGATCGGAACCGGCGGGGTCGATCACGATCGGGCCGTAATGCCCCATCTGCTCCTGCCCGCCCGAATGGCTATGATACCAATAGGTGCCGCTCTGCTTGAGCGGAAATTCATAGACGAAGGTCTCGCCCGGGCGGATTCCGGGGAAACTCACGCCCGGCACACCGTCCATCGGGAATGGCACGAGAAGGCCGTGCCAATGGATCGAACTGTCTTCATCGAGTTGGTTGGTGACCGACAATCGGACATTCTGCCCCTCCCTGAGGCGCAGAAGGGGCGCGGGCACGGTGCCGTTGATCCCGATCGCGTGCGTCGTCTCGCCGTCGGCGGTCAGCATCATGCGATGGATGGTGAGCGCTATGTCGGTGCCCGCGAGCGTCGGCAGCGGCTTGACGATCCCGCCAGTTCCGCTCTGTGCCCAAGCGGGAAACAGACTACCGGTCGCGGCGAGGCCACCCAGCGCCGCACCGCCTGCCAGAAAGCTGCGACGTCCGAAAAGAAGACGATCATTTGTCATTCGAAAGAAGATCCGTTCTTTGAGTTTCGGTACTGGTGGCAGGCGTGGCTGGGCCGCGACGGTGGCGCGTTATTGGCTACGCAGCGCGCGCGATCTTCCCTCATAATTTTTTTCGCCGAAACGCGTTTTCTCCACCATGTTCATAAGGCTCCGTCGTGCGGCGTAGCTCGGTAATGCAAGGAGAAATCATGTCCACGCAGTTGTCGGAAAATTGGCCGAAGCGCATGCGGGTGGACTAAGTTTGTGAATTGGTCCGAATAGTCCGCGCAGCGACCGCAACAGCATCCGAGGCATGCCAGCTTGTGGCATGTCCCGTTCGGAGATGGGGTTTGACATCGTGTCAGGGTCAAGAGGAAAAGATCAAAAGCCGATGAGGGAGAACACCGCTTCGGCGCCCGGCTCGAACATGAAACGGGACGTGCCTCGACGGCCCTCATCGAAGTTGGGATGAGGGATCGACGCGATGGATGCGTAGAATGGTACAGGGATATTCGCTCGAATGGTGGATGACATGGATACTGCGCTTCGGCTCCTTGCGGAGTCACCCGTTCCGGACGCGTTGACCGATATCGACGCGGGGGTCTTCGCTCGTATCGCAAACAGGCGCACGCATGATCTCGGCCGTTCGGTCATCGTCGGCGCTGCGGCATTCGCGCTGGCCACGGGCATCGGCGCTGGATTGTGGCCGATCGCTCCCTCTCAGTCGGCGGAGACGCTCGCACCACTTGTTGACGCTTCATCGCTGGCGCCGTCGAGCTTGCTTGTGAGCCATCGATGAGCCGCAGACGCGGACTCCTGATCGTCGCCTTCGTCGCCTTTCTGGCGGCGATCGCTGGTGTGTTCATCGGGCGGGGGTTATCGGATCACCGTTCCGAACCGCAGAACGCGCTTCATGAACTGCTTCATGAGCAGCTCGATCTTGATGCGAGCCAAGAAGCGCAGATCGCTGCGCTGGAAGCGCGCTATGCCGTCCGCCGACGTGCGCTCGAACTCCAATTGCGCGCAGACAACGCCCGGCTCGCCGAGGCGATCGAGACCGAACATGGTTATGGCCCCCGCGTCACCACTGAAATCGATCGCTCGCATGCAGCGATGGGCGAGCTTCAGAAAGAAACACTGGCGCATATTTTTGCGATGCGCGCGGTCCTTCGGCCCGAACAGGCCGAGAAGTTCGATCGCGCGGTGGTCAAGGCATTAACCGCCGACGCAACATGAGCCTGCCGCTCGCCGATTGCTCGGACGGCGAGCTCGCCGCGCTCGCGATCGGCGGAAAACAGGCTGCATTTGGCGAGATCATGCGCCGCCATCGTAATGCGATCTATCGTCTCACCTACGGCCATGTTGGGGATCCCGAAGCCGCTCTCGATCTTGTTCAGGAGACGTTCGTGGCGGCCTTCGACGCGCTCGACCGATATGATCAAAAACGGCCTCTAAGAACATGGCTGGCCCGGATTGCGATTAACAAGTGCCGCGATTGGGCTAGGCGGCGGGCTGTTCGGCGCCTGTTCAACTTGAGCTCGCCGTACGGCGAATTCACCTCGATAGCCGACACGGCCCCCAGCATTGAAGACACGGTGGCAGGTCGTCAGGAACTCGCGCTCCTCTGGAAAGCCGTCGCGGCACTTCCTCGGCAACTTCGCGAACCTCTCATTTTGCGAACGATCGAAGGACTGAGTCAGGCCGAAACGGCGGAGATACTCAAAATCTCTGAGAAGGCCGTGGAAACCCGTCTCTATCGAGCGCGCTCCAAGCTCGCTCCGCTCCGCAGGCACGCAGGAGAATGACTTGACACCGTGTCCGTCGACGGCGGCCTCTGCGGAATGCTTGGGCGCGCAGGCTCACCTTCACCCCCGTCACATGCCCGCGGAGGGCGGGCTCAGCGTCCCGAACCAGGCAACGAGCCCAAGAATGGCGATCCCCAGGCTCGCCTCAATTGCAAGACTCCGGCGAAGGTGTGCAAGGGCGGAGCCCTGCTCGCCCGTGCGGAGCACTCGTTCCAGCGTGGGCGTTATCGTGAATCTATTCGCCGCAGCGAGGCAGAGCATTCCCAAAAAGAGGAGCAGCTTCAGCGCGAGCAACTGGAGGTATAGACTGTCGCCAACACTGGCCAACCCGCTGATCCCCACGAGCAACCAACTGTTCACGAGTCCAGTAAGGAAGAGCAGCGCGACGGCAAGGGTGCCGACCTTTGCAAAACGCGCGAGCGCCCGATGCAGATGTTCAGCGTCGTCGCGCGACATCGAGCGATGGGCTCGAATGAGGAGGGTTCCCAGCGCCAGTATCGCCGCAATCCAGGCTCCGGCCGCCAGAAGGTGAACAATGTCAGCCGATAGATGAACCAAGCCAATTGAGCCCTGATCCATCGCACCATGCCCCGTCCAAGCAAGCGAAGCCAGCGCAACACCCCCGAGCAGGCTCATCAGTGTCGGACCGGCGCCCCGGGCTGGATGCATCACCCAGCTGGCGAGGATGAAGGCGGTGAGCGCGGCTACCCGGACGAGCCAAGCCCAGCCGATGTTCGTCTGAAGGACGAGCATCTCGAGCGTGCTCCACCGCACGTCGCCGACTGATTGACCGCTCATCGATGCGGCGAGCACCATGAGCGACACGAGCGAGAGCGCGAGCCCCACGACAGCTCCAGCCGCGTAAAGACGGCGCAGCACGCGCAACGCTACACGCCGGCGGTCGCGTGGCTGCGGGCTGTAGATGCCGAAAAGAGGGGCGCCGAAGAGAATCATCAGGTTCAGGTAAAGCCCGAACCTGACGACAACGCCCAGCGGGTCCACCAAGGCTTATTTGACCTTGAAGGAGTAGCTGCCGTTCACTCGATGCGTATCAGTCGAAACTACATGCCAATCGACCTTGTACGTACCGCTCGGCAGCGGCGATTTCATCGTGATGACGAGCGTTTTTCCATCGGCGCTGAAAGCAGTGGCAAGGCCGCTCATCTTCATGGGCGCGTTCATCTTCATTCCGGGCATGTCTGTCATGGCGAGATCGACGCCGGAAAATTGTGAAACCAACGCCTCATTGAAGTGCAGCTCGATTTTCGAGGTGGTGGCGACGCTCGAATTTGGCGCCGGGGTGGCGGAGAGGAGCTTGGGGTGCGCTTGGGCAGCGGTGCCGACAAAGAGCGCGGCGGGCACCGCAATGGCAAACAGCGAACCACGAAGGGAAATCATGCAGAACTCCTTTTTTGAGGGGGTGTACGGAAGATACGCGGCCGCCGCGAATATCCCTCATATTCGAATGAAAATTCGTATCTGGCTTGACCTTGACATGATGTCAGGCCTTACATTGTCCGGCGTCCGAGGAGATTGACCCATGACCGCCGCCGACGCGCATTCGTCCGACCACCATTGCCATTCCCACGCTGCGGCCGGCGGCGAGCCCGCGCACGCGATCGATCCGGTGTGCGGCATGACGGTGGACGCGGCCGCGACGGCGCACCATGCCGAGCATGAGGGCGCGCAGTTCCACTTCTGCAGCGCGCGGTGCCGCGAGAAGTTCGTCGCCGATCCCGATGCCTTTCTCGGCGATGCGCCGCGTCCCGAGCCCGAGGCAACGCCCGGCGCGATCTGGACCTGCCCGATGCATCCGGAGATTCGCCGCGAGGGGCCGGGCACCTGCCCGATCTGCGGGATGGCGCTGGAGCCCGAGGAGCCTTCGCTGGACGACGCGCCCAATCCCGAGCTGGTCGATTTCACGCGCCGGCTCTGGGTCGCGGGCGTGCTGGCGATCCCGTTGCTG
The DNA here is from genome assembly GCA_946479505.1 of uncultured Sphingomonadaceae bacterium. The sequence goes on from CAMLGC010000045.1 coordinate 7,256, forward strand.
GTGGTCTCGATGGGCGCCGACATGCTCGGCCTCCACCTCGTGCCAGCCGCCTGGTCGGCCTGGGTGCAGCTCGCGCTGACCGCGCCGATCGTGCTCTGGGCGGGGTGGCCGTTCTTCGAGCGCGGCTGGACCTCGATCCGCACGCGCCACCTCAACATGTTCACGCTGATCGCAATCGGCGTCGGCACCGCCTTCGCGTACAGCCTCGTCGCGACGATCGCGCCGGGCATCTTTCCGCCGACCTTCCGCGGGCACGGCATGGCGGTGCCGGTCTATTACGAAGCAGCGGGGATCGTCGTGACGTTGGTGCTGCTCGGCCAAGTGCTCGAGCTGCGCGCCCGTGCCGCGACCGGCCGGGCGATCCGCGCGCTGATGGACCTCGCGCCCAAGACCGCGCGGCGCATCGGCGCGGACGGCGAGGAGGCCGAGATCGACCTCGCCGAGGTCGCGGTCGGCGATCGGCTGCGCATCCGGCCAGGCGAGGCCGTGCCGGTCGATGGCGTGGTGATCGAAGGCCGCTCGGCCGTGGATGAATCGATGCTCACCGGCGAGCCGGCGCCCGTGGAGAAGTCCGCCGATGCGCCGCTCACCGCGGGCACGGTCAACGGCACCGGCAGCCTGGTGATGGAGGCCCGCGCGATCGGGGCCGACACCACGCTCGCGCGCATCGTCCGCATGGTCGCCGAGGCGCAGCGCAGCCGCGCGCCGATCCAGGCGGTCGCCGACCGCGTCTCGGGATGGTTCGTGCCCGGCGTGGTGCTTGTCGCACTCGTGACGTTTGTGGTGTGGATGCTCGTCGGTCCCGAGCCGCGCTTCGGCCACGCGCTGCTGAACGCGATCGCGGTGCTTATCATCGCCTGCCCCTGCGCGCTCGGGCTGGCGACGCCGATGTCGATCATGGTCGCCGCCGGGCGCGGCGCGCAGGCGGGCGTGCTCATCAAGAATGCCGAGGCGCTCCAGGCGTTCGAGAAGGTCGATACGCTGGTGATCGACAAGACGGGGACGCTGACCGAAGGCAAGCCGAAGCTGGTGGCGATCGAGGCGGTCGGCGATTGGGACGAGAACGCGCTGCTGGCGCTCGCCGCGGCGGTCGAGTTGCGTTCCGAGCATCCGCTCGCGCATGCGATCGCGACCGCGGCCGAGGAACGCGGGCTTGCCTTGGGAGATGTCGAGGCGTTCGCCTCACAGACCGGCCTCGGCGTCAGCGCCGACGTGGACGGCCGCGAGGTCGTCATCGGCAATGCCCGCCAGATGGAGCGCATCGGCGCCGATCCCGCGCCGCTCGATCGTGCCGCCGACGCATGCCGCGCCGAGGGGGCAGGGGTGATGTTCGTGGCGGTCGATGGGCAGCTCGCCGGGCTGCTTGCCGTCGCCGATCCGATCCGCGAGACCGCGCGGGAAGCGATCGCGGCACTTCGATCGGAGGGCCTCAGGATCGTGATGCTGACCGGCGACAACGCGACCACCGCGAACGCGGTCGCGCGCACCGTCGGCGGGCTCGACGAGGTCCGCGCCGAGTTGAAGCCCGAAGACAAGGCGCGGGCGATCGCCGAGCTCAAGGCGTCGGGCGCGAAGGTCGCGATGGCTGGGGACGGGATCAACGACGCGCCCGCGCTCGCCGCCGCCGATGTCGGGCTCGCGATGGGCACCGGCACCGATGTCGCGATCGAAAGCGCCGGGATCACGCTGACCCGCGGGGACTTGTCGGCGATCGTCCGCGCGCGCACACTCGCCGACGCCACGATGCGCAACATTCGCCAGAACCTGTTCTTCTCGTTCGTGTTCAACGGCATCGGCGTGCCGGTCGCGGCGGGGGTGCTCTATCCGGTGGCGGGCATCCTGCTGTCGCCGATGGTCGCGGGCGCGGCCATGGCGCTGTCGTCATTCACCGTGGTGCTCAACGCGCTGCGGCTCAATGCGGTGAAGCTGTGAATATCGGCCAGGCCTCGAAGGCGAGCGCGGTCTCGCAGCGGATGATCCGACATTACGAGAAGATCGGCCTGATCCCGCCCCCGCCGCGCCGCGACAGCGGCTATCGGGATTATTCGGAGGCCGACGTCCACCGCCTGCGCTTCATCGCCAACGCACGCGACCTCGGCTTTCCGATCGAGGACATCCGCTCGCTGCTAGATCTGTGGTCGGACAGCGCGCGCGAGAGCGCCGACGTCAAGCGGTTGGCGCTGGCGCGCGCCGACGAGTTGCACCGCAAGGCCGCCGCGCTCGAGGCGATGCGCGAGACCCTGCTAGATCTCGCGAGCCGCTGCCAGGGCGACGATCGCCCGGATTGTCCGATCATCGCGCACTTCGCGAGATAGCGACGAGGCGCAGGTCGTCGTACTCCTGTCAGCCACCGTTGCTGTCGCATATCATTGCGACGACGCCATCGGTCAGCATTCCGCAATCGGCACCCGCGAACGGAAAGGAGCCGCTCAGCGTGGCGCGAATTCCGGGCGCCAATTCATTCTTGAGCCTCCGCCGTGCGCGCAGCACGCGGGTTTTAACCGTCGCCGGCAAGATGTCGAGCGCCTGCGCGGGATAGCGGCCGAGATAAGGGCCGGGCTGCTTGCCGATCAGCACGCCGATCAACACCACCTTCGGCTCGAGCAGCGCGCGAAAACGATCGGGCAGCAGAAGTGGCAGGCGTCGTAACAATGGTGAGCGCCCGAATGGGTTCGTCAGTGCATACTGGAGACTGCCCGACCGGTCATAGGAGACGGTCCGGGATCAAACCGCTTGACCGAAGCCGGGGTCATCCGGTCCAGGCTGGTAGCGCCCTTGGCGAGCAGGCGGGCGATCTCGTCAGATGTGCGCCGAACGGCGAGCTTTAGCGCCTCATCGATGTGAATGTAATCCTGCGTCACATTCTGCGATGCGTGTCCGAGCATTGCGCGAATCGTCAATTCCGAAAAACCGAGCTCGCCCGCGATGCTCCCGAACGTGTGCCGCAGGGTATGCGGAGTGACGCCCGTTATCCCGACAAGCTGGCAGACACGTTGAAGGCAGGCGCTCACCGCCGTGAACGGGCCGTCTGATACCATCGAAGGGAACACATGCGGATTGCCCGCGATTTCCGGCTGGTCGACCACTACCTTGGTTGCTTCCGGTCCGATCGCTCGAACTTGCGCATCGCCCTTCGTGTCCGGGAAGGCGACGAATCCAGCGATGGGATTTATCCAGGCGCGGTGCATCGCCTGTGCCTCTTCGCGTCGATAGCCGGTAAGGAGAAGGGTACGGATGACGGCCAATGCCGTGGGGTTTTCCCCATTTCGTTCGGCATATGCCATTGCCTTTCCCATCATCTCAATCTCGGCAACGCTAAGGCGGCGCGTCTTCTTCCTGCCAGCCAGTTTTTTCGCCCCTTTGGTCGGATGTTCGGCGATCAGTCCCTTGTGCTTCGCATGACCAAGCAGGGCTTGCAGCGTTCCCACACACCCACTCGCGACCGTGGCGCCACCGATCGCTTTGCCTCCACGTCCACCGTCGCGCTTCTTGGCCGTCCTGCCGTTCTTCACGTCGTCTTGCATCGTCTCGACATCGGAGATCGTCAGTTTGCAGGCGATTCGCTTCCCGAGTAGCGGCTTGATATGTGTCCTTATCCGGCTCTCGTCTCGGTCTAGTGTCGATGCCTTGATCGGCCGGTTCTTCCGCCCGAGAATGCGGCCAGCGCGCGCTTCGATCAGATACCAGTCGCACAATTCTGCGACATTCATCTCGTTGCGAGCGCGCCTTGCTTGCTCTGCGGGATCTTCGCCGGCAGCGACCGCTCCGAGTTTGATCTTGGCGAGGTCACGCGCCTGATCGACCGTGATGACGCCGAAGCGTCCGATTTTGACGCGGCGGAGCCGTCCCTCCGCATTCAAATACTGGATGACGAAGGTTTTCGTCCCGGTCGTCCCGACACGGATCCCGAAGCCCTTGATCTCGGTATCCCAGAGAAATGTCTGACCAGACTTCGGCGGCGTCAGCGCATCGATTGTTCGCTTGTTCAGCTTGGCTTGGGCCATCTGAGCGTCCTCCAATTTATTACGCGGGCTTCGGCCGACCCAAAAGTAATATGGACGTAATAAGATTGAGCCGTTCCGCGTCCAATCTGAGCGTAAGGCGTCGCAGCATAAGTGGCAATATCCATTTGAAAAATAGTAGGAATTCGTAGAACCGCAAACTGTGGCGCAGCCGACAAATTAAGTTGCCAAGGTTGGGGTCGAGGGTTCGAATCCCTTCGCCCGCTCCAGGGCGCTGCCAGGAATTTGGCAGCGCCTAATTCACGCGACCAGTAGCGACCTCGCACAAGCGAGGACCGACGGCAGAACCCTCGTGTCCTTGCCGACGCTCCGCCCTGCCGCGCCGTTTCTGCCGAAATCCGCGTCTCGGCTGGCCCCATCAAAACACCCCCGCTATCGGTGATCCGCACCGACCAACGCGAAAGAAGCAGGCACGCGATGAACGACATCCCTCCGAAAGGTAGCGGAACCGAGTCCGGCTGCCGCAAATGGCTGCACTGGGCGGTGGGTGAGATCGAGGCCGATGCGGCGCGCTCCGCCGACACGCACCTCATCAAGGTTCCGCTTGCAGGGCTCGACGGCATCGACATCTATTTCAAGGACGAATCGACCCACCCTTCCGGCTCGCTCAAGCATCGGCTCGCGCGCTCGCTCTTCCTCTATGCGCTCTGCAACGGCTGGGTGCGCGAGGGCACACCGGTGATCGAGGCCTCGTCGGGGTCGACCGCGATCTCGGAGGCCTATTTCGCGCGCCTGCTCGGGCTGCGCTTCATCGCGGTGGTGCCGTCGGGCACCGCGCCCGCCAAGCTCGCCGAGATCGAGCGGTTGGGCGCCGAATGCCATTTCGCGCAAGGATCCGACATCTATTCGGCTGCCGAGCGACTCGCGGCCGAGCTCGGCGGTCATTACATGGACCAGTTCACCTATGCCGAGCGCGCGACCGACTGGCGCGGAAACAACAACATCGCCGAATCGATTTTCGAGCAAATGGCGCACGAGCGGCATCCGGTGCCGACCTGGATCGTCGTCGGTGCCGGGACGGGCGGCACCTCGGCGACGATCGGCCGCTACGCGCGCTATTATCGGCCGAGCTGCCGGCGGACATTGCTCGCGGTGGTCGATCCCGAGGGATCGGTGTTCGCCGAAAGCTGGCGCAGCGGGCGCGCCGACCTCACCTCGAGCGCGCGCAGCCGGATCGAGGGCATCGGCCGCCCGCGGGTCGAGCCCTCGTTCCAGCCGCACGTCATCGATCGGATGATCGAGGTCGAAGATGCGGCGAGCTTCGCGGCCGCGCGCTTTCTCTCCGATCGCCTCGGCCGCCGCGTCGGCCCCTCGACCGGCACCAACCTCGTCGGCGTGCTCGATCTGGCGGAGGAAATGGCGGCACGCGGCGAGCAGGGCAGCATCGTCTCGCTGATCTGCGATCCCGGCGAGCGTTATCTCGACAGCGCCTTCGACACCGCGTGGCTCGACGCCCAGGTGCCGGCGCACCACGGCTGGGCCGAACGCCTGTCGCGCTACTGACGGCAAGGCGCACGGCGCCGATGGGGAACCATCCGCCCCTCCTGCGGATTGCCGGGGGGACGCTTGCCCAGCGAAGCGTTGCAACAGGAGAGACATCATGCGCCTGCCCCTCGCTTTCGCCGCCGTGTCGCTCATCGCGCTCGGTGCGTGCTCGCCCGAGCCGGCCGACGACACCGCCTCCAATGACATGGCGACGATGAACGACGCCATGTCCAACGACATGATGGGCAACGACAGCGCGGCGATGCCCGCGACGCCCACCGACGCGCAAGCCTTCATGGCCGCGGCCGGTGCGAGCGATCTCTACGAGATCCAATCCTCCAAGCTCGCACTCGATAAGTCCGACAACGTGTCGGTGAAGGATTTCGCCAACACGATGATCGAGGATCACACCAAGACGACGCAGGTGGTGAAGGATGCCGCCGCAAAAGCCGGGCTCACCGCGCCCGAGCCGATGCTGACACCCGATCAGCAGCAGATGATCGACACGCTCACCCCGCTCTTGGGTCACAAGTTCGATGTGGAATATGCCAGGCAGCAGCTTCCCGCCCATCAGCAGGCGCTGCTTCTCATGACCAATTACGCGCAGAACGGCGATACGCCCGCGCTCCGCGACGCCGCACAGAGCGCGATCCCGATCATCGAACACCATCTGGCCAGCCTCAAGCAGATGACGGGGCTCGATCGCTGATCTGGAGTTGGTTTCAGCTTGCTGAATCCGGCGTCGGCACCGGCCCTCTCTCCCACCCCGCGTCCCAGTCAGCACAATTCTTGGGAGGTGGGGTGGGGGAGCGGGCGGGTGCCGCTTCCACGCAAGTAGATAAACGTTTAAAAAGCGCGGCATGATACGGATCGGGATCGGCGGCTGGACCTACGAGCCGTGGCGCGGCACCTTCTACCCCGAGGGCCTGCCACAGAAAAAGGAGCTCGACTTCGTTGCCCGCGCGGTGACGGCGATCGAGATCAACGGCACCTATTACGGGCGGCAGAAGCCGGCGAGCTTCGCTGCCTGGGCCAAGACCGTGCCGGAGGGCTTCGTCTTCGCGGTCAAGGGCTCGCGCTACTGCACCAACCGCAAGGTGCTCGCCGAGGCGGGCGAATCGATCGCCCGCTTCGTCGAACAGGGGATCGTCGAACTGGGCGACAAGCTCGGACCCATTCTGTGGCAGTTCATGGCGACCAAGAAGTTCGATGCCGAGGACATGCAGGCATTCATCGACCTGCTCCCCGCCGAGCACGAGGGCGTGAAGCTGCGCCACGCGATCCAGGTCCGTCACGAAAGCTTTGCCGTGCCCGACTTCGTGGCGATGGCACGCAAGGCGGGAGTCGCGCTGGTCTTCGCCGATTCGGCGGAATATCCGGCGATCGCCGACGTGACCGCCGACTTCGTCTATGCGCGCCTGGAAAATGCCGTCGAGAACGAACCCGCCGGCTACACCCCCGCCGACCTCGACCGCTGGGCCGCCGCCGCCCGTATCTGGGAGGCCGGCGGTGCGCCCGGACATCTGCCCTATGTCGAGGCCGACGCGCCCGAAAAGCGCCCGCGCGACACGTTTGTCTTCTGTATCAACGGCGCCAAGATCCGCGCCCCCGCCGCCGCCCAGGCGCTGATCGCGCGAAACTCGGGATAGCGCTCGGGGACGCAAAGATAATTCGGCACCACCGTCTGCGCACGAGGAATACGGGTGAAAGCGGACCTGATGGAGCGACAGGCAACCACCACCGCGTGCGAAACGACCACGCTTTCTTCGGACACGATTTGGAATGTCTAGGGGGCGCGCCAAAATGGCGATGTCGCAGGGGGTGAGCGTGTGGGTGCTGGAGGCGCCGCGCGGCTTCGGCGATCCCGCCTTCCACGCCCATCATGCGATCCAGATCACCGCGTCACTGTCAGGCGCACTGACGCTGATGACGGGCGATCGATCGATCTCGGCACCCGTTCTCGCTGTGGCTGCCGACGCGACCCACAGGTTCGAGGCACATGGGCTCGTTGCCTTCATTTTCGTCGAGCCGGAGAGCCGCGCCGGTCGTCTCCTCGGCGCAGCCCTGTTCGCGAACGGACCGCTGGTCGAGGTGGAAAATCCGGCTGTTGCCGCGTTGCTCGAGCCGCTGCGCACGACGTTCGACGCACCGCTCGAACAAGACGCACTGCTGCGGGCCGGCCGCAATGCGGTCGAAGCGCTGGCTCCGTCTGGCCCAGCACCGTTGCCGGACCCTCGCATCCGCAAGATACTGGATCATGCCGCTCAGCATCTCGATCAGCCGCTCAGTCTGGCTCGCTCGGCCGAAGGCATCTATCTCTCGCCCAGCCGCCTCCGGCATTTGTTCGTCGAGCAGACCGGGCTGGCCTTCAAGACCTACCTGCTCTGGCTGCGGCTCGTTCGTGCGGTGCAGGTCTATTCGGAAGGGAAATCGCTCACCGAGGCCGCGCACATGGCGGGCTTTTCGGATTCTGCCCATTTCAGCAGAATCTTCCGGCGGACATTCGGTCTCCCGGCGACGACGCTGACGAGACTTTAGCCCTTTCGTTCAAGCGGCCCTCTGCCGCTCAGGTCTATCAGGAGCTCCTCGCACTCAAGCAGAGGAGAACGACCATGACGACCCAGAATCAGCAGAACGATCGTTGCACGAACACCTGCACCTGCGCGAATTGCACGTGCGGATCGGATTGCCGCTGCGGCAAGTAGGTCCGAGCGGCGAGATGCTGGTCAGGGGGATTCGAGAAATACCGAAGCTGCCGCCGGTCTCGGGCAAGAGGAGGTCGTCACGCCCACCCGACGGGCGACGCGTACGACCTTCTTCGAGGTGGCCGGCTCCGCTCACCAGCATCTCGCCGCAGCATGTATAGCATTCTCGCTCACCAGAGGTTGAGCGATCAACAGTCCGCTCAAATATCCTCCACCAGCCGCCCGTACAGATCGGGCCGGCGGTCTCGGAAGAAGCCGAAGGCGGCGCGGTGGCGCTTGACGCGGTCGAGATCGAGGGTCGCGGTGATGACGCCCTCCTCCTCGCGATCGAGTTCGGCGAGCACGTCGCCGCGCTCGTCGGCGATGAAGCTGGTGCCGTAGAAGGTCTGGCCGTGCTCGCATCCGACGCGATTGGCGGCGACCACCGGCACCACGTTCGACACCGCATGCCCCACCATCGCGCGGCGCCACAGCCGCGCGGTATCGAGCGAGTCGTCGTGCGGCTCGCTGCCGATCGCGGTGGGATAGAACAACACCTCCGCCCCCATCAGCATCATCGCGCGCGCGGTCTCGGGATACCATTGGTCCCAGCACACGCCGACGCCGATCTTCGCGCCGGGCCCATCCCACACCTTGAAACCCGTATTGCCGGGGCGAAAATAGAATTTCTCCTCGTATCCCGGCCCGTCGGGGATGTGGCTTTTGCGATAGACGCCGGCGATCTTGCCGCCCGGCTCGATCATCGCGAGGCTGTTGTAATATTGCGGGCCGTCGGCCTCGAAGAAGCTGGTCGGGATCCACAGCCCGAGCTCGTCGGCGAGGCGCTGCATCGCGCGCACCGATGGGTGCTCGGCCGTCGGCCGTGCGGTTGCGAACAGCCCCTCGTCCTCGACGCGGCAGAAATACTCCCCCTCGAAGAGTTCGGGCGGCAGCACCACCTGCGCGCCGCGGCCCGCCGCCTCGCGCACCATTTCGGAGACGCGCGCGATGTTCGCGTCGGTATCGCTGGAGAAGCCAAGCTGGAGAGCGGCGACGGTGATTTCGGTCATGCGCCGTTATCTAGGGCCGGCGTGCAGGAGCGGCAACGGCCCGGCTGCGGTGGTCAGGCCTCGTCGGCCGATGCCGTGGACCCGCGCGACACATGAACGGTGACGCCGTGCTGCACCGGCGCGGCGGCGGGCGCGCCGCGGTGGATCGTGATACCGAACCGACGCGCTGAGGCATCCGAGCGCACGAACGTGGCCGTATCGTCGCTGTCCTGCGCGGCAACGGCTCCGCGATGCACCGTCACCCCGGCCTCGATCGCCTCGATCACCTTTTCGGTCGCTTTCTGCCGAAAATGCGTGCCGGCGCGGGCGACCGGCTCGATGCCGGCATAATCCTGCCGAAAGGCGAGCGTGCTGCCCCAGGCGCCAGGAAGCCGGTAGAAAAGGTGGGCACCGATCTGCCCGATCTCGGTCATCTTGGCCGCCCACCACGGATGGACCGCGGTCGTATGGTAATAGGTTGCCGATCCGACCGGCGCATAGACGAACCCCGACAGCGCCGCCTGCGCGACCTGCCGCGCGCGCTCCCATGCCGCCGGCTCGCGTCGCGCGGACATCGAGCCATCGCAGGTGAAGCTGAACTGGCAGCCGGTGCTGCGCGACGCGCCTTCGTAAACGGTGCCGCACACGCTCGCGGGATAGGCGGGATTGCGCACGCGGTTTAGCACCACCTGCGCCACTGCCTGCTGTCCCTCAACCGGTTCCGACCGTGCCTCGTAATAGACCGCCGCGGTCAGGCATTCGAGCGCGCGCGCCGCCGCGTCGGCCGAGCCCGTATCGGTGAAGGGCGGGGCAGGTGTAACCTCGACCGCGTCGGCGAGCGTCGGCGCGGGTACCTTGGCGAGCAACGCGGACGACGGACCTGCGGGGATGATGGGAGCGCGGGCAGACTCGGCCGCGGCAGCCGACGCGCGCTGCGCCATCGGCTGCCGCTCGGCAGCCGGCGCCACGCACGAGGTGGCGAAGATGAGGGTAGCCAGCCCGAAGGCGGCGCGCGCGTTCATAAGCCCCGCTCGACGATTGTCGCGAACCGCCGGGCTAGCGCCGAAGCGTTGTCATCCCCTTAACTGTGCGGCATTCGGGCATGCCGAGGCTCAGGCGGGCACCTGCTGCGAGATGCAGTGGAAGCTGCCGCCGCCCGTCAGAATAGCGTCGGCGCGCAGGCCTATCACGTCACGGCCGGGGAACAACTCGGCAATCGCGGTGATCGCGGCGGCATCGTTGGCAGAGCCATATTGCGGCACGACCACGGCCGCATTGCCGATGTAGAAATTCATGTAGCTCGCCGGCACCACCTCCTCGTTGTGGAGGATGCGGCCCGGTGAAGGCAGGCGCACCAGCTCGACCCGGCCGAACTGCTGCACCCGCTGTGCCGCGCGTTGATAGACCTGCCAATTGGGGTCGTTCTCGGTCGGTTCGGGGAGTGCAAGGCGGGCGGGCCCTACAAAGCGCGCAAGATTGTCGATGTGGCCGTCGGTGTGATCGTTGACGAGGCCATCGCCGAGCCACAGCACGTCGACGAAGCCGAGATCGTGATAGAGCCGCTCCTCGATCTCGGTCTTCGACAGCCCCGGATTGCGGTTGCGATTGAGGAGGCACTGCTCGGTGGTGACGACGAGCCCCGTGCCGTCCCCGTCGATCGCGCCGCCCTCGAGGATCCAGCCGCACGGCTCGGTCTCGATTCCCATTCGGTTCGCCAGCCGCTCGCCGACATCGTCGTCGCCGGGCAGATCGTATTTGCCGCCCCAGCCGTTGAACTCGAAATCCCGCGCGCTGCCGTCCGACAGCACAATCGCGGCGGTATCGCGCAGCCAGATGTCGCCGAACGGCTCGGTCACCACCTCGGTGAAGGGCGCGGCCTTGCGCGCGGCGGCGGCGGCCTCGGTGTCGGCGGCGACGAGCAGCACCGTCTCGCCCTTGCCGCCGGCATGGACCGCATGGGCGAAGGCGGCGACCTCCTTCCGGGCGGGGGCGAGGTCAGCCTGCCATAGCTCTCGATGGCTCGGAAAGCCGATCCACACCGCCTTGTGCCGCGCCCATTCGGCGGGCTGCACCACACGCGCCATCGCCTTGTCCCTACTGCGCCACGGTGGCGCGCGATTCCTGGCGGATCGCGCGGAACTCGGCGTCAGGACGCCATTCGGGCCAGGCGTCGCCTTCGGCGAGTTGGCGGCCCAGGCGATAATAGATGGTGAGATCGTCGATTGCGCCCGACCAATCCCAGGTGGGATCATATTCGTCTGCGGGTTGGTGGTAGCGGTGCTCGCCATAATTCTTCGACGCCGCCTCTCCCGCCGCGACGCCGCCCTCGAACAGGTCCTCGCCGCTTCCCGCGTCGAGCATCGGCACACCCAATTTGGCAAAGCTGAAATGGTCCGACCGATAATAGCCGCCGCGCTCGGGGTGCGCCTCGGGCTCGACCCGGCGGCCTTCCGCCTTGGCGAGCGGCACGATCAGATCGTCGAGCTCGGACTTGCCGTAACCGGTGACGACGAAATTGCGCGTGCGGCCGTTGACGTTGAGCACGTCCATATTGACCCCGCCGACGGTGAGCCCGAGCGGGTAGATCGGATGTTCGGCATAATAGCGCGAGCCGAGCAGTCCCGATTCCTCCGCCGTCACCGCCATGAAGGAGAGCGTGCGCGCGGCGGGGCCCGCCTTCGCATGCGCCTCGGCGAGCGCGATCAGCCCGGCGACGCCGCTCGCATTGTCGAGCGCGCCGTTGCAGATGTCATCGCCGTCCACCGCGTCGCAATGCCCCAGATGGTCCCAATGCGCGGTGTAAAACACCGTTTCCTGCGGCCGTTCGGTGCCGGGCAGCACGCCGATCACGTTCTTCGACGCCTGCCGTCGGATCGCATTGTCGAACGAGAAGGAGGCCTTCAGCCCCAGCGGCACCGCTTTGAAGCCCTTGTGCTTGGCGGCGTCCGCGAGGTCGTCGAAATCCTTGCCCGCGCTTGCGAAAAGCTGCTTCGCCGCGTCGAGCTGGATCCAGCCGATCGCCTGGCTCTGATCCATATGGTCGCCCGCGGCGTCGAGTTCGAGCTGCGGGCCGGTCCAGGACGATTGCACGACGTTCCAGCCGTAGGAGGCGGGCTCGGTCTGGTGGACGATGATCGCCGCGGCTGCGCCCTGGCGTGCGGCTTCCTCGTATTTGTAGGTCCAGCGGCCGTAATAGGTCATGGCGCGACCGTCGAAGAGACCGTCCTTTTCCTGCGTTTCCCAGTCCGGATCGTTGACGAGAATCACGACCGTCTTGCCGTGGACATCGACGCCGGCATAGTCGTTCCATCCGCGCTCGGGCGCGTTGATGCCATAGCCGACGAAGACCACGTCGCTGCCCTCAACATCGATGCCGGGCACGACGCGATAGGTGGCGATCACCATGTCGTCGCGATAGTCGAACGACAGCGGCGTGGCGCCGCCGGTGATCGTGATCGGCGCGACGTTGTTCGCGGTGATCTCGACCAGCGGCACCTCCTGGAACCATGAGCCATGGTTGCCCGGCTGCAGCCCCGCCGCCTCGAACTGCTGGACGATATAGGCGGTGGTCTTGTCCTCGGCCGGCGTGGTCGGCGCGCGGCCTTCATAGGCGTCGGAGGAGAGCGTCTGGGTCACCTCCTTCAGCGTATCGACCGAAATTGCAGGGACCTGCTGCGCGGCGGCGGGCGCGGCGAGAAACAGTGCGGCAAGAAGCGGCGAGATCGAGCGGAGCGGCATGCGCGATGTGTGGCACCCGATTCGGTGCCGCGCAAGCGCGCGCACTCAGGAGAAGAGCAGGATACCCCCGCCGAAGAGCGGCAGGATCGTCAGCACGCCCCACGCCGCCGCCGCGCCCCGCGAACCGAGCGCCCCGTTTCGATGCAACAGGAGGCCGATCACAAATAGCACCGCCGATGCCGCGAACAGCGCGAGCACCACCCACACGATCGGATTGCCTGGCCCGTTGGTGCCCATCGTTCGTCTCCCGATCACCCCCGCGCTTCACCAACGCATGCAAACGAGCGCCGGTTTCGCGAGCGAGAACGCCCAACGAAAAAGGGCGACCCGCAGGCCGCCCTTTCGCATGTGGCTGAAAACGCCGATCAGCGCGAGTAGAAC
>CAMLGC010000046.1 GCA_946479505.1 uncultured Sphingomonadaceae bacterium
ACGCCTCCATGACTGCAATATTTCAACTTTATTACAAGGCCGTGCCCCCGTCCGCCAGCCGATACGCCTTCAGCCCCTCGAAAATTTCCTGCGCATAATGCAGCACCGAGGTCGCCGTATCGAGCGTCAGCGGCTCGCGCGGGCCGATCCGCGCGTCGTGCCAGCCCTCCGCCTCGCTGTAGCGGATCGTGACCATGTGATCGGTGAAGACGCGGCCGAAACCGGGATCGGCGATGCGCCGCGTGCGCTCGCTGGTGTCGACGGGCGAGGGATGTGGGTCGAAGGTGAAGGCCGGCAGCGCCGCCGGCGCGCTCGGGAAATCGTCTGGCATCGTCCTCGTCCGGGCATGTTTTTCGGGTTGAAGCCTTCTACGGATGGCGGCAAAACCGGTCAACATGGCTGCCCCAACCCAGTCCGCTTCGCCGCTTTTCCTCCGCGAGCCCGAAATCCGCCGCGGAATCGAGCTGCTCTATTTCGGCTACAGCCACATGACGCGCTCGATCGATCGCGGGCTCGCGGCGCAGGGCCTCGGCCGCGCACACCACCGCGCGCTCTATTTCATCGCGCGCCAGCCCGATCTGACGGTGAGCCAGCTTCTGGCGGTGCTCGCGATCACCAAGCAGTCGCTGGGGCGGGTGCTCAACGAGCTCACAGAGCGCGGGCTGGTCGAGGCGCGTCCCGGCGAGCGCGATCGACGCCAGCGGCTGCTGCGGCTGACGGAAAGCGGCGCGAGACTCGAAGCCGAATTGTTCGAGGCGATCCGCACGAGGCTGTCAGCGGCCTATGCGAGCGCCGGCCAGAACGCGGTCAGCGGCTTCTGGGCGGTGCTGGAAGGCTTGATCCCCGAAAGCGAAAAGGCGCGCGTGCAGGCGCTGCGCGACTAGCGCGCCGCTGCCGCCAGCTCGCCGTTGCGCTTTTCCGACGCCGCAAGCGTGTGGCGCAGGAGCGTTGCGAGCGCATCATCCTCGTCGAGGACGTTCATCCCCTCGCGCGTCGAGCCGCCGGGGCTCGCAACCCGATCCGCGAGTGTCGCCGGCGCGTCGTCCGACCGTGCGGCGAGCTCGGCGGCACCGTTGACGGTCGCGGTTGCGAGGCGCAGCGCCTGGTCTCCGGGAAGCCCGAGCGCCGCGCCGGCCTCGGCGAGCGCGTCGATGAAGCGATAGACGAAGCCCGGGCCGCAGCCAGACAGCGCCGTCACCGCGTCGAACTGGTCCTCGCGCGCGATCCATTCGACGAGCCCGAGCGAGCCCATCAGCGCCGACGCCGCCCTGCCCTGCGCGCTCTCCGGGTCGACGCCGTGGAGCGCGACCACGCCCTTGCCGAGCGCAACGGGGAGATTGGGCATCACCCGCACGATCGCCTCCGCCTCGAAACGTCTGGCGAGCGCGCCGACCTCGACGCCTGCAAGGATCGAGAGCAGCAGCTTCACGCCCTTGATGCGCCCGCCGATCGCATCCGCAACATCATCGAGCATCTGCGGCTTGACCCCGAGCATCAGCGCCTCGGGCACCCCGTCCCCGGGCGGCGTGGTGACATGCCGCACGCCATCGGGAAGCTGCGGCGTGCCCGGATCGATCACCGTCACGCTCGTGGGATCGACATCGCCGCTCGCGACCCATTGGCGCAGCATCGCGCCCGCCATGTTGCCGCAGCCGATCAGCCAGATGCTCTTGGGCCGAACACTTTTGGAGTCATCCGTGATTATGCTTCTCCCTGGGTTTCGATGAGTGCGGCGGCGATCGCTTCCTTCGGGCTCTTCCCGCCCCACAAAACGAACTGGAACACGGGATAGAAGCGCTCGCATTCGTCGATCGCCGATTCGACGAGCAATTCGGCCGCAGCGAGCGAAAGCGTGCCTTCCTCTTCGCCGTCGATCAGCGCGGCGTGGCGGAAGAGGAGGATGCCGCTCGATGACCAGAGCTCGAAATGCCCGATCCAGAGCTGCTCGTTGACCAGCCCGATCGTCTCGTAGAGCGCCGCGCGGCGATCGTCGGTGACGCGAATGTCGGGGAAGGCGAGGAACTGGAGAACGCTGTCCTCCTCACGCCATAGCGCGCGCAGCTCGTACTGCGCCCAGCTTCCCTTCACCTCGACGATGATCTCGTCTTCCTGGCGCTCGTAGGACCAGCCGTGCGCGGCGACATAGCTTTCGAGCATGTCGATCGGCGCGGCCACGTCGTCGCGTTCCAGATCGCTTTCGTCCAGCATCACCGGGCCTCCCTCACCTGACCCTGCCAAGCGGGTCGGCAACGCACAACCGGGCAAATCGAGCCGTCTCGAAAATAGCTGTGGAGAATGAAGTTCAGCCCTTCTTGCGCGGCGATTTTGGCGCGGCGGGCGCGGGCGCCTGCGCAGCATCGATCGCGTCGAGCCGGGCTTTCAGCGCCTCGGCTTCGTCGCGCGCAGCGGCGGCCATCGCCTTGACCGCCTCGAATTCCTCGCGGCTGACGAAATCGAGCCCGCCGATCCATTCCTTCGCGCGCGCCCGCGCGCCGGCCTCGGCCTCGCGGCCCATCCCCGCGAAGGTGCCTGCGGCACCGTTCACGAACTTGACGAAATCGTCGAACAACTTGTTGTCGGCCTGCATCGTGCGTCCTCGTAGATCTTCAGAGCTCGATCTGGGTGCTCGACGCTGAAGGCACAAGCCTTTCCGCGTTGGGATTGAGCTGATGAATGCCGAGCGTGAGCATGCCGGCAAAGCAGATCCACGCGAGATACGGCACCATCAGCCACGCCGCCGCGCTGCGGATGCGCCCGAACACGATTGTCGTCGCGATCGCCAGCACCAGCATCGCGACGATGACGGCGAGCGCGAGCATCACCGCGTGCGCACCGAAAAAAATCGGCGTCCAGGCGAGATTGACCAGCAATTGCAGCACGAACAATCCGATCGCGAGCCCGCGCCCGCGTGCGCCGCGTGCGTGGAGGATCAGCGCGACCGCGATGCCCTGCAGCACATAGAGGATCGCCCAGGCGAGGGGGAACACCCAATCGGGCGGGGTGATCGCGGGCTTTGCGAGCATCGCGTACCAGCTATTCTCGGAGCCGCTCGGCACCATCCGGCCGGAGAGAAAACCGAGGAAAAGCACCAACGGCACCGTCACGACAGCCCAGCGCAGGAAGGACATGCGCAACTGTGCGCTGGACGCGATCTCGGTCATGCACGCTCTTTCGGTTCGCCGGGCGCCATGCCCGGCTCGCCCGACGCGCTTACAACGAAAGCATCTCGGCCGGAAACCCGCCGCGTTCAGCGCGAAGCGGCGAGCAGGAACTCGATATTGCCTTCGGGTCCCGTAACGGGACTCTGCTCGATACCCTCGACGCGCCAGCCCTTGCTCACGAACCACGCCGCCACCTCGTCGCACACGCGCGCATGGACGGCGGGATCGCGCACAACGCCGCCCTTCCCCACCTCCTCGCGCCCTGCTTCGAACTGCGGCTTCACCAGCACGAGCGCCCGCGCCTGCTCCTTGGCGAAGCCGAGCGGCACATCGAGCACCTTGGCGAGCCCGATAAAGCTCGCATCGCACACGATCAGATCGACCGTTTCTGGGATGTGGGCTGGGGTCAGCACGCGCGCGCTGGTCTGTTCGTGGACGATCACGCGCGGGTCCTGCCGCAGCTTCCAGGCGAGCTGGTTGGTGCCGCTGTCCACCGCATAGACGCGGCGAACCCCGCGCGAGAGCAGCACGTCGGTGAACCCGCCGGTCGACGATCCCACATCCATCGCAACCGCGCCCGCCACGTCCCAGCCGAACGCATCGAGCCCATGCGCCAGCTTGATCCCCCCGCGCGACACCCACGGATGATCGCGCCCGCGCACCTCGACCGCGGCGTCGTCGGCAAGCTGCTGCCCCGCCTTGTCGATCTTGCGCTCACCGACGAACACAAGCCCGGCCATCACGAGCGCCTGCGCCCGCGTCCGCGACTCCGCGAGCCCGCGATCGACGAGAAGCTGGTCGATGCGGATCTTACGCAAGGAAGGGGTTCTCGATGCGGAGCCGACCTTCGATCACGAGGCCGTGATGCATGTCTTCGGAATAGAGAATGTGGCATCGCGTCGCGATCGCGGCGGCAACGATCGTGGCATCCCAGATCGACAGCTTGTATCGTTCAGCAATCACCATCGCATTACGCTGCATGCTGAGATCGATGGGCGTGATCTTGACGAGCGCGGAAATCGTATCGACGAAATTGTGGACACGCACCCACTCCAATTTCATCTTCCGGCGGGCGACATGCACCGTTTCGTTGAGCACTTGGACGCTGATCCAGCCGCCCGTGGCAAGCAGCTCATCGCTACGATTGGCCTTCGCCGGGGCGTCACTTGCCGAATAGAGGACGACATTGCTGTCGAAGAACACTGTCATTCGGAGCCGCGGGCATGCGCTTCTTCGCGATCGAACTTGAAATCAGCAGGCAGCAACCCGCGAAACTGTCGCAGCCGCCCGAGCGCCGCTTCGCGGCGCTGACGCTCGGTGATTACCGCAACCTTGTGTTTGTCTAGCGCACATAGCTCGACATCGTCTCCCTCCGCGAGATCGAGTGCGCGCGCGACATCGGCAGGAATACGGATCGCCAGACTGTTGCCCCATTTTGATACCTGCATGACGGCTTCCTAGATATACATCTGGCAAATGTATATCCGTCCAGGTCAATCGTCAATTCATGCCCGTGCGCCCTCCACGACGCCGCCGGAATTGTGCCGCAGCGCCTTGAGAACGGTCTCGACGATGGCCGCTGCGTCCAGCCCGGCTTCCTTATACTGCTTCTCGGGCTTGTCCTGGTCCTGGAAACGGTCGGGCAGGCGCATCGTGCGCAGCTTAAGCCCGGCGTCGATCAGGCCTTCGTCGCTCGCATAAGTGAGGACGTGCGCGCCGAGGCCGCCGATCGCCGCCTCCTCGATCGTTACCGCGACATCGTGCGTCGTCAGCAAACGGCGGATCAGCTCCTGGTCGAGGGGTTTGGCGAAGCGTAGATCGGCCACGGTGGTGCTCAGCCCCCGCGCGTCGAGCGCGTCGGCGGCCTTGAGCGCATCGGCGAGCCGCGTGCCGAGCGACAGGATCGCCACCTTCTTGCCTTCGCGCACGATGCGGCCCTTGCCGATCTCCAGCAATTGCGGGGTCTCGGGCAGCTTCACGCCTACCCCGTTCCCACGCGGATAGCGCACCGCGATCGGCCCGCTGTCGTGCTCGGCCGCGGTATAGGTCATGTGGACGAGTTCGGCCTCGTCAGCGGCGGCCATCACCACGAAATTGGGCAAGGTCGCGAGATAGGTGACGTCGAAGCTGCCCGCGTGCGTCGCCCCGTCGGCGCCGACCAGTCCGGCGCGGTCGATTGCAAACCGCACCGGAAGGTTCTGGATCGCGACATCGTGGACGACCTGGTCATAGGCACGCTGGAGGAACGTCGAATAGATCGCGCAAAACGGCCGCATTCCCTGCGCTGCGAGCCCCGCCGCGAAGGTGACGGCATGCTGCTCGGCGATCCCGACATCGAACGCGCGATTCGGATGCGCTTTCGCGAACTTGTCCACGCCGGTGCCCGAGGGCATCGCCGCGGTGATCGCGCAGATGCGCTCGTCGGTCTCGGCGAGTCTGGCGAGCGTCTCGCCGAACACGTTCTGGTAGGAGGGTGGCCCCGGCGGCGCCTTGGCTTGCGCGCCGGTGATGACGTCGAACTTCTGGACGCCGTGATATTTGTCCGCCGATTCTTCGGCCGGTGCGTAGCCCTTGCCCTTCTTGGTAACGACGTGGACGAGGATCGGCCCCTCATCGGCGTCGCGGACATTCTCGAGCACGGGGATCAAATGGTCGAGATTGTGGCCGTCGATCGGACCGACATAATAGAAGCCCAGTTCCTCGAACAGCGTGCCGCCGGTGACCATCCCGCGGGTATATTCCTCCGCCTTGCCTAGCGACTGATGGACCCGCCGCGACAACTTCTTGGCGACGCGGCTGGCGAGGCTGCGCAACCCCAGATATTCGGACGACGAGATCAACCGCGCGAGATAGGCGGAAAGCCCACCCACCGGCGGCGCAATCGACATGTCGTTGTCGTTGAGGATGACGACGAGACGGTTGCCCGCCGCCTCGGCATTGTTCATCGCCTCATAGGCCATGCCGGCGGACATCGCGCCGTCGCCGATCACCGCGATCGCCTTGCTCGGCCCGGCGGAAAGCTTGTTCGCGGTCGCAAAGCCCAGCGCAGCGGAAATCGATGTCGAGCTATGCGCCGCGCCGAACGGATCGTATTCGCTCTCGCTCCGCTTGGTGAAGCCCGACAGGCCGCCGCCTTGCCGCAGCGTGCGGATGCGGTCCCGCCGGCCGGTCAGGATCTTGTGCGGATAGCATTGGTGCCCGACGTCCCAGACGAGCCGGTCGCGCGGCGTATCGAAGACGTAGTGGATCGCGACCGTGAGCTCGACGACGCCGAGTCCCGAGCCGAGATGACCGCCCGTCGCGCCGACCGCCGAGATTGTCTCGGAGCGGAGCTCGTCGGCAAGCTGCCGGAGCTGCCCGGGCTTGAGCGTGCGCAGATCCTCGGGCGTCGAGACCGTGTCAAGCAGCGGCGTATTAGGGAGGTCGGTCATCGTGCGCGGTCTAGACCAGTGCGAACATGGTGTCGATTGCGACGATATGGGTGCATCGTTTCTTGACCGCCAGTGGATCGCGGCCAAGGTGACACCGATGATCGACCTGCGCCTCGCCGAGCACATCGACATTCCCGCGATCCGCGCGCTGATGAATCGGTCGATCGGCCTGCTCCAGCGCAGCTTTCTCTCCGCTGCCGAAATCGAGGCGAGCCGTGCGGTGATGGGGCTCGATACGACGCTGATCGCCGATCGGACCTATTGGCTCGCCTTCATCGACGGCGTGCTTGCGGGATGCGGTGGCTGGAGCCGGCGGGCGACACTCTACGGCGGCGACCATTCAACCAAGCTGCGCGACGCGCGCCCGCTCGATCCCGCGCACGAGCCCGCTCGTATCCGCGCGATGTTCACCGATCCGGAATTTCCCCGCCGCGGCGTCGGTCGCGCGATCCTCACGCGGTGCGAAGCGGAAGCGCGCGCCGCCGACTTCACCCGCGCCGAAATGATGGCCACCCTCGCCGGGGAACCGCTCTACCGTGCCTGCGGCTACGCGACCGTCGAGCGCACGACAGCCGCGCCCATAGGCGGCGTCGCGGTGCCGCTGGTCAGGATGGCGAAGGCGCTAATCTAATCGCAATCGGCGCATTTGCCGCGTACCTCGATCACCGGCCGCTCGGGCGAAAACCCGGCCGCCTCGGCTGCGTGACGCACGCCCTGCGTCACGCGATCGTCATCGAGATGGACGGTCTGCCCGCACGCGTCGCAGACGAGGAAGATGCAGTCGTGCAGGCAATCGGGATGCGCGTTGGCGATATAGGCGTTGGCGCTTTCGACGCGGCGGGCGAGGTTGGCGCCGACGAACAGATCGAGGATGCGATAGACGCTGTTCGCCGCCACCCGGCGCCCCGCCGCCTTCGACGCCGCCTCGGCGATATCATAGGCACTCGCCGGCTTGTCGAAGCCCGCCAGCGCCTCGAAAATCTGGGCGCGCATGCTCGTCCACTGCTCGCCCGAACGCTCGAGCGTCGCCTGCGCCGCGCTCGTCAGCGCCGTGCCGTGATGCTCGTGATGGTCGTGCGTCGACATGGCCGAAATGTAGGGCGGGCAGCGGCTCCCGGCAAGCGGACTCAGATCACCGCACGGCGGTTGAGATCGTGGCCGAGCGCGAGCACGCCGACGCCCAGCACGGTCCAGATCGTCTCCATCCCGCCATCATGCGGCAGCGTGAGCGCGCCCACCATCATGCCGAGCCCGACCGACCCGACCGCCACGGGCATCATATAGCCGTGCGTCAGCGCACCGCGCCCCAGCGCGAACAGCCCGAGCAGGATCGCGAATGTCAGCCCGATTTCGTGATAGATCGGGTCGAGCAGCATCCCGCCCGCCGAAGCCAGAAGCGCCAGCAGCACCGCGCTCGCGAGGCAATGGACCGCGCACAGCCCGGACAGGCCGATCGCCAGGCGATCGACATGCACGTCGATCCAATGCGTCCAGGAGCGCGCAGCGTGGGTCATCGTCGGCGCATATGGCACGCTCGCCACAAGGTTACAATATAACATTTGCATCGCGAGTGCGGCGAACGACCATGACGGGCGTCGCCAAAACCGATAAGGCCCGACACCATGCTCCAGATGTCCTCCGTTTCCACCGAGTCGCGGCCGCGCACGCTCGCGCTCTGGCTGTTCGCGGTCGCCGCCCTGATCGTGCTGATGGTGATCGTCGGCGGGATCACGCGGCTCACCGAATCGGGGCTGTCGATCACCGAATGGAACCCGATCAGCGGCATCATCCCGCCGCTCACCCATGCGCAGTGGCAGGCCGAGTTCGACAATTACAAGCGCATTCCCGAATATGCCGCCTTCAACCGGGGAATGACGCTCGCCGGGTTCAAGGCGATCTTCTTCTGGGAATATAGCCATCGCCTGCTCGGTCGGCTGATCGGCTTCGCCTTCGCGCTGCCGCTGCTCTATTTCTGGATCAGGAACCGCATTCCGGCAGGGTATGGCTGGCGGCTCGTCGGGCTGCTCGCGCTCGGCGGATTGCAGGGCGCGATCGGTTGGTGGATGGTCGCCTCGGGCCTGTCGGTGCGCACCGATGTCAGCCATATCCGCCTCGCCGTCCACCTGCTGACGGCGCTGGTGATCCTCTCGGGCATCGTCTGGACCGCACTCGACCTGTTAAATCTCGACCACAACCCGCTCGCGCAGCACGCTCGGCTCAAGGCGGTCGCGGCGGTTGCGCTGGTGCTGCTGTTCGCGCAGATCATGTACGGCGCGTTCACCGCCGGGCTCGACGCGGGCTATGCGTTCGCGAGCTGGCCGCTGATGGGCGACCGTCTCTTCCCCGCGGGCGTGCCGATGCTCGATCCCGCCTGGACCAATGCGGTCGACAACCCGATCCTCGTCCAGTTCATTCACCGCTGGCTCGCCTTCGTCGCGGCGGCGGGGCTGGTCGTGCTCGCGTTCAAGGCGCGCGGCGCGGGCGCGCGCGGCGCAGGGGCAGCGGTGCTCGGGCTCGTCATCCTCCAGATCGCACTCGGCATCGCGACCCTGCTCAGCGGCGTTGCGATCGACATCGCGGTCGCGCATCAGGCGAACGCCGCGCTGACGCTGATCGCGGCCGTGTGGGCCGCGCACGCGATCGGACGGCGCAGCGCATGAGCGACATCGCGCTCGTCCGCGTCACCTTCGGCGATCCCGATGAAGCCGCTCGGATCGGTCATCGCATGGTGGAGGAGCGGCTCGCCGCCTGCGTCAATGTCGATGCTCCCTGCATGTCGACCTTCCGCTGGCACGACACGATCGACATGGCGGAAGAGGTGACCGCCACCTTCAAGACCACCGTCGCGCTGGCGCACCGGCTGGCACAGCGGGTCGCCGACCTTCACAGCTACGATCAGCCCGTCATCGAGACCTGGCCGGTGGCGGTGGACGAGGCGATCGCAAGCTGGGTGAGCAGTGCTACGGTATCATAATACCCGTCAGCTAACCCGCACGGACGCTTGACTTCCGGCCCACTCTGCGTAAAAGCCCGCCCGTTCGCGCCGTCCCTCGAGTGGGCGGCGCGTCTCGTTTCAAACAAGAGGTCTGGCCCCATGAAGGCGCTGATGAAGACCACCAAGTCGGCCAAGCCGCACGAGGTGGAGAAGAAGTGGCACATCGTCGATGCCGAAGGCCTGGTGGTCGGGCGCGCGGCGACGATCATCGCCAACGTGCTGCGCGGCAAGCACAAGCCGAGCTACACCCCGCACGTCGATTGCGGTGACAACGTCATCGTCATCAACGCGGACAAGGTGCGCTTCACCGGCAACAAGCTCGCCGACAAGGTCTATTACAAGCACACCGGCTATCCCGGCGGCATCAAGAGCGTGACCGCGGGCAAGGTGCTCGAGGGCCGCTTCCCCGAGCGTGTGCTCGAAAAGGCCGTTGAGCGGATGATCCCGCGCGGCCCGCTCGGCCGGGCGCAGATGCGCTCGCTGCGCATCTATGCCGGCACGGAGCATCCGCACACCGCCCAGAACCCCGAAGTGCTCGATATCGCGGGCATGAACCGCAAGAACAAGGTGGGCAAGTAATGTCCGACAATCGTCAATCGCTTTCCGATCTGGGCGCCATCGCGGGCGACCAGCAGCAGCCGGCCGCCGAAGGCGCCGAAGCTCCCGCAGCCGTCGTCGCGCAGCCGACGATGCCGCTGCGCGAGCAGGAGATCGACGCGCAGGGCCGCGCCTATGCCACCGGCCGCCGCAAGGATGCGGTCGCGCGCGTCTGGCTCAAGCCGGGCTCGGGCAAGATCACGATCAACGGCCGCGACCAGGAAATCTATTTCGCGCGCCCCACGCTGCGCCTCGTCATCAACCAGCCGTTCGGCGTCGCCGATCGCGATGGTCAGTATGACGTCGTCTGCACCGTCAAGGGCGGCGGCCTTTCGGGCCAGGCCGGCGCGGTCAAGCATGGCATCAGCCAGGCGCTCACCCGCTACGAACCGGCGCTGCGCGCACCGGTCAAGGCGGCAGGCTTCCTGACCCGCGACAGCCGCGCGGTCGAGCGCAAAAAGTACGGCAAGGCCAAGGCCCGCCGCAGCTTCCAGTTCTCGAAGCGCTGATCGATCCGACATTCGAACAAGAAGGGCGGTGCCGCGTATGGCGCCGCCCTTTTTCGTATCGACCGGCCGCTTCAATCGCGCCGCCGGTAGATGTCGAGCCAGCCGGTGCGGGCGACCCGATCATATCGGTCGAACACGGGGCCGAAGCGCGGATCGCCGCTCAGGAAGCGCAGATAGTCGAAGCTTCCGCCGAAATAGGGCTTGTAACGACGAACGTCGACGACGAGCACATCGGGCGCCGCACGGACGAAATCGCCGACAATGATCGCGCGCGTCTCGGCGAGCACGCGCCGGGCATCGGGGGCACGCGGATCCGAGGGCCGGCGCGCGATGATTGTCGCGCCGGGGAGTGGCCACATCGCCGAATAGCGGCTCGCATGATCGACGTGCAGCTCCTCGACCAGCGGATAGGCGAGCCAGACGTTCTCGCCAAGGATCAGCGCCGAGCGTGCGTCGGCGAGATAGGGCGCGAGCCGATCATAGGTCGGGCTGACCCGATAGCTGCCGTGAGCCGCGGGTGTCAACGCGGTGAAGATCGCGAGCCCCGCGACGATCGTGGTCGGCAGGCGTCGCGGCCGATCGGGCGTTCGGTCGGCGAGCAGCAGCGCCGCGGTGACAAGCGTCAGCCCGCCCATCGGAATCTGGTGGTAGGGCCAGCCCTTGAACTGGACGAGATAGCAGAGCGCCGCGCCGGCGAGCGCACCGGCCAAGCTCGCGGTCGGCCCGCCAGCGCGCAGGCCGATGACGATCACCGGCAGCGCGATCAGAAAGGCCGGCTGCGTCAGCACGAGCGCCGGCGACATGCCGTAGGCGAAATAGGTGAGCTGTGCCATCGGCACCACCGAGCCGAGATAATCGGGAAAGCGCAGCAGGATCAGCGCGACATAGACGATGCACAAGGCGGCGATCGCCAGGTTGGCCGGCGGGAAGAGCGGCCGGAGCGAGCGCTCGCGTATCGCTACGACCAGCATCGCGCCCGCCGGGATCGCCAGGAAATAGGGCTTCAGGCCGAGGCCCAGAAACGCGAATGCGCCCAGCGCGACGCGTTCCGCCCGCGATACGCGCGTGCCGAACGCGGTAGCCCAGAGATACGGAAGCGCGGCCGCGAGCGCGACCTGCTCGCGCTGGCCAAAATCGCCGAGCGGCACGATCAGCAGCGCCGCCGCACTCGCCAGCGTCGCGATGTGCGCAGACACGTGGCCGTCGCGTGCCGCCAGCCGCCGCACCCACAGGCACGAGGCCGCGATTAGCACGTGCATCGCCAGCAGATAGGCGAGCTTGTCCGCGATCGGCAGCTTCAGGACCGCGGCGACCTCAATATAGGCAAGCGGCGGATTGACCTCGAGGATGTCGCGGTAGAGCACCGCGCCCTCGATCCACCGCCGCCCCGAGACCAAATACCAGGCGACATCGTGGTTGAGCGGCCGCCCGGCGAGATAGACGAAGCACAGCGAGCATGCCGCGAGCACGAAGGCGACGTCGATCGCCCGGTCGCGCGCCGCGCGGCTGCGGAACACCGCCAGCGGCCACGCGCGCGCCGGGATCGCTGTCGCCGACCCGCCCATATCAGTCGTGCGCCGCGAAGCCGATGCGATCGCGGACGATGTAGACGGGCCGCTGCTTGGTCTCGATCAGGATGCGCCCGACATATTCGCCGAGCACGCCCAGCGAGATGAGCTGCACCCCGCCGAGGAACAGCACCGAGATGATGAGCGAGGCATAGCCCGGCACGTCGGCGCCGAAGAGGATGGTGTGCGCGGCGATGAACACCGCATAGGCGAGCGCGCTCACCGCAACCAGCGCGCCGAGATAGCTCCAGATCCTGAGCGGCACGGTCGACGCCGAGGTGATGCCGTCGATCGCCAGCGTCCACAGCTTCCAATAGCTGAACCTGCTCGTCCCGGTTTCGCGCTCGGCACGATCATAGGCGACCCCCGCCTGCCGGAAGCCCGACCAGGTGAACAGCCCCTTCATGAAGCGGTTGCGCTCGGGCAGCATGCGGATGACGTCGACCACCTTGCGGTCGAGCAGGCGGAAATCGCCGGCGTGTTCGGGAATCTTGTCGCGCGACAGCCAGTTGTGCGTGCGGTAATAGAGGTGCGCGGTCCAGCGTTTCGCGATCGTATCCGACCGGCGATCGCGGCGCACGCCGTAGACGACGTCGAACCCCTCACGCCATTTCGCGAGCATCTCGCCGATCACCTCGGGCGGGTCCTGGAGATCGACGTCCATCGGGATGACCGCGCGGCCCGCGGCATGGTCGAGCCCCGCCGACAGCGCCGCTTCCTTGCCGAAGCTGCGCGACAGCGATAGCGCCCGGATCGAAGGGTATCGGGCATGCGCAGCGGTGATCGCCAGCAGCGTGGGATCGTTGCTTCCGTCGTCGATGAACAGGATTTCCCAGTGGGCACTGCCGACCTCGGCGTCGAGAATCGGAACGACGCGAAGCAAGAAAGTGTCGATGGCGTCGATCTCGTTTTTAACCGGGACGATTAGTGATAGGACCGGCTCATCCGTCGCTGCGGCGGCCGCGCCACTTGGAGCGCACACCAGTTGGCCGTCAACCGTTTGATACATGCCGTGCCCCCCGCCGCAGACCGTCAACAGTTCTTAAATGCGAGTGCTTAACAGACTCTAAGCGGGTGCGCCGGACGGTTGCGCCGCACCGTGCGAACGCTACCGTGCGCCTTCGGAAAGGAGATTCGCGCAATGTCCATCGACCGCCGCAGCCTCATCGGCGCCGGGCTCGGCCTCACCCTCGGGGGCGCAGCGCGCGCGCAGGAATGGGGCAAGCCGACGCCGGCCCAGGGCGAACCCGATCGGCCCGTCTGGCCTCCCGAACATTTCGCGTTGTGGCCCGAAGGCCGCATTCCCGGCACGCCCGAAACTCTGCCGGTTCCGCACAACACCATGAACGGCCCAGCGGGCGAGCGGCAGCTCTGGCTCTACGGCATCCCCGAGCCGATCGTCGCGATCTACCGCCCCGCCAACCCCGATGGCCGCGCGCTGCTGTCGATCCCCGGCGGCGGCTACGGCTTCGTCTCGGTGCAGAATGAAGGGATCGAGGTCGCGAGGACCTTCATGCCCGAAGGGATCACCGTGTTCGTGCTTGCCTATCGGTTACCGGGCGAAGGCTGGCACCAGCGCGAGAACGTGCCGCTCCAGGACGCTCAGCGCGCGATGCGCCTCATCCGCGCGCGTGCGGCCACCTGGAAGATCGATCCGGAGACGCTGGGCATCGTCGGCTTCTCGGCCGGAGGGCATCTCGCGGGCTCGCTCGCGACGAGCTACGGCGACACGGTGTACGAGCCGGTCGATGCCGCCGACCGGCTATCGGCGCGGCCGGCCTTTGCCGGGCTGATCTACCCCGTCATCAACGCGAGCTTCGGCACGAGCGGTAATACCTTCAAGAATTTGCTCGGCCCCGATCCCGATCCGGCGCTGCTCGCGCGCTACACGATCGACAAGCGCGTCACGCCCGAAACACCGCCGCTTTTCCTCGCCCAGGCGATGGACGATGGCTTGGTCGATCCCGACAACACGCTCGCGATGATCGCCGCCGCACGCGCCGCCAAGGTGCCGGTTGAGGCGCATCTGTTCGAGACGGGGGGGCACGGCTTCGGCCCCATGCGCGCGCCGCCCCCCGCGGTGACGACGCGACGCTGGCCCGATCTCTTCGCCGACTGGATGAAGATGCACGTCTGACGTTTTTCGTTGCGCGCCCGCAACGGGAGGCGCAGCATGCTCCCGGCTTTTCTGAGGGGGAACGTCATGATCGAGCATGCACCGATTCTGGCGCCGGTGGTGGCGCTGGTCGCCTGGTCGCTGGTAATGTGGCTATGGATGTACGCCACGCGCATTCCGGCGATGAACCGCGCCAAGATCGATACGAAGAACCTGGTCGGCGGAAACGGCGAGGACCTGCGCCGCCGCATCGATTTGAAGGCGCAATGGCCCGCCGACAACTACAACCACCTGATGGAGCAGCCGACGCTGTTCTACGCGATCGCGATCACGCTCGCACTGCTCGGCTGGGGCGGCGGGCTCAACGCGACGATCGCGTGGGTGTATGTGGGGCTGCGCGTGCTCCACAGCATTGTCCAGGCGACCGTCAACCGTGTGATCGTGCGCTTCGCGATCTTCACGCTCTCGACGCTGTGCCTGGTCGCGCTGACGGTCCACGCGGCGATGGCGCTTTAGCCGAACACCCGCTTCATCGAGCGCTCCAGCATCAGGAGCTGCCAGAGCGTGCGCCCGTGCTCGGCGCGACCCGAGCGGTGGTCCTCGACGAGGCGGTCGATCGCACGCATGTCGAGCCAACCGGTATCGGCAAGCGTCTTCGAGACCGCCAGCCCCTTCGCCTCCTCGACGAGCGGCCCGCGGAACCAGGCGCTGACCGGGGTCACGAACCCCATTTTGGGCCGATAAAGCACGTCGCGCGGCAGATACCGCTCCATCGCCTTCTTCATCAGCCATTTGCCCTGCCCGCGTCGCAGCCGCATCGAAACGGGCAAGGTCGCCGCGAATTCGAGCAGACGGTGGTCGAGCAGCGGCTCGCGCGCTTCGAGGCTGACGGCCATGCTCGTCCGGTCGGTCTTGGTGAGAATGTCGCCGGGGAGCCAATGGACGATGTCGGCATATTGTACGCGATCGAGCGGGTCGCGCGCGGGGGCGTTGCGCATCGTCTCGACATAGCGCGCCTCGCCGCGATGGCCACCGAGCGCGCGCTTGGCCGCGTCGGTGTAGAGCACCGACCGCAGTGCCGGCGTGGTGACGCCAACCGAGCGCGCATAGGCCTCCGCGCCGTCCTCGGCCAGCGCGAGCAGCGTCGTCTTGAAGCGCAACGGCCGCGGCGCCCAATCCAGCTTGGGATACCAGCCGCCGAGCGCGCCGAAGAGGCTGGCGCGCAAATCAGGCGGCAACAATCCGCGCACGCGCTCCTCGGCCGCCTGGAACTTGTAGCGGCGATAACCCGCGAGCGCCTCGTCGGCGCCGTCGCCCGATAGCGCCACCGTCACGCTCTCGCGGGCGAGCGCGCAGACCTTGTAGGTCGCGAGTGCGGAGGCGTCGGCGAAGGGCTCGTCGAACGCAGCGACGAGCGTGTCGACCAGCCCGAAATCGTCCGCGGCGACGACGCGCTCGCGGTGATCGGTGGCGAAGCGTTGCGCGACGGCATCGGCGTAGCGCCGCTCGTCATAGCCGCCCTCGTCGAAACCGATCGTGCAGGTCTTCACCGCGCGCTTCGACGCCTCGGCCATCAGTGCGACCACCGCCGAGCTATCGATTCCGCCCGAGAGGAACGCCCCCAAAGGCACGTCCGCCACCATCCGCGAGCGCACCGCGGCACGCATCCGTTCGACCAGCTCCTCCTCGAGCGCCGCCGCCGATCCGCGTGCGCGATCGGAGAAGTCGAGTGCCCACCAGCGCGATGGCGCGGGCACCGGTTTGCCGCGCTCGACGAGAAGGGAGTGCCCGGCGGGAAGCTTCTTCACGCCGGCGACGAGGCAAGTATCGTCGGGTACGTAGCCGAGCGCCATGAAATCCTCGACCGCGCGGATGTCCGGATTGCGGCGGAGCAGCGGGTGCGCGAGCAGACCCTTCAGTTCGGAGGCGAAGGCAATCGCGCCGTCGGCCAGCTCGACATAGTGAAGCGGCTTCACGCCCAGCCGGTCGCGCGCGAGGAACAGGCATTGCCGCCCTGCATCGTGGAGCGCGAAGGCGAACATGCCGTTGAGCCGCGCCAGCATGCCCGACCCCCAGGCGCGCCAGCCGTGGAGCAACACTTCGGTGTCGCTTCCGGTGCGGAACACCGCGCCGTTCGCCTCGAGCTCGGCGCGCACCTCGCGGAAATTGTAGATTTCGCCGTTATAGGTAACGGTGATCGCGCCGTCCTCGCTCGCCATCGGCTGCGCGCCGCCGCCGAGGTCGATGATCGACAGCCGCCGATGCCCGAAGCCGACGCCGGGCGCGGTCCAGATGCCGCTGCCGTCGGGGCCGCGATGTGCGAGCACCTCGGTCATCGCGGCGATCCGCTGCGGGTCCACCGGCTTGGGAGTCGCGGGATAGAACAGCCCCGCAATGCCGCACATCAGCGCGCCTCGGCGATAGTCTTGTCGACAAGCCGATCGAGCGGCCCGAGCGCGCGGGCGAAGCGCGCGATTTCGGCACGTGGATCGGCGTCGGGCGCAACCTCGGCCGAAAGATGAATAGCGGCCGCGCGCTGCGGGCCGCCCAGCAGCCGCGCCTTCAGGGTTTCCAGTTTCACGCGTTTCTCGCTCGCGGTGACGACATCGCCGATGACGTACCACGTCGCGACGACCCGTTCGACCGGCCCGCGCGTGATCCGCATCGCCGATCCGCCGGCGATGTCGGACTGATCCTCGACGCGGACCCACACATCGTCCTCGCGCAGCACGCCGGTGCCGAACGAAACGACCTCCTTGCCCTCGGACTGGCTCGCGAAGACGGCAATCGAGAGGTCCACATTGTCGCGACCGTTCGTGTAGCGGCCGAAAAGAAAGTGATCCGCCGCCGGATAGGAAGGTGCCCAGGGCGCGCGCGTGCTCACCGGCGCGCGCTGCCAGCCCGGCACGACGGGAAGATCGATCCGGTCGCGGATCGGCGTCGCGCGGCCCGCGATCGCCACCGACCAACTCGGAAATACCGCCGCCACCGCGAGCACCAACGCCGCGCCGACCCAAAGGTCGATGCGGTATCGCGGCGTCGCCTGGAGCTCGGCGGCGTCGAACCACGGCGCGCGCGGGTCGCGATCGAACCATTTCCAGCCGATCGCGAGCACGGCGGCCATCACCAGCCCGAAGAACACCCAACCATAGACGATATGGTCGTATCCGGTCGCCTGCTCGACCGAGGTGAGGTGCGCGGCGTAGATCGTTCCGAACGCGCGCACTCCGTTGGCGAGCACGGGCACGATCAGCGCCATCGCCATGAACGCCGCACGGCGCCCCCACGAGACGTAGCAGACATTGGCGACGAGCGTCCCGTAGGCGATCATCGCGATCACGAACTTGGCCCCCGAGCATGCCTCGGCGACCTCGAACCAGCCATTGGGGATGGTGATAAGCACGCCATCGACATGCGCAGGCACGCCGGCGAGGTGGAGCAACGGCATCACCATCGCGACGGTGACATTCTGGAGGGGCTCCTCCAACCCCTGGCCGAACGGCACGAGAAAGAAGGCATAGGCGAGCGGGAACAGCAGCCCGCGCGCGACCTGCGGGCCGAGCAGCGTCACCACCGATCCCTGGAGCATCATCACCAGCCCGAGCTGCCGTGCGAGCGCGACGCCCGCCGCGTCGCCCGTCAGCCACCCCGCCCCGCCGGCGGCGACCAGCGCAAGGCCGGGCCACCAGGCGGTCGGGGTGAGCTGCGCCAGATCGTCGCGCCGCTGCCAGACGAGCCAGGCGAGCACCGGGCCGATGAACAGGCAGTGGCCGAAGGTGGTGCTCGTCCACCACAGATGCCCGAGATCGGCGACATCCGCGCGGAACAGCAGCAGCAGCAGCGCCGCAACGCCGCCGAGCGCGACCAGGTGGCGGCGCCAGAGGGTCGCAGTGCCCGCGGTGTCGAACTCGGCAGAGCGGATCGCGATGGTCATGCCGCGCTCCTGTGCTGTTCGGGAAAACCCATCAGCGCGTCGAGCGGCGCAAGCCGGGCGTCCCAGCCGTAGCGCTCGATCGAGCGCGCCCGCGCTGCCTTGCCGAGCGCCTCGGCTCCAGCACGATCGGCAAGCAGCCCGACCACCGCATGCGCAATTCCGGCCGCATCGGCGGCGACACGGATCGTGCCCGCATGGTCGATCCCCTCCGCCGCGGCGGCCGACGCGACCACCGGCCGCGCCATCGCCATCGCTTCGAGCACCTTGTTCTGCACCCCGCGCGCGAGCTTGAGCGGCGCGACCACCACCGACGCCGCCGCGAGCCACCCGCGCACGTCCTCGACCTCGCCGGTGACGATTACGCCGGGAAGGCGGCCGAGCGCGGCGACGCTCGCATCGGGGTTTCGCCCGACGATCGCGAAGGTCGCGCGGTTCGATCGACGGATGCGCGGCAGGATGGCATCGACGAACCACTGCACCGCCTCGACATTGGGGCGATAATCCATTTGTCCGGTGAAGGCGATCAGCGGCCGCGGCGCTTCCGCCTCCTCGAAGGCGGCGTCCGGATCGAAGCGGCGGGTGTCGATGCCGTTTTCGACCGCGACCACCCTGCCCCCGCCTCCGGTGGTTCGGAATAGCTCCGCCTCGGCCTCGCTCACGAACAGGCTCGCATCGGCACGCGCCGACACCACGCGCTCGAACGCACCGAGCAGCCGCGCCTCGCGCCGCATCATCCACGAGGCGGGGAACCCGGCGCGCTCGGAATAACCTGTGAACTTCGCCGAATCGACATCGACGAAGTCCATCACGACGCGCGGCCCATCGGCCGGCAGATACTGCGCCATCTGCCCGGAAAAGCAGAAGATCGTGTCGATCGAATGTGTTGCGAGAATCCGCTTGCACGCCGCATCAAAGGTGTGATCGGCGAACGCGGTGAGCGAGACGGGCTTGCCGTTCGCCAGCGCCTCGATCGCCGCCTGCGCGCGGGGCTTGCGGCGGCGGATGATGGTGCAGCTTGCGGTCCACTCGGCCAGCGCCGCCTCGCGGTTCACATCGCGCGAATCGTCCGCAAAGGCGACGAGATGCACGCGAGCGTAGCGCGCGAGGTGCTTGAGCAGATGGAAGCTGCGGATCTTGTCGCCCCGATCGGGCGGATAGGGCACGCGGTGCGCGAGAAACAGGACGTCCATCAGCCCAGTCCCTTCGCGATCATCGGTCCCAACCGATTGGCAACCCAGAGCGGCATTTTCTGCCACGCCTTCACCTGGAGCCGGTAGCGCGGGCTCGCCGGATTGATTTCGCGCTTCGCCGCGCCGTCGACGGTGCGGACGGCATAGGCGAGCGGCGCGGGCTCGAAGCCCCAGTTCTTCTTGAACGCCGCCGCGCCCGTCCCTGCCTTTGAGCGACCAAAGTCGAACCGGATGCAGCCGCGCGTCCGCGCGTGCCGCATCAGCTCGAAATACATGCGATCGTTCGCGCGCAACCCCCGCGCCGAAAAAGTACCGCCACCCCAATAGGGATAGACCGTTTCGTTGACATAGAGATTGAGGACGCTCGCGACCGCCCTATCCTGGTATCGGATCGTCAGAATGTCGGCCGCATCGCCGAACTCGTCGAGCATCGCGCGGAACAAGGCGGCCGGGAAAACCGGAGTGCCGAGATTCCGCACCGATTCGGCATAGACCGCATAATGCTCGCGCGCTCTGGCCGCATCGGTGCCGATCGCCACGGTG
>CAMLGC010000047.1 GCA_946479505.1 uncultured Sphingomonadaceae bacterium
AAGGAGCACCTCGGCCTCCCCGACCGCGACGACGTCAAGGTCGGCGTGGTGACCTACAAGCTCGCCGCCCACGCCGCCGATCTCGCCAAGGGCCACCCCGCCGCGAAGGTAAGGGATGACGCCCTAAGCCGCGCCCGCTTCGAATTCCGCTGGCGCGACCAGTTCAACCTGTCGCTCGACCCCGACACCGCCGAGCAATACCACGACCAGACCCTCCCCGCAGAAGGCGCCAAGACCGCCCACTTCTGCTCGATGTGCGGCCCCAAATTCTGTTCGATGAAGATCACCCAGGAGGTCCGGGACTTCGCGGCGAAGCAGAACACCGAAAGCTTCTTGGCAGCCATACCTCCCCGGAACGGGGAGGGGGACCATTCGGCCACGCCGAATGGTGGAGGGGCCGCGCCGTTAGGCGCGGAAGACGCCGAAGCAGGCATGGAGGAGATGGGCGAGAAGTTTAAGGAACAGGGCGGAGAGATTTATCTGCCGATAGAGTAGTTGACTCCCAAATTTATAAGGGATTCTCAGCGAGTCGCTGACCTGTTATGCCGGCTTACCTAGTAGGAGGTGCGCATGCAGAACACGTCCCATGCCGTTATGTCGCAACGCGTCGAGCCGAGCGACAGCCCTGACGACTTCCCAACACCGCCTTGGGCTACCCGCGCGCTGATAGAGCATATCATCGGGCCTGAGCGCGTGCATTCATTGACTTGCCTTGAGCCGGCGTGCGGAGCCGGCCACATGGCGAAACCGCTCAAGGAGTATTTCGCCGACGTGAAATGCGCCGACGCATACGACTACGGGTACGCTCCCATTCGCGATTTTCTCTCATACCCTTACGAGACAAATGCCGTCGATTGGGTGATCACAAATCCACCATTCAGACTAGCGGAGGAGTTCGTGCAGCGTTCCTTGGACGTGGCACGGGAGGGCGTTGCTATGCTTGTCCGCACGGTTTTTCTAGAAAGTGTCGGTCGTTACAATCGGTTGTTTTCCAAAAACCCACCGTCAGTTTTTGCGCAATTCGTAGAGCGCGTCCCCATGATAAGAGGTCGATTGGACATTAAGGCTACAACAGCGACAGGCTATGCTTGGCTCGTGTGGGAGCACCGCGCTGGAATGCAATCGAAATTGGATTGGATTCCACCTTGTCGCCGAACTCTTGAAAAACCCGAGGATTATTCTAACATTCAATGTCGATTTGATTGGTGACGACCGAATAGGGAGATAGCCGATGGCCAGAAATAAAATGACTAAGCCTGAAGTGCGGGATCGCATGCGGGAGCTTGCAGATGAGCACGGGATAGAGGAACTTCGTTTCTTGGCCGATCAGCTTTATCGCGAGTATAATAATGGCCGAGCCCCGGTTAAAAGTCCCGAGGTTACCCCTGAAATTGCGGAAGAGATTCGTGAGTACGCGAAAGCGCATCCAGATGCGCATCAACAGGATATCGCGTCATTTTTTGGCGTAAACCATGGACGCGTTTCAGAAGTGCTCAACGGCTCGAGGTAGTAATCTAGTTCGGATTACGGTGACAGTACACTCAATTCCCTCACCGGGGTTACGGTGACAGTTTACCCAATGCACCGAGCTCCTTTTACCGATACACCTCCCGCCGATGCGCCATGCGTACCACCAGGATCAGCACGCGCTCATCCTCGATCCGCGCCACCACCCGAGTGTCGCCGATGCGCCAGCGCCAGAAGCCGGCGTGTTCGCCCACCAGCGCGCCGCCGAGCGAGCGGGGATCGTCGAGCGGCGCGATCCGCTCTTCCAACGTCGTAATGATCCGCGCCGCGACGCGCCGGTCGAGCTTGCGCAATTCCTTCGCCGCCGGGGGCAGGAACTCAATCGTCCAGACCAAGCTCGGCCTTCAGCGTCGCCAGCGGAATCGCATCGCCATCGCGGAAATCGCGCAGCCGCTCCTCGGCGAGGTAGAAATCCTCCAGATCGTCGAGATACGCCTCGATCGCCGCGCGGGCATAGAAGGTCTTGGTCCGCCCCGTCCGCGCGGCCAGCGCCTCCAGCCGCGCCTCGGTCTCGTCGCCCAGTCGAACAGCCAGCATCACGGCCTCCTTGCTATACAAATATAGCGAATGGTCGCATTCGGCTCAATAATGAAACCGGCAGCTCAGCACTTCCAGCGCCTGCGCCTCGCCCTTGCCGGTGACGCGGTACACCAGCCGATGTTCGCGATTGATCCGCCGCGACCACCAGCCCGCGAGAGTGCGCTTGAGCGGTTCGGGCTTGCCGGTGCCGGTAAAAGGCTGGCGCAGGCACTCGCCGATCAGCAGGTTGATCCGCGCGAGCAACGCCGGGTCGTCGGCCTGCCACGCCCTGTAATCGCGCCACGCTTCGGCCGTGAAGACGATCTTCACGGATGGATCAACTCATGCTCCTCGCCTTTGCCGGCGTCGAGTTGCGCGATCCCGTCCAGCAGATGCTTCGCGTTGGCGGGGGACGAGAGCAGGTAGAGCGTCTCCTCGATCGACGCCCATTCGCTTTCGGAGATCAGCACCGCGCCCTCGCCGCGCTGGCGGGTGATCGCGATCGGCGCGCGATCGGCGACCGCTTGATCGATCACCGACTTGAGGTTCTCCCGCGCTTCGGAATAGCTGATCGCCTTCATGCGTGGGATATGGACAAGAGATTGTCCAATGTCAATGAACCTACGGCGCGGACAAACTCCTGTCCTACAAGTTCCTTTTATGTTCTATCTTGCGCGATGGAACAGCACCGCACCCCCACCGCGCCTACTCCTTCGGCCTCCGCCGCCACGCCCCGCGCGCGCATTGGACGCCGGCCAAGCAGCGCATCTTCCTCGCAGCCTTGCTCGATACCGACAGCGTCGCGGGCGCGGCGCGCGCCGCCGACGCAGGCTATGTGCGGCCCGGCGCATCGCCGCCCGACCGGTGCGTTCGTGCCGCGCAACCGTCGCCCGTCAGGCGCGCCCGTGTCGCGCCGGCGCCGCGCTTCTGCCGCTTCCGTGACGCGTCGCGTTGCAGAGGCGTCGCGTCACAGGCGCAATTCCCGGCAAACCCCGCGGAGCCGTCAACATCGTCAACTTTGCTCGATCCGCGGCGGGGCGCGCCGCCCTCAGCCGATCCCCGCGCGTCGGCTCGCGAGGTGATGCGCGTGGCAGATCGCGACCGCGAGCGCGTCGGCGGCGTCGGGGCCGTCGATCTTCGCGCCGGGGAGCAGCCGCGCGACCATCGCGTGGACCTGGGCCTTTTCCGCGCCGCCGGTGCCGACCACCGCCTTCTTGACGAGCCGCGCGGCATATTCGCCCACGTCGAGACCGCTGCGCGCCGCCGCGCACAGCACGACGCCGCGCGCCTGGCCGAGCTTCAGGGTCGATTGCGGGTTGGCGTTGACGAACACCTCCTCGACCGCGGCTGTATCGGGCGCGTGGTCGACGATCAGCGCCGCGAGCATCGCGTCGAGATGCGCCAGCCGCCGCGCGAGCGGGGCGGCGCTGTCGGTCTTCAGCCGGCCATTGGCGAGGTGCGAGAGCCGGTTGCCCTCGGCGCGGATCAGCCCCCAGCCGGTGGTGCCCAGCCCGGGATCGAGGCCGAGGATCAGCATGAAGACCGGCGAGGGCGTGCAAGCGCGACGGGTCTTTTGTTCATGCGGAGGCGCGGAGGCGCGCGAAAAGGCCGTGATGCCTCTTCTCCCCTCCCGTTTACGGGAGGGGCCGGGGGAGGGCTTGTAGTGGCGCCGCGCTCGTACATGCCCTCCCCTAACCCCTCCCGCGAGCGGGAGGGGAATTATCACCCCAGTTTCTCCATCACCGCGTCGGAGACCTCGTAATTGCCCCACACGGTCTGGACATCGTCGTCGTCGTCGAGCGTGTCGATCAGCTTGAACAAGGTCGCCGCGTCGTCCTCGCCGACCTCGACGGTGGTTTGCGGCCGCCACGCGAGCTTGACGCTCTCGGGCTCGCCGAGCGCCTTTTCGAGCGCAGTCGCGACCTCGTGGAGCGATTCCTGCGCGGTCCAGATCTCATGACCGTCGTCGCTCGAGCCCACGTCCTCGGCGCCCGCTTCGAGCGCCGCCTCGAACACCTTGTCGGCGCTGCCGGCACCTCCGGGATAGGTGATGAGGCCCATCCGGTCGAAGCCGTGGCTGACCGATCCCGACGCGCCCAGATTGCCGCCGTTCTTGGAAACCGCGGTGCGCACGTTGGTGGCGGTGCGGTTGCGGTTGTCGGTCAACGCCTCGATGATGAGGCTGACGCCGCCGGGGCCGAAGCCTTCGTAGCGGATTTCCTCATAGCTTTCGGTATCGCCGACGCTCGCCTTGTCGATCGCGCGCTGGATGTTGTCCTTGGGCATCGACTGCGCCTTGGCGGCGCCCACCGCCGCGCGCAGCCGCGGGTTCATGTCCGGATCGGGGGTGCCCATCTTCGCCGCGACGGTGATCTCGCGGCTGAGCTTGGAAAAGAGCGACGAGCGCTTCTTATCCTGCGCGCCCTTGCGGTGCATGATGTTCTTGAACTTGGAATGGCCTGCCATCCGGGGTCCTCTGAATTAGGTGTTCGCCAGGACGAACGGGCCTTACGCCAGCCCGAGCGCCGCCTTGTAGGTCTCGAGCAACGCTTCGGCCTCGTCGCGATGGTGCTTTTCCATCCGCCGCAGCCGAACGATCGCGCGCATCGTCTTGGTGTCGTAGCCGGTCGATTTGGCCTCGGCATAGACGTCCTTGATGTCGTCGGCGATGCCCTTCTTCTCCTCTTCCAGACGCTCGATGCGCTCGATGAAGAGGCGTAGCTGTTCGGCGGCGATCACGTCGCTCATAGATTGGGCTCCTGCTTGGAATGTCGCAGGGCGTTTAGGAGCCGCATCCGATTCCCGCAACGGGGCGCATCAACGGTTGGGCTCGATCATTGCGGGCGGATCGCTCGCCGGGAAGCTCGCCGCGAGCGCGTCGTCGAGATCGGCCTCGACCCGGTTGCGCGCGACGCTTTGCTGCATCCGGGCGAGCTGCTCGGGCGTTGCCTCCTTGTGATGCAGCATCTTCCACTGCGAATAGGGCATGCCATAGACCAGTTCGCGCGCGTGGTTCGAATCGAGCGGGGCTGCCGCCGTCCGGCTCGCCTCCTGGACCCAGTCGGCGAGGCAGTTGCGGCAGAAGCCCGCAAGCCCCATCAGATCGACGTTCTGCGCGTCGCCGCGCTGCCTGAGGTGTCGCACCAGCCGACGGAAGGCGGCGGCCGCGACTGCATCGTCGAGTTCATCGAGCGTCGGCATGTTTCTGTCCTCCGGCGGTTGATTGCCGCGAGATAGGGATTAGGGACAGGCGCGCACAACCCAGGACGATCGAGATGACCAAGGCCTCCAGCCCCCGCACGCGCAAGGTCCGCGTGCTCGCGACGCTCGGCCCCGCGAGCAACACGCCCGAGATGATCGAGAAGCTGGTGATCGCGGGTGCGGATGCGTTCCGCGTCAACATGAGCCACGGCGACCAGCAGTCGAAGATCGCGATCATCGAGGCGATCCGCGGGCTCGAAAAGAAGCTCGGCCGGCCGATGACGATACTCGCCGATCTCCAGGGCCCCAAGCTGCGCGTCGGGCGGTTCGAGGGCGGGCGCACGATGCTCGCAACGGGCGCGACCTTCGTGCTCGACCGCGATTCGACGCCGGGCGACGCGACCCGCGTAGAGCTGCCGCACCGCGAGATTTTCGAGGCGATCGAGCCCGGCGCACGGCTGCTGCTCGACGACGGCAAGCTCGTGCTGCGCGTGACCGAGCACGAGGCGGACCGCATCGTGACGCGCGTCGAGGTCGGCGGGGCGCTGTCGAACAACAAGGGCCTCAACGTTCCCGACGTGGTCGTGCCGATGACCGCGCTCACCGACAAGGACCGCAGCGACCTCGCCTTCGCGATCGACCAGGGGGTCGACTGGATCGCGCTGTCGTTCGTCCAGCGGCCCGAGGATCTCGCCGAGGCGCGGCGGCTGATCCAGGGCAAGGCGGCGCTGCTCGCCAAGATCGAAAAGCCTTCGGCGATCGAGCGGCTCGAGGAAATTGTCGAGATGTGCGACGGGGTGATGGTCGCGCGCGGCGATCTCGGCGTCGAGCTCCCGCCGCAGGCGGTGCCGCCGCTCCAGAAGCGTATCGTCGAGGTGTCGCGGCGGCTCGGCCGGCCGGTCGTGGTGGCGACCCAGATGCTCGAATCGATGATCACCGCGCCGACCCCGACGCGCGCCGAAGTCTCCGACGTCGCGACCGCGGTCTATGACGGCGCGGACGCGATCATGCTCTCGGCCGAAAGCGCGGCGGGCGACTGGCCGGTCGAATCGGTGGCGATGATGAACTCGATCGCCGACGCGGTCGAGCGCGACCCGATGCACGGCGATCGCGTCCACTTCACCGTCACCAAGCCCGATCCCACCACCGCCGATGCGCTCTCCGAAGCCGCCAAGAACATCGCCGCGACGGTCTCGGCGGCGGCGATCATCTGCTTCACCAGCTCGGGCTCGACCGCGCGGCGCGTCGGACGCGAGCGGCCGTCGGTGCCGATCCTGATGCTCACCCCGAGCATGGAGACCGCGCGGCGCGCCGGGCTGCTCTGGGGCACCTATGCGGTTCATACGCGCGACGTCGATTCGTTCGAGGAGATGGTCGCCAAGGCCAAGCGGATGGCGCTCAGGCACCACATCGCCAAGGCGGGCGACCGCGTGATCGTGATCGCGGGCGTCCCCTTCCGCACGCCGGGCTCGACCAACGTGCTCCACGTCGTGCGCATCCTGGGCGACGAGCTGAAGGGCTACGGGAACTAAGCGGCGGCGACGGGCAATCCCAGACGACCGAGCTCACCGCGAAGCGCCGGTGCGTCGGTGAAGTGGAGCGCGATCAGGCCCGCTTCGGCGGCGCCGGCGACGTTGGCCGCATTGTCGTCGACGAACACCGTTTCCTCCGGCTTGACGCCGAAGCGGCGAATCGCAAGCGCATAGAGCGCCGGATCGGGCTTGAGCAGCTTCTCGTCGCCCGAGACGACCACGTCGCGGAAACGATCGAACAGGTGCGCTTCCTGCGCACGGAAGGAGGGCCAGAATTCGCCCGAGAAGTTGGTGATCGCGAACAGAGGCACGCCGGCTTCATCCAGCTCGGCGACAAGCTCGGGCATGCCGGGGACCGGGCCGGGGATCGTCTCGTTGAAGCGCGGCCCCCATTGGGCGATCAGCGCCTCGTGCTCGGGAAAGCGCGCGATCAGCTCGGCCGAGGTTTCGGCGAAGGGGCGGCCGGCGTCGTGCTGGAAATGCCAGTCGCGCGTAACGACGTCGCGCAGAAATACGTCAAGCGCCCGATCGTCGTCGATCAGGCGCTCGTAGAGGAACCGGGGGTCCCAATCATACAGAACCTTGCCGACGTCGAAAACGACGGCGGTCGGCCGCGTCACCTCAGCCCTGGCGGGCCTTGAAGCGACGGTTGGTCTTGTTGATGACGTAGGTGCGGCCGCGGCGGCGGATCACGCGATTGTCGCGATGGCGATCCTTGAGGGACTTCAGCGAATTGCGGATCTTCATGGTTGATTCGTTTCTTGAGCCAGGAGGTCTGAAAATGAGGCGCTCGCCTATCGTCGCCCCCCCGCCAAGTCAAGGCCGGCGGGCGCGCGACGGGCTTTCGTTACGGGTGGGAACCCTCTAGCACGTCTGAGACGTTGGCGCGATACGGCGTCGGGACGGGCAGACGAAAGGCGGGCAGATGCGCAAGGCGATGGTGATGGCAGCGGCAGCGCTGGCGGCGACGCTTTCGGGCTGCGCGAGCGGCCCATCGCCGATCGAGGTGACGCGATTCCACCTCGACGCGCCGATCGACCGCGGCACGATCACCGTCGAGCCCTTCTCGACGACGGGGCCGGCGAGCCTCGAATACAAGACCTACGCCGCCGCGGTACAGACCGAGCTGATGCACAGCGGCTTCACCGTTCCCGCACCGGGCGGCGAGGCCGACTATGTCGCGATCGTCAACTTCCTGCGCGCCTCGCGCGACGTAATCGGGCGGAGCTCACCCTTTTCGATCGGAATCGGCGCGGGCTCGTTCGGGCGGCATACCGGCGTAAGTGGCGGTCTGAGTTTCCCGATCGGCAAGCGCGGGTCGAACGAGATCATCATTTCCGAGCTGTCGGTGCAGATTCGTCGGCGCGACGACGGCTCGGTCATCTGGGAAGGCCGGGCGCAACGTTCGGCCCCCGTCGATGCGCCCGAGGCCGCTGCCATCGTTGCCGCACCTGCCATGGCGCAGGCCTTGTTCCAGAACTTCCCCGGCGAATCCGGCGTCACCATCGAGGTAAAATGACGATCAGCATCACCTCCGCCTTCGACAGCGGCAATATCCGCGTGCTTTCGGTTCGAGACGGCGTTGCCGATCTCGAGATCGCGAAGGACAAGGATTCCGATTTCTACCAATGGTTCTATTTCCGCGTCGCGGGGGCGAACGGAACGACGCGCTTTCGCATCACCAATGCCGGCGGCTCGGCCTATCCCGACGGCTGGCCCGGCTACAAGGTACGCGCGAGCACCGACCGGCGGACATGGCGGCAGATCGAGACGCGCTATGAAAACGGCGTGCTCGAATGGGAATGGCCGGACGACGCTCCGCTCGTCTGGTTCGCCTATTTCGCGCCCTATACGCTCGAACGGCACAACCAGCTCGTCGCCGATTATGCAGCGACGCCGGGCTTTTCCCACCGCGAGCTCGGCAAGAGCCTCGACGGGCGCGCGATCGATTATCTCAGGGCCGGGACGGGGCCAAAGCAGGTGTGGCTCTATGCGCGCCAGCACCCCGGCGAGAGCATGGCCGAATGGTGGATGGAGGGCGCACTCGAACGGCTCGCCGACACCGACGATGCGGTGACGAAGGCGCTTCTCGCGAAATGCACCTTCCACCTCGTCCCCGACATGAACCCGGACGGGACGGTGCGCGGGCATCTCAGGACCAACGCGGCCGGCGTGAACCTCAACCGCGAATGGCACGCGCCGTCGCCGGAAAAGAGTCCCGAGGTGCTCGCGGTGCGCGACATGATGGACGAGACCGGGGTCGAGGTCGCGATGGACGTGCATGGCGACGAGGCGATCCCTGCCAACTTCGTCGCCGGCTTCGAGGGAATTCCTTCCTGGACCGACGCGCTCGGCGACAAATTCTATCGCTTCCAGACCGCGCTTGCGGCGCATACGCCCGATTTCCAGGCCGAGAAGGGGTATGAAAAGTCGGCGCCGGGCAAGGCGAACATGTCGATGTCGACCAACCAGCTCGCCGAGCGGTTCGGCGCGGTCTCGATGACGCTGGAGATGCCGTTCAAGGACCACGATCCCAACGCGGACCCCGAGTTCGGCTGGTCGCCCGAACGATCGAAGCGGCTCGCGCATGCGTGCCTGGAGACGCTCGCCGAGCTGATCGATACGTTGTGAAATCCATCACGCCAGCCGAAGCTGGGGTCTCTAGACACAAGCGACCCCGCTGGGGTGACGCATAGGAGTGCCGATGCCCACGCTCGTCCTGATCCGCCACGGCCAATCGGCATGGAACCTGGAAAACCGCTTCACCGGCTGGTGGGACGTGGACTTGACCGAAAAGGGCGTTGCCGAGGCCGAGGCGGCGGGGGTGATGCTTGCCGAAAATGGTTTCGATTTCGACCTGACCTTCACCAGCC
This sequence comes from uncultured Sphingomonadaceae bacterium, assembly GCA_946479505.1. The sequence continues at coordinate 9,653 of CAMLGC010000047.1, forward strand.
TCCAGACGCGCGCGATCAAGACGCTCAACATCGCGCTGGAAAAGATGGGCCGGCTCTGGCTGCCGACCGAAAAGGACTGGCGCTTGAACGAGCGGCATTATGGCGGCCTGACCGGGCTCAACAAGGCCGAGACCGCCGCCAAGCACGGCGACGAGCAGGTCCATATCTGGCGCCGCAGCTTCGACACGCCTCCGCCGCCGATGGAAGCAGGAAGCGCCTACGACCTGTCGAAGGATCGCCGCTATGCGGGCATCGACGTGCCGGAGACCGAGAGCCTCAAGGACACGATTGCGCGCGTGCTGCCCTATTGGGAAAGCCAAATCGCTCCCGAGCTGAAAACGGGCAAGCGCGTACTCATCTCGGCCCATGGCAATTCGCTGCGCGCGCTGGTGAAGCATCTGTCCGGGATTTCGGATGACGAGATTACCGGACTGGAGATCCCGACCGGGCAGCCGATCGTGTACGAACTCGACGACGCACTGAAGGCACGCGAGCGCTATTATCTGAGCGAGCGGTGAGAAAATCCCTCTCCTTTCAGGAGAGGGAGGGAGGCGCGCAGCGCCGGAAGGGGGAGGACAGGTGAGCGAACGCAACGTTCTGCCGCCCTCCCCATGGAAGAGAGAGTTCGCACCGGTTGCCCCATTCCCCCTCCCCGGCTAACACCCGCGCTTTCCGGTAGGGGTTCGGGACGCATGGCGGACGCACTGGTCGGCATCATCATGGGCAGCACGTCCGATTGGGAAACGCTGCGCGCCGCCTCCGAGACGCTCGACGCGCTGGGCGTGGCCCATGAGGCCAAGATCGTCTCGGCGCATCGCACGCCCGATCGGCTGTGCGACTATGCCAAGTCCGCCGAGGCGCGCGGGCTCAAGGTGATCGTCGCGGGCGCAGGCGGGGCGGCGCATCTGCCGGGGATGGCGGCCTCGATGACGGCGCTGCCGGTGCTCGGCGTGCCGGTCGAATCGAAGGCGTTGCAGGGCATGGACAGCCTGCTGTCGATCGTCCAGATGCCCGCCGGTGTCCCCGTCGGCACGCTCGCCATCGGCAAAGCGGGGGCGGTGAATGCGGCGCTGCTCGCGACCGCGATTCTCGCGATCTCCGACGATGGTTTGCGCGAGCGGCTCGCCGACTGGCGCGCTGCGCAAACCGCCTCGGTCGCGGACAGCCCCGCATGACGCCGCTCGCGCCCGGAGCGACGATCGGCATCCTGGGCGCAGGCCAGCTCGGGCGGATGCTGGCGGTCGCGGCGGCGCAGCTTGGCTATCGCACACATATTTTCGCGCCCGCGCCGGGTCCTGGCTGCGACGTCTCGCACGATTTCACCGCGGCGGCGTGGGACGACCACGACGCCGTCGATCGCTTCGCGGCGGCGGTCGATGTCGTCACCTACGAGTTCGAGAATGTCGATCTGGGCGTGGTCGATCGACTGACGACAAAGGTGCCGGTACGGCCGGGCAAGCGCTCGCTCGAAGTCTCCCGCGACCGCGTGAACGAGAAGAATTGCGTGCGCGATCTGGGCGGGCAGACCGCGCCTTTCGCGGCGGTGGCGACGCGCGAGGACCTCGACACGGCGATCGCCGAGATCGGATGCCCGGCGATCCTCAAGACGACGCGCTTCGGCTATGACGGCAAGGGCCAGGCGCGGCTCGCCTCGGCCGACGAGGCCGATACCGCTTGGGAGGCGATCGGCGGCGGGCCCGCGGTGCTCGAGCGGTTCGTGATCTTCGATCACGAATTCTCGATCATCATCGCGCGGCGCGAGGACGGGGCGATCACGAGCTATCCGCCGCCGAAGAACGAGCATGAGAACGGCATATTGCGCCGCTCCACCCTGCCCGCCCCCGCCGAAATCGCCTCGCAATGGACCGAGGCGGCGGCGCTTGCGGGTCGCGTCGCCGACACGCTGGGGCATATCGGCGTGCTGACGTGCGAGTTCTTCGCGACCACCCAGGGCCCGGTGTTCAACGAGATGGCGCCGCGGGTACACAATTCGGGGCATTGGACGATCGAGGGCGCGGTCGCCTCGCAGTTCGAGAACCATGTCCGCGCGATCTGCGGGCTGCCGTTGGGGGAAACGGCGCTGACCGCGGCGAGCGTCGCGATGGAGAATCTGATCGGCGGCGATGCCGAGCGCTGGGCCGAGCTGCTCGCCGAGCCGGGCGCGCATGTCCACCTCTACGGCAAGACGGCGCGTCCCGGGCGCAAGATGGGGCATGTGATACGGTTAGGGCGGTAGCTTCCGCCCTCCCGCCGTCACCCTGAACTCGTTTCAGGGTCCAATTCTCCTCGTGCACTACCGCTTGAGGCAGGGTCGGATGCTGAAACAAGTTCAGCATGACGGCGGCAAGGTGCTTGGGTCAGTGCACCACCGGCAGCGCGATGTAGCTTTCGTGAGGGCCGCTGACCGTCACCTTCTGCATTGCCTTCTGGTATGCCGCCGGCTCGGCGAACATGATGTTCGGAACGAAGGTCTGGGGGTTGCGATCGTAGAGCGGGAACCAGCTCGACTGGACCTGGACCATGATGCGGTGGCCCGGCAGGAAAACGTGGTTCGCGTTCGGTAGCGCGAACTCGTAGGCGAGCGGCACGTTCGCCTCCAGCGGCTTCGGCTCGGCGAGGCTCTCGCGGTAGCGGCCGCGAAAGATGTCCATGCCGACGGCGAGCTGGTAGCCGCCCATCTCGGCGTTGCCGGCGACGCGATCGGGATAGACGTCGATCAGCTTGACGACCCAATCCGAATCGGTGCCGCTGGTCGAGGCGGTGAGGTGCACGACGGGCTGACCCGCGATCGCCACCGGATCGGTGAGCACATCGCTGGTGAAGGTAAGCACGTCCGGCCGGCTGGCGAACTGGCGCTGGTCATCGACGAGCCAGTCGTGCCAGGTCGAGCCGGTGCCCGAACGGCTGACGATCGGGCGGATGCGGTAGGTGACGGGGTTGGCGGGATCGGAGACATAGTCTGCGGTGATCGTCCCCTCCGGCGCGGCGGTGAAGCCGAGCGCGTGGTGCGGCCGCAGATAGAGCTTCGAGGCTTCGGCCTCGCTCACGATCGGCCACGCCTGGAGCCGCTGCCACTCGTTCGCGCCGGTGCGGTAGGCGGTGACGGGCGCAACATCCATCGGCGCGCCCTTGAGATAGTGCGCGAGGAACGGCGCGAGGATGTGCATCCGCCACCATTTGGCGGTGTCGGTGCCGTATTGGATTGCGCCGAGATGCGTTCCGTCGGCTATCTCCTGGCCGTGATACCAAGGGCCGAACGACAGATAGACCATGTCGTTGTTCCGGTCCTTGGGCTCCATCGCGGCATAGACGGCGGGGGCGCCGTAAATGTCCTCCTGGTCCCATTGGCCGGCGACGATCATCGTCGGGACCCTCAAGGGCTGCTTGGCGAGGATCTTGTCCATCGCCTGGTCCTGCCAGAAATCGTCATAGGCGACGTGGGTGCTGACCTTGCGCCAGAAGCCCACCTGATCGAGCCCGTGCGCCGTGGCGACCGCGCCCGCCGATCCGCCCCGGATATAGACGGTGTAATCGTCATAGGCGGTGTCGGTCCAACCCGAGCTGTTGTCCCTGGTCGCCTCCTGCTCCCAGATGTACGGCATCATCGTTTCGCGGAACGCGCCGTTGTGGAACCAGTCGTCGCCGCGCCAGCCGTCGACCATCGGGTTCATCGGCACCGCGACGGCGAGCGCCGGGTGCGGATTGACGAGCGCCATCAGCGGCTCGAACCCGTCGTACGAGATGCCGAGGATGCCGACCTTGCCGTTCGATTCGGGAAGGTGCTTCACCAGCCAGTCGATCGTATCCCAGGCGTCGGTGGAATCGTCGGTCCCGGTGGGGTTCCACTTCGTTCCCGCGAGCGGCGGGTTCATGATGTAGATGCCTTCGGACCCGTATTTCCCGCGCACGTCCTGGACGACGCGGATGTAATGCCCTTGCGCGATCACGTCGGCGGCGTTGTCGTATCCCTGGAGCGCTTCCTCCATCGACGCGGTCGCCGGGTTCCCGGTCATCCCCTCGGCATTATAGGGCGTGCGCGTGAGCAGGATCGGCGCGTCGTTGGCGCCCTTGGGAATCAGGATGACGGTGTGCAGCTTCACCCCGTCGCGCATGGGCACGTCGACGACGCGGCGCTCGTAATCGAAGAACTGCGTCGGCTGCTCAAGGGTCGCAGGGCGTTCGTCATAGGTCTGCCCCGAGACGGTGCCGGTGACACATGCAATCGCTGCGCCGGTGGCGAGCACCCACCTGAGTTTCATCGCTGTTCTCCCCTTTTATGCGCGGCATCCTGCGCCGGGAGGGGAGCGCATGCAAGAAGGCCCGCCTCTTGGGAGAGGCGGGCCTTACCCGTAATCGCGTGTGGCCGATCAGCCCGCGCGCGTGCCCGTCATCGGGAAGCTGCCGAACGCGCCCGCGCCGACCGTGCCGGTGAGGTTGTCGCCCTCGATCGTCGCCTCGCAATCGAGCGTCATCGGCATCGGCACCGTCATGTTCATCTTCCACGACAGCCTGTTGCCGTCGACCTTGCCGTCAGTGATGTCGGCCGAGCCGAGGCTGCCCGAATTGGTGCCGGTGAAGCTGTTGCCGTCGCTCTTGACGGTGAGCGTCGATTTCTGATCGCCCAGGGGCGACTTGGTGACGCAATCCCAGGTGCCGTCGACTTCCGCCATCGTCATCTCTCCCTATTTCGCGCCCTCGGCGGAGGGGCTGGACACGACCTCGACCGGCAGCCCGAGGCTGTCAAGCTGGGGTCGGACCTTCGCCGCCTCGCCGACCACGACCCAGACGAGCTTGTCGGGATCGAGAACCTTGCGTGCCGCAGCATTGAGCTCGGGAATGGTGAAGGCGCGATAGCGCGTGGCGAGCGTCGAATAATAATCATCGGGCCGGTCGAACAGCTCGATGTTCTGCATCGCCGAGAGCACGTCGCCCGAGGTTTCGAAGCTGCCCGCGAGCTGGCGAATCGTCCCCGTCACCGTCCGGTCGAACTCGGGCTGCGTGATCCCGTCGGTCGTGAGGAACGATGTCAGGTCCTGCCGTAGCGCAGCAATTGCGGGGCCGGTCTTGTCGGCCTGGACGGGCGCGTTGATGACATAGGGCGCGGCGTGTTCGAGCGTGTCGAAGCCGCCGCCCGCGCCGTAGGACCAACCTTTGCCCTCGCGCAGGTCCATGTTGATCCGGGAGAGGAAATTGCCGCCCAGCGTATCGTTCGCGGCGCTGTACACGAGCATGTCGTCGGTGCCCTCAAGCCCGGTCTGCATCCCTGCGCGAATCAGCGATTGCGGCGAATCGGGGCGGTCGATCAGCACGATCCTGGGCGTCGCCTGCACCGAATTCTCGGCAAAGGTCTTGGTGCCCGGCGTGCCCGGCATCGTCCACGCACCGAAGCGCGCGTCGAGCGCGGCCTTGACCGTCTCCAGCGGCTCCGAGCTGGTGACGAAGATCGTCGCCTTGCCCGGCCGCAGCCAGTGCTGCTGGAACGCGACCAGGTCGTCGCGCGTGAGCGTGGCGACGGCGGCCGGATCGCCCGAGCCCTGCTGCTTGGCATAGGGGCTTGCCTCGCCGAACAGGAGCGGCGGCAGCGCACGGGCGGCAAGCCCGCGCGGGCTCGTCATCTCCTGCGCGATTCCCGCGAGCTGCTGGCCCTTGACGCGCTCGACCTCGGCAGCCGCGAAGGCGGGATGCTTGACGACGTCGGCGAGCAGATCGAGCGAGGGCAGCAGGTTCGCGCTGGGCGTGAAGACGCCGATATAGGTGCGGTCGGCGCCGGTACCGGTCTGTATGCTCGCGCCGAGCCGTTCCACCGCCTTGGCAAGCTCATTGGCGTCGAGACTGGTGGTGCCCTGCTCCATCATCTTGAGCGTCAGCGCCTGCGTGCCCAGCGCGTCGGCGGGATCGGCCGCCGAGCCCGCGTCGAAGCTGAGCGTCGCGAGCGTGATCGGCACCGCGTTGCGATGCGCGTACACCAGCTCGATGCCGTTCGCGAGCGTGGCATGCTCGATCTCGGGGAAGACCAGATCGGCGACCTTGCCGACCTCGGGGAGTGGACCGCGCGTTCCCTTGACCGTCGCCTGGTCGGCCTCGGCCTTCGCGGCGGTAGCGGCCGGCACCTTGGCGGGAGGGGTCGCCTCGGCATAGGCCTCGCGTGCACCGGGCTCGATCCGAAGGGCATAAACGGGGCGCGAAAGCCACTTGTTCGCGACCGCCTTGACGTTCGCGGGCGTCTGCGCGGCGAGGTTCGCCAGATCCTTCTTGTAGGCACTGGGATCGTGCGAGAAGAGCGCACCCTGCGCGAGCGCGACCGCCTTGCCACCGAATCCGCCGACCGATTCGAGCCCCGCAATCCTCGACGCGACCGCGCCGGTGACGACGCGGCGAACCTCGTCTTCGGTCGGACCGGTCTTCAGGAAATCGGCAACGATCTCGTCGACGCGCTTGCCGACCACGTCGGCATCGACGCCCGGCCGCACGATCACCTGGATCACGAAGATGCCGACCTGCGCGAGCGATTGATTGAAGGCGCTGACGTTGACCGCGAGCTTCTCCTTGCGGACCAGCGCGTCGGTGAGTCGCGACGAATCGAGCCCGCCGAGCACGCCCGCCGCCACGTCGAGCGGCGCCATGTCGTCGCTGTTGACGCCCGGCACCGCCCACATGCGGGTAATCATCGTCGCGGCGACGCGATCCTTCATCACGTCGTTCACACGCGCGGGAAGCGTCGGGACCGGCGCTTCGGGGAGCGCGTTCTGGGGCCCGCGCGGAATATCGCCGAAATATTTCTCGACCTTCTGCTTCGCGGTCTCGACGTCGATGTCGCCCGCGAGCACGAGCACGGCGTTGTTCGGGCCGTAATGCTGGTTGAACCAGCTCTTGACGTCGCCAAGGCTTGCCGCGTCGAGATCGGCCATCGAGCCGATCGTCGTGTGGCCATAGGGGTGCGTCGCGGGGAACAGCCCCTCCACCATCTTGTAGCGGAACAGGCCGTAGGGCTGGTTGTCGCCCTGGCGCTTCTCGTTCTGGACGACGCCGCGCTGCTCGTCGAGCACCGCCTGGGTGATCGCGCCGGTGAGATGCCCCATCCGATCGCTTTCGAGGAACAGCGCGCGGTCGAGCGCCGGCGTGGGCACCGTCTCGAAATAGTTGGTGCGGTCGAAATTGGTGGTGCCGTTATAATCGGTCGCGCCCACCTCTTTGAGCGGCTTGAAGAAATCGCCCGGCGCGTTCTCCGAACCGTTGAACATCAGATGCTCGAACAGGTGCGCGAAGCCCGTCTTGCCCTTGGGCTCCTCCTTCGAGCCGACATCGTACCACACCGACACCGCGACGATCGGCGCCTTGCGATCGGTGTGAACGATGACCCGCAGACCGTTGTCGAGCGTGAACTGCTCGTAGGGAATGTTGACCTGCGACACGAGCTCGGAGACGGGCGCGGGCGCATCGGTGGCAGGCGCAGCGATCATTGCGGGCGTGTGCGGCGCGGCGAAGGCGGGAAGCGAGAGTGCGCTCAGCGCGACTCCAGCAAGGAAGAGCTTGGCTTTCATGGACATAACCCCCGATGTACGTGCTATAGCCATGTGTAGCACCTCGCCGCGCGCGTGCAACTGTTCGTCGTGGCGTGCCGCGTGCAGGCGCGAACCTTGCGTGCGCGCCAATCGCGGTTACACACCGCAAAACACGTTTGTTTAGGAGTATCCATGAAGCGTCTTGCCGCCGTCCTGCTCGCCTGCACCGCCACCGTCTCGTTCGCACAGGATCAGACCCAGCCGGTCTTCACCCCCGAGGCCGTCCGCTCGCATGTCGAGTTCCTTTCCGACGACCTGCTCGAGGGCCGCGACATCGGCAGCCGCGGGCACGAGATCGCCGCGCGCTATGTCGCGAGCGAGTTCGACGCGCTCGGCCTGAAGCCCGCGGGCGACGACGGCACCTGGTATCAGCGGATCACCTTCCAGAAGACGAGCCCCGGCGAAACGCCTGCGAGCCTCGTCGTCGCCGGCCCCGCCGGCTCGACCACCTTCGCGCAGGGCGAGAACGTCATCATCAGCCCGAGCGCGCTCGAGCGGACGGTGGATTTCACCGCGCCGCTCGTCTTCGTCGGTTACGGGATCGACGACGATGCGGCCGGCATCCACGATTATCGCGGGCTCGACGTCGACGGTAAGATCGTGGTCGCGCTGTCGGGCTATCCCGACGGCATCGGCAGCGAGGTCGGCGCGCACCTCAACTCGTCCAAGGAGGAGATGGCCGCGGCGCATGGCGCGGTGGGCTTCCTCACGCTGCCGACGCGCGCGCGGATGAAGACGCGGCCATGGGAAATGCTGCGCCATTATGCCGACGGCTCGCGCTACACCTGGGTCGGCCCCGACGGGAAACCCTTCGTCGAGGCGCCCGCGATCCGCGGCAGCGGCACGCTCAACACGCCGGCCGCCGATGCGATCTTCGCCGGCGCGAAGCATTCGCTGGCCGAGGTGCTCGACGAGGCCGCGCGCGAGGGTGCGAAGCCCCAGGGCTTTCCGCTGAACACGCGCGCGCGCATCCAGTCGAGCAGCAGTGCCGCGACGATCACCAGCCCCAACGTCGCCGCGATGCTCCCGGGCACCGATCCGGAGCTCAAGGATCAGTACGTCGTGCTGTCCGCGCATCTCGATCATATCGGGATCGCCGATCCCAAGCCCGGCGACAAGCCCGGCACCGATCGGATCAACAACGGCGCGCTCGATAATGCCGCCGGCATTTCGACGATGCTCGAGGTCGCGCGCGCCTTCGTCGAATCGGGCGATCCGCCGCGCCGCTCGATCGTGTTCCTGGCCTCGACCGGCGAGGAAAAGGGGCTGCTCGGCGCCGATTACTACGCCCAGCACCCGACCGTGCCCGCCGACAAGATCGTCGGCAACGTCGATCTCGACATGCCGCTCCTGCTCTATCCCTTCACCGACGTGATCGCGTTCGGCGCGAACCATTCGACGCTGGGGCCGCTGGTCGCGAAGGCGGTGGCGCCGATGGGAATCACGCTTTCGCCCGATCCGATGCCCGAGCAGGGCATTTTCGTGCGGTCGGACCATTACATGTTCGTCAAGCAGGGCGTGCCCGCGGTATTCCTCGCAACCGGCTATGCCAATGGCGGCGAGAAGGCGTGGAAGGGCTTTCTCGGCGGCAATTATCACCATCCCGGCGACGACATGAGCCAGCCGATCGACTGGAAATCGGGCGCGCGTTTCGCCGAGGCCAATTACCGGATCACGCGGGCGATGGCCGATCGCGACACGCCGCCGCGCTGGTATGAAGGCGACTATTTCGGGAACCTGTTCGCGCCCGACGCGATAAAGGCCGAGACCGACAAGTAAACCGCCGGCCGCAGATCGTCATCCGGGCGCAGCCCCGGGTGATGAACTGCGACTCCGGAAAGGTTTCGCAGGCGGAACCTTGTGTTGCATTATCGCAACGCTATCTCATCGGTGAACACGAACAGGGGACCTCATGAACCTCGAAAAATTCACCGACCGCGCCAAGGGCTTCCTGCAATCGGCGCAGACCGTCGCCATCCGCCTCAATCACCAGCAGATCACGCCCGAGCACCTGCTGAAAGCCCTGCTCGAGGACGAGCAGGGCATGGCCGCCGGGCTCATCCAGGCCGCGGGCGGCGACCCGCGCAAGGCCGCGAGCGAGACCGATCTCGCGCTTTCCAAAATCCCGGCGGTGTCGGGGTCGGGCGCACAGCAAACACCCGGCCTCAACAACGACGCGGTGCGCGTGCTCGACCAGGCCGAGCAGATCGC
>CAMLGC010000048.1 GCA_946479505.1 uncultured Sphingomonadaceae bacterium
CGGCGACATTGCCGACCAGCAGGACCGCATCGAGGATCAGGCCGCGGCGATGCGCGAGCGGCTGACCCAGCAGTTCGCGAGCATGGACGCGCGCGTCGCTGCGTACAAATCGACCCAGAGCTTCCTCCAGTCGCAGATCGACGCCTGGAACAGCCAGGACTGATCCGGTGGGCGTCTATGCCAGCTTGATCGGGCGCGACCCCGAGGCGACCTATCGTCAGATCGACGCCGTCGGTCGCACCGGCGAGGCCGATCCGCACCAGCTCGTGCAGTTGCTCTACGAGGAGTTGATCCGCGCTCTTCGCGTCGTCGCCTGGGCCGCCGAGCACCGCCAGCTCCGCGTGCGCAGCGAGAAGGCGACGCGCGCGATCGCGATCCTGTTCGCGCTCGAATCGGGGCTCGATTTCGAGCGCGGCGGTGAGGTCTCGACGACGCTCGCACGACTATACCAGGGCGCGCGCCAGACGGTCATCAACGCGAGTCTGGGACACGATCCGGGGCCGTTCCTGGAGGTGGCCGACAGCCTCGAGGAAATCGCCGAGGCGTGGCGGCAGGTACGGGCTGGGTGATTCCCGTTTCATTCCTCCCCTGTAAGGGGAGGTGGCAGCACGAAGTGCTGACGGAGGGGTGTAACCATTAGCGAAGACACCCCTCCACCACGCCGCTAACGCGGCGCGGTCCCTCTCCCCTTACAGGGGAGGATTACCGCCCCTTCAAGATCGCCCGCGCGGCATTGCGGCCGGGCCGCCCGCTCACGCCGCCGCCCGGATGCGCGCCCGAGCCGCACAACCAGAGACCGTCGAGCGGCATCTTGTAGCCGGCAATCCCCAGCATCGGCCGCGCCGACCAGAGCTGATCGAGCGACATGCGGCCGTGGAAAATGTCCCCGCCGACAAGCCCGAAGCGCGCCTCCAGATCGGTCGGTGACAGCGCCACCTGCCCGACGATCAGCTTGCGGAACCCCGGCGCGGCGCCTTCGACCGTGTCGAGGATCGTCTCGACCGCCGGGTCGCGGTGCGCATCCCACCCGCCTTCGATCTCGGGTGCGAATTGCTGGCAGAACAGGCTGGCGACATGGCAGCCCGGCGGCGCGAGGCTGTCGTCGACGAGGCTCGGAATCAGCATCTCGACGATCGGGCGCTTCGACCAGCCGTGCGCCTTCGCATCGGTGAAGGCGCGGTCCATGTAATCGAGCGAGGGCGCGAGGATGATGCCGCTTTTGAGATGATCGCCCGGCTCGGGCAGCGCCGAAAAGCGCGGCAGGCCCGAAAGCGCGACGTTCATCCGGAAGGTGCCCGAACCGTTGGCATGGCGACCCATCCGCGCCCGCAGCCCGGCATCGAGCAATTCGGGCGCGACCATGTCGAGCAGCAGCGTTTTCGGGTGGACGTTCGAGACCAACGTCTTCGCCGCGATGCGGCTGCCGTCGGCAAGCTCGACGCCCTCGGCACGCTTGCCCTCCGCGAGCACGCGCGCGACCGGCGCATCGGTGCGGATGGTGACGCCTGCGCCCTCGCACGCGCGCGCCATCGCTTGCGTCACTGCGCCCATTCCGCCGATCGCATGGCCCCATTGGCTCGACTTGCCGTTCACCTCGCCGAAGACATGGTGGAGCAGCACATAGGCGCTGCCCGGCGTATCGGGGCTGGCATAATTGCCGACCACCGCGTCGAACCCGAACACCGCCTTGACCGGATCGCTTTCGAAGAAGCCGTCGAGCACCTCGCGCGCCGATCGGGTGAACAGGTCGAGCGCGTCGCGCTTGGCCTCGATCGGCAGCCGCAGCAGCCGCCACGCCTGATCGACCGCGCGCGTTACGTCGCCCAAACCGCCGCCGACATTGGGCGGCGCGCGATCGGCGAGCATCCGAAGCACCCGCGCCACCGCATCGAGGCGGCGCCCGTACTCGGACAACGCCACGGCATCGGCCTCGGAAAAGCGCGCGACCGCCGCACGGCTCTGGTCGCCGCCCATCAGCAGGTAGCGGCCGTCCTCGGTCGGCAGGAAGTTCGAATAGGGCCGCTCGACCACGCGCAGCCCGTGTGCGGCGAGATTCATGTCGGCGATGATGCGCGGATCGAGCAGCCCGAGCGTGTAGCTTGCGGTCGAGTTGCGGAAGCCCGGTGCAAATTCCTCGGTGACCGCCGCGCCTCCGACAATGCCGCGCCGTTCGAGCACGAGCACGCGCTTGCCGCCGCGCGCCAGATACCACGCGCAAACGAGCCCGTTATGCCCGCCCCCGATCACAATCGCGTCATAGTTGCCCATCCGGGTACCTGACACGGTCGCGCGATCTGCGGCAAGTCTCGGCCCTCGCTATGGTTGCCCGCCGGTTTACGGAATCGTGACGATGCCGTTCTATTCTCCTGCTCGGGAAAAGGGACTCGGCGGGATGGACCAGTTCGACGACTTGGATGCGGCATGCACGCGCCAGCGCCCGGTGCGCACCGTGCTCGCGGTCGATGACAGCCGGGCGACGCTCGAGCTCGTCGGCGAGCAATTGTCGCGCCGGGGATTCCTCGTCGTGCAATGCGCCGACGGCGGCGAGGCGCTGGACCTGATCGCCGCGCGCGGCTTCGACCTCGTGCTGCTCGACATGGTGATGCCGGGGTTGACCGGGTTGCACGTGCTCGCCGAAATCCGATCGAGCCGCGAAACCACCGATCTGCCGGTCATCATGGTGACGGGGCAGGACGACAGTGCGGCCGCGGTCGAGGCGCTTGCCGCCGGTGCCGACGACCATCTCGCCAAGCCCGTTGCGTTCGACCTTCTCGCCGCGCGGATCGATCGGACGATCGAACGCGCCCAGCGCATCACCGAACTGAAACGCTCGAACGCGATGCTCGACGCGCGCGTGGCGACGCGTGCGATCGAATTGGGCGAAACGCGCGACGAATGCCGCCGGCTCGCCGCCTCGGTCGCCGCCTTGAACGATCAGCTCGCGCAGATCAGCGCCGGAACCAGTGCCGCCGCAGGAAATAGATGACCACCCCGGCCGCGATCGCTGCGCACACGCCGAAGATCGCGTCGAATGCCCACGGCTCCTCGGCATAGGGCAACCCCTTCACGTTCATCCCGTAGAGGCCGGTGACGAAGGTGATCGGCAGGAAGATGAGCGCAACAATCGAGATCAGCAGCGCGCGGCCGTCGATCTGTTCGGCGCGCAGATCGGTGAGCGCCTCGTGCATCAGCGCGGCGCGCTCGCGGATGCTCTCCAGTTCCTCGGCCATCCGCGCCGCGCGGTCTGCGGCTGCGGAGAGGTGGAGTCGGTCGTCCTCGTGCAGCCAGTCGACGGGGAGCGCGGCGAGCTTCTCCAGTGCGGCGCGCTGAGGCGCGAGAAACCGGCGATAGCGGATCGCCTGCGCGCGCACATGCGTCACCGTCCGCCGCAATTCGAAGACGCGATTGGCGTCGAGCCCCGCCTCGCAATCGTCGAGATGATCTCCCAGATCGGCGACGTCGGGGTCGAGCTCCTCGGTGATCGCGGCGGCGAATTCGGCGATGAGGTCGCCCGGATCGCCGACCTCGCCCGCATCGACCGCGGCGATCACCGAATCGAGCGCGGTCAGCGGCTTGCGCATCACCGAAAAGACGTGGCTGTCGACCGCCCAGATGCGCACCGAGGCGAGGGTGTCGGGCAGCACCACCTTCTCGGCGATCATCCCGCGCAGGTTGAGAAACGCGCCCGCGCCGACGGCATCGCAGCGCGGCCGCGTCTCGGTCGCGGTGAGCGCGTCGACCAGATAGTCGGCGAGCCGCGCCTTGTCGCGCAACCACGCCTGGGCTTCGCGGTCATTGGTCGAAAGGTGAATCCAGACCAGGTCGGCCGCAGCGTCGAGCGCGGCCTCGGCATCGAGCTTTTCGGCATGACCCTGAACGACGCGATAGGCGAATCCGGTCATGGTCCCTCCAGCACGATCGTGAGCCCGGCTTGTGCCGCAGCGGGCGGCGCGCCGCAAATCCGCACCGCGTCGGCGCGGGCGCGGTCGAGGATGGCGGCGGGAGCGTCGGGCGCGTGATAGATGCGACCGGCCTGCCCGAGCAGCCGTGCCTCGCGGAGCGTGAGGTCGTCGGCGTCCGGGGAGCCCAGACGGATGGTCACGAGCGAGCGAGGGGACGGGGCGTCGTCCTTTCCCAACCAGCGCGCAACGCTCTGCGCATCCGCTGCGATCGGATCGAGCGCACCCCCCGACCGCATCGCGGCACCCAGCGCCTGCCGGCGCGTATCGCCATCGGGCCACCTCTCCCTCATCACGCCGCGCGCCCCTTCCAGTGCGCGCGCCAGTCCGCCGAGGCTCGCCGGGAGCAGGGTTTCCAGCCGCTGGCGAAGCGCGGCCGCGAGTCCTGCCGAGGCGCCGCCGGTGCCGATCGCGACCAGCACGGGCGCGCGATCGACGATCGCGGGCAGCGTGAAATCGCACAGATCGAGCCGATCGACCGCGTTGATGAGGATGCCGCGCGCGCGCAGCCGCTCGACCGCCGCGCGGGCTTCCGCCTCATCCTCAATCGCGATAACGGCGAGCCGCGCATCCGGGTGATCCTCGACGATCACCGCGCCCGCACGCTCGAGCAGCCGCCGCTTTGCCTCGGCCGCGGGGCCCTCCCCGAGCAGGATCGCCGGCCTGCCTGCCAGCCTGACGAATAGCGGCAGGCTGTGGAGGCTCACCGCGCCAGCCACTCGGGCACGCGCTCGGCTGCAAGGATCGTTTCCGCCGAGATCCGGTCGGCGACCACGGCGTAGCGGTCGCCGTCGACGAGCACCTCGGGCACCAGCGGACGGCTGTTGTAGGTCGAGGCCATCGTCGCGCCATAGGCGCCCGCGGTGCGGAAGATCGCCAGGTCGCCCGAGACGACGCGATCGATCTCGCGCCCCATCGCGAAGGTGTCGCCAGTTTCGCACACGGGGCCGGCGATATTGGCGATCATCGTCGCGCCGGTCGGGCGCACCGCCGCGAAATCGTGCCATGCATCGTAGAGCGCAGGCCGCGCGAGGTCGTTCATCGCGGCATCGACGATCACATAGGGGTTCACCACACCCGGCTTCACCCAGAGCACGCGCGTCAGGAGCACGCCGGCATTGCCCGCGATCACGCGGCCGGGCTCGAACATCAGCTCGACGCCCCACCCCTTGGTCGCGCGCGCCACCATCGCGCCATAGTCGGCGGGGCTCGGCAGCACCTCACCCGGCCTGTACGGCACGCCGAGCCCGCCGCCCAGATCGACGCGGCCGATCGTGTGTCCGCCCGCGCGAAGCTCGCGCACGAGCTCGCCGATCCGCGCATAGGCCGCTTCGAGCGGCGCGAGATCGCCGAGCTGGCTGCCGATATGGATCGCGACACCCTTGAGATCGAGCCCGTCGAGCCGCGCCAGCCGGTCGAACATCGCCGGCGCCTGGTCGATCGGCACGCCGAACTTGTTCTCCTTGCGGCCGGTGGAGATCTTGGCGTGGGTGCCCGCGTCGACATCCGGGTTGACGCGCAGCACCGCGCACGCCGTCATGCCCCTGGAGGCGGCGATCTCCGCGAGGACGCGGCCTTCCTCCTCGAGCTCGAGGTTGAACTGGCCGATCCCGGCATCGAGCGCGCGGGCGAGCTCGTCGCGCGTCTTGCCCACGCCCGAAAAGACGATTCCCTCGGCCGGCATCCCCGCAGCCAGCGCGCGCGCCATCTCGCCGCCCGAGACGACGTCGGCGCCATAGCCCTCGTCGGCGAGCAGCCGCAGCACCGCGACGTTGGGGTTGGCCTTGATCGCATAGGCGAGGTGCACGCGCCCGAGCGGCGCCAGCGCATCGCGGAAGACGCGGGCATGGCGACGAAAGGTCGCGGCGGAATAGACATAGACGGGCGTCCCCACCTCGTCCGCGATGCGGGCGAGCGGCACCTGCTCGGCGTAGAGTTCGCCGTCGATCGACTGGAAATGATCCATCAGCCCTCAGGCGGCAGGTCGAACGGGTCGGGCTCGCGCTCGTGCGAATTCTTGAGCAACTCGTCGTCGCGCTCGGGGCGCGCCTGCGGCGAGGGCATCAACAGATCCTCCGCGGTCGGCCGCGCCTCGGCGCCATAGGGCGCGACGGGCAGCGGCTGCCCGTTGGGCGGCTTGAGCGCGGCCGCCGATCCGCATCCGCCGAGCGCGAGCGCCGCCATCACCACGAGCACCTTCATCGCCGTTCCTCCTCGCGCGCGGCCCGCGCCGCAGCGATCGCCTCGCGCACCCGCGCGGGCGCGGTGCCGCCAAAACTCGTCCGGCTCGCGACCGAGGCATCGACCGACAGAACGTCATACACGCTGCCGTCGATCCGCGCATCGATCGCGGTGAGCGTGTCGAGCGGCAACTGGTCGAGCCGCACGCCCGCGTCCTCGGCTGCCTTCACCGCGCGCCCGGTGATATGGTGCGCCTCGCGGAACGGCACGTCGCCCAGGCGCACCAGCCAGTCGGCGAGATCGGTCGCGGTCGAAAAGCCCGCCTCGGCTTGGTCGCGCATCCGGTCGGTCCGGAAGGTGGCGCTCTCGACCATCCCCGTCATCGCCGCGATCGACAGGCCGAGCAGGTCATGCGCCTCGAACACCGGCGGCTTGTCGTCCTGCATATCCTTTGAATAGGCGAGCGGCAGGCCCTTCATCGTCATCACCAGCGCCGTCATGCACCCTGCGATTCGCCCCGCATGGCCGCGGACCAGCTCGGCGGCATCGGGATTGCGCTTCTGCGGCATGATCGACGAGCCGGTCGACCATTGATCGGACAGCGAGACGAAGCCGAAGGGCTGCGAGGCCCAGATGACGAACTCTTCGGCGAGCCGCGATAGATGGAGCGCGCATTGGGTCGCCGCCATCATATAATCGAGCGCGAAATCGCGGTCGGAGACCGAATCGAGCGAGTTCCTGGTCGGCGCGTCGAAGCCGAGCGCGCGCGCGGTCGCCTCGCGGTCGATCGCGAACCCCGTCCCCGCAAGCGCCGCCGATCCCAGCGGGCACTGGTTGAGCCGCACCCGCGCATCGGCGAAGCGGCTGCGGTCGCGCGCGATGCTCTCGTGATACGCCATCAGGTGATGCCCGAGCGTCACCGGCTGCGCCGACTGGAGGTGCGTGAAACCGGGCATCACGCTCGCCGCATGTTCGTCGGCGCGTGCGATCAGCGCGTCCTGCAAGGTCCCCAGCGCCGCCTGCACCTCGTCGATTGCGCCGCGCACCCACAGCCGGAAATCGGTCGCGACCTGATCGTTGCGCGACCGCGCGGTGTGGAGCCGTCCCGCGACCGGGCCGATCTTGTCGGCAAGCCGCGCCTCGGTCTGCATGTGGATGTCCTCGAGCGCGAGATCCTCGGCAACGCCGTGCGCTTCATAGTCGGCGGCGACCGCATCGAGACCGTCGCTGATCGCGTTCGCGTCCTCGGCCAAGACGATCCCCTGCGCTGCCAGCATCGCGACATGCGCCTTGGATCCGGCGATATCCTCGCGCCACAGCCGCTTGTCGAACGGGATCGAGGCGTTTATCTCGCGCATGACCGCGGCCGGGCCTTCGGCGAAGCGCCCGCCCCACATCGCATTGGAGCCATGCTTGCGCGCGTTGATCCCGCTTCTCCTTGCCGCAACCCTGATCGCCGGCGGCTGCGATAGGGCCAAGCAGGCGCCGGAGCAAGCAAGCCCGGCTTCGTCCGACGCGACATCTCCTTCGCCCGACGAGGTGCCCCCCTCGACGCACACGATCGACCCCGCGCAGGCAATCGATCGCAGCCACAATGGCGCCGCCGCGCCTGCGGTCGCGTTCACCAGCCCCGACGGCACGCCGGTGACGCTCGCCGATTTCATGGGCAAGCCGGTGCTCCTCAACCTGTGGGCGACATGGTGCGCCCCCTGCGTCGCCGAGCTGCCGACGCTCGATGCACTGGCCGCGCGCGAAGGCGATGCGCTCCAGGTGCTCACCGTCAGCCAGGATCTCGACACCGCCAAGGTGGTGCCGTTCCTGAAGAAGACGGGCGTCGCGCACCTTCCGGCCTATACCGATCCCAAGCTCGCGCTCAGCCTCGCCTTTCAGGCGAACCTGCCGACCAGCGTGCTGATCGATTCGACTGGCCACGAGGTCTGGCGGATTACCGGCGGGATCGATTGGACCGGCGAGAAGGCGCAGGCGCTGCTGGCGGAGGCGAGCTGAGTTCGTAAGTGCTCCTGCGAGAGCAGGAGCCCAGGGTTGCAAGCGCCGTCGCCCGTGACGCTGGACTCCCGCTTTCGCGGGAGAACAATGATGGAATCGTCTTCTAGATCACGATCTCGAACAGCGCGCCGCCGTTGCCGACATCCTTCACCTCGATCGTGCCGCCGTGCGCGACGACGATCTGGCGCGCGAGGTTGAGGCCGACGCCGGTGCCCTTCGCCTTGGTCGTGAAGAAGGGCAGGAACACCTCGTGCCGCATCGCCGCGGGCACGCCCGGGCCGTTGTCGGCGATCTCGATCCGGCGCCGTCCACCCTCCAGCCCGGTCACCGCCAGGCGAAGGCGCGGCGAATCGCCGTGGGTGCTCGCCGCCTCGGCGGCGTTGCGCAGCAGGTTGATGAGCACCTGCGCGAGCAGATCGGGATCGGCGTCGAGCGCGAGCCCCGGCGGCGTCACGTCGAACGCGACGGGGACGTCCGGCCAGTCGGCTGCGGTCAGCCGCACCAGCTCCTCGGCCCAGGGCTCGGCGGAAAAGACCTTGCGGTCGAGGCTCGGCGGGCGCGCCACCGCACGATAGCTCTCGATGAAATGACCGAGCCCGCGCGTCCGCCGCATCAGCGTGCCGACGGCCAACCGGGCGTCGGCGACATGAGGCTCGGCGCCGAGATCGGGGGTGTCGAGCAGGTCGGCGGCGGTCTCGGCGAGCGACGTGATCGGGGTGAGCGAGTTGAGGATCTCGTGCGTCAGCACGCGCACGAGATCGCTTTGCGCCGCCATCTCGATCGAATCGAATGCGCCCTGCACCGGCTGGACGGTGACGACGCGCATGTTGCCCGCCAGTCGCGCGAGCTCGGCGGTGCGGACGATCGCGCGCTGCGCCCGACCGCCGAGCGTCAGCAGCAGCGTTTCCTCGCCGCCGCCCGCTTCTCCGGCGAGCCGCCGCGCGAAGCTGACGCCGTATGCCTCGTAGTCGCTCGGCCGCGCGCCCGTAACCCGCCCGCCGAAGAGCTGGCGCGCGATCTTGTTTCCCTGCGCCACCGCGCCGCGCGCATCGACCGTGAGCACCGCGACGGGCATGTCGTCGATCAGCGCCTGCTGGAAACGCATCGCCTCGGCGGCGCTATCGCGTTCGGTGCGCACGCGCTCGATCGCCGAATCGAACGCGGTGCCGAGCGCGTCGAAGCCCGCGCCGCCGCGCCGATCGAAACGCATGGTCGCATCGCCCGCGCGCAGCGCTTCGACGAAGCGCGCGAGCATCGTGTTGGTGCGCGTGACATGGAACCACAATAGCGCGATCGCCCCGAGCACGATTAGCCCGGCGACAAGCCGGGCCGCCGCGAGCCCCGGTGTCAGGAAGGCGGCGATGAGAAGCGCCAGCGTCAACCCCAGCAGCACGACGCGCGCCACCAGGCCGATCAGGAAGCGGCGCTCAGAGGCCATGTTTCTCCATGCGCCGATAGAGCGCCCCGCGCGAGAGCCCGAGCTCGGACGCGGCGAGCGAGATGTTGTAGCCGTGCTTGTGCAATGCCTCCTCGACCAGCCGGCGCTCGGCACGGTCGAGGTTGAGGTCTGCCGGCGAGCAGGGCGCCACCACCGCCTCGGGCCGCAGCCGCGATGCGCTCGGCCCGATCGGAAAGTCGTCGGCGCCAAGCGGAGCGTCGCCCGACAGGATCACCGCGCGCTCGACCGCATGGCGCAGCGCGCGGACATTGCCCGGCCAGTCGTGGTGCCTTAGCGCGGTCATGGCCTCGGGGCTGATGATCGGCACCGGCCGGCCGTAGCGCTTGGCATAGAGGATCAGAAAGTGTTCGAGCAGCTCGGGAATATCCTCGCGGCGTTCGCGTAAAGGAGGCAGCTCGATCTCGACCGTGTTGAGACGGAAGAGAAGGTCCTGCCGGAAATGCCTGTCGTCGGTGAGCAGCGCCGGCGAGAGGTTGGTCGCCGCGATCACGCGGATGTCGACCGGCACGGGCGTGTTGGCGCCAACCGGCGTCACGCGGCGTTGTTCGAGCACCGTGAGCAATTTGGGCTGGAGATGGAGCGGCAGGTTGCCGATCTCGTCGAGGAACAATGTGCCGCCATCCGCCGCCTGAATGCGGCCGACGCGGTCGCCCTTGGCATCGGTGAAGGCGCCCTTCACATGGCCGAACAGCTCCGAATCGATGAGATCCTCCGCGACCGCGCCGAGATCGACCGTCAGCATCGGCGCGTCGGCGCGGTGCGAGGCGCCGTGGAGCGCGCGCGCGACCAGCTCTTTGCCCGTGCCGTTCTCGCCCAGGATCAGCACGTTGGCGTCGGTCGGCCCGGCGCGCGCGATCAGCGATTGGACGCGCGCCATCGCCGGCGACCGGCCGAGCAGCAGCGTGTTGCCGAGCGCGGCGGTCGCGGCCAGCGGATGCCCGCGCTCGGCGGGCGCATCGCGGCGCGAGCGGCGCAGCGTCGCCGCGGTCCGCACGCTCGCGAGCAACCGATCGTTCGACCACGGTTTGGAGACGAAATCGGTCGCGCCGCGCTTCATCGCCGCGACCGCGACCTGGATGCCGGCATGCGCGGTGATCATCACCACCGCCATGTCGGGATCGTAGGCAAGCAGTCGGCCGAGCCAGGCGAGCCCCTCGGCGGCGTCGGTCGCCCCGCGCGCGAAATTGGCGTCGAGCAGGAGAACGTCGGGCTTGCGCCCCGCGAGCGTGTCGAGCGCAGCCTGAGGGTTGGGCGCGGTCAGCACCTCGGCGAACATCCGGCGCAACAACAGCCGCGCGGCCGTCAGGATGTCCTCATCGTCGTCGATCACCACCGCGAGATCGAATTCGGGGGTCTTCGCCGTCATGTCCGCTCTCGTACAATCGCTGCCCGTTTTCGGACAATCAAATTGCGTGCCATTCGGTCGAAACTTTCTCCAAAGCACGCAAATCCGCCGCATCGGCAACTTGGCACGGCCGCTGCAACGGCATGGCCACAATCGCCGATTGTTAGGAGGACGTCATGGAAATAGCTGCTTTTCGCCGAATCCTGAGCTTTGTCGTCGCGGTTGCCGCGACCTCGTGCCTCACGCTTGCATCGGCTCCGCCGATCGACTCGGCCGCACCCGCCCCTTTCGTCCAGCCGGTCGCCTGACCCTGCCAGATTTGTCCGATCGCGGACACCAATGTCCGGAAGCGGACAGCGTCGGCGGGCCGATCACGCTGCGACGGCCGGGTATCGCGCCGTTCGCCGATCTGGCACGACCCTTGCGGTAAGAACGGCATGAGCGTGGTGCGCATGAAAAAGGACAAGGCCGTAACGCCGCCGAGCGGCAGGGGAATGGATCGCGTGGTCGAGGCGAAGGGGCTCCCGACCAGGCTCAAGATCGCGGCGGGCGCCATTGTGGTGGTGGCGCTCGTCGCGATCTTCCTGCTGTTCGCGCCGCGCGGAGGCACGCAGACGATCGCGGCCGATCACGTCACGATCTCGCCCGTCACCAAGGGCACGTTCGAGGATTTCATCCCGCTTCGCGCGCGTGTGACCCCGCTCGTCACCGTCTATCTCGACGCGGTCGAGGGCGGGCGGGTCGAGGAGGTGATGGTCGAGGACGGCGCGAGCGTCACCAAGGGGCAGCTCCTCGCGGTGCTCTCCAACCCCGATCTCCAGCTCAACCTGCTTGCGCGCCAGACCGAAGTGACGCAGCAGCTCAACAACATGCGCAGCCAGGAGCTCGCGCTCGCGCAGACGCGGCTCGCCAACGAGCGCGCGGTGCTCGAGGCCAAGCTCGACACCGCCAAGGCACGCCGCCAGTTCGAGCGGCAGAAGCCGCTCGCCGCGAAGGGCTTCGTCGCGGGCAAGGAATTCGCCGACACCAAGGATCAATTCGCATACGAGAAGCAGCGGCTCGCGGTGGTCCAGCACAGCCAGGCGACCGATGAGCAGCTCCAGGCGAGCCAGCTCGCGCAGCAGCGCGCGTCGACCCAGTCGCTTCAGTCGAGCCTCGAGATCGCGCGCCACAACCTCGACTCGCTCAACCTGCGCGCGCCCGTCACGGGCCAGCTTTCGGGCTTCTCGATCCGCGTCGGCGAATCGCTCCAGCAGGGCGAGCGGATCGGGCAGATCGATTCGCCCGGCGGCAACAAGCTGATCGCGGGGGTCGACGAATTCTATCTCGGCCGCGTCCAGCTCGGTCAGCAAGCCACGGTCGATTGGGGCGGCAAGACGTACAAGATGCGCGTCACCAAAATCTATCCGCAGGTGCAGAACGGCCAGTTCGAGATCGACCTCGAATTCGCCGGTGCCGAGCCGACCGAGGTCCAGCGCGGCCAGACGCTCCAGGCCAAGCTGACGCTGGGCGATCCGGCGCCCGCCAAGCTGATCCCCAACGGCGCCTTCTACAACGAGACCGGGGGCAATTGGGTGTTCGTGGTGTCCCCCGACGGCAAGAGCGCGGTCAAGCGTCAGGTCCGCTCGGGGCGCCGCAATTCGGAGACGATCGAGGTGCTCGAAGGCCTCGACGTGGGCGAGCGTGTCGTCACCTCGCCTTATACCGGTTTCGCCGACAAGGAACGCCTCGAACTCGACGATTAGGAAAGGACAAAGCCAATGCTGAGCATGCGTGAACTCTCGCGGGTCTATCGCACCGACACCGTCGAAACGACTGCGCTCGACGCGATCGATCTCGACATCGCCGAGGGCGAGTTCGTGGCGATCATGGGCCCGTCGGGCTGCGGCAAGTCGACGCTGCTCAACCTGATGGGCATGCTCGACAGCCCGTCGAGCGGCTCCTACGTCTTCGACGGCAAGGAGGTGGCGGGGCTTCCCGAAAGCAAGCTCGCCGACGTGCGCAAGGCGTCGATCGGCTTCATCTTCCAGAGCTTCAACCTCGTCGACGAGCTCACCGTGCGCGAGAATGTCGAGCTCGCCTTGCTCTATCACGATGTCTCGGCCGCCGAGCGCCACGAGCGCGCCGATGCGGTGATGGACCGCGTCGGGATCGCGCACCGCGCGCGGCATCGCCCGAGCCAGCTTTCGGGCGGCCAGCAGCAGCGTGTCGCGGTCGCCCGCGCGCTCGTCGCGAGCCCGCGCCTGATCCTCGCCGACGAGCCGACCGGCAACCTCGACACCGCGCATGGCGAGGAGGTGATGCGCATGCTCCAGAGCCTCAACGCCGACGGCTCGACGATCGTGATGGTCACGCACTCGCCCGCCCATGCGGACTATGCCGCGCGCGTCGTCCAGATGCTCGACGGCCGCATCCTCCACGAACGTCGCCGCGCGGCCTGACGCGAAAGGGAGGGGAAGGGGCAAGCGACGATGTGGCGCAATACGCTCGTGATGGCGCTGCGGCAGATCGCGCACCATCGCGCCTATGCCGCGATCACGATCGGCGGGCTCGCCCTCGGGCTGGCGGGCTGCCTGCTGAGCCTGGGCTATGTCCGCTACGAGCAGAGCTACGATTCGTGGCTGCCCGACGGCGACCGCATCTATCAGGTCCAGACGACCATCCATCCGCCCGGTCAACCGGCCGTCCATTCGCAGGCGAGTTCGTTTCCGCTCGACGAACGGCTGCCCGACGGCTTTGCCGAGGTCGAAGCGGTGGCGTCCAGGCCGGGCGAAATCATGGCGGCGCTGGGCGAGGTCTGGCACCGGTTCGAGCCCGAAATTCCTTTCGAGGCGCGCTTCGCCGACGACATCGTCGCCGAGTTCTACGCCGCCGAGCGCGCACGCACGGTGCTGTTCGCGGCCTTCTCGATCCTCGCGATCCTGATCGCCTGCCTCGGCCTCTACAGCCTCGCCTCGTTCACCACCGAGCGGCGGACGAAGGAGATCGGCATCCGCAAGGTGCTGGGCGCCAAGGTGCGCGATATCGTGCGGCTGCTCGTCTGGCAGTTCTGCAAGCCCGTCGTCCTCGCAAACCTGATTGCCTGGCCGGTCGCGTGGTGGGCGATGCGCGACTGGCTCAACGGGTTCGACGCGCGCATCCCGCTGGGGCCGAGCCCGTTCGCGCTCGCCGGGTTGATCGTGATCGCGATCGCGATTCTGACCGTTGCCAGCCATTCGCTGCGCGTCGCCCGCACCAATCCCATCCACGCGCTTCGCTACGAGTAGGACCTGAACGATGTGGCGCAACTATCTCACCGTGGGTCTCCGGGCACTCGCCAAGAACAAGACCTATGCGTTCATCAACATCTTCGGACTGACGATCGGACTGATCGCATGCCTGCTGATCCTGCTCTACGTCCGCTACGAGCAGAGCTACGATAGCTGGATGAAGGACGCCGACCAGGCGTTCCAGTTCCAGACCTGGTATCATGCCAACGATCATGGCGGCGAGGAGACGTATCTCCAGCTCAACCAGATCATCGCGGGCAAGGCGCTCGCAAAGGACTTTCGGCAGGTCGAGAAGGTCGTCTTCGTCCGCTCCTTCTCGCCGATCGTCGTTCAGAACGGCCGTCCGTCCGAGGTCGACGACTTGAGGATGGTCGACGGCAACATCTTCGATATCCTCCAGGTGCCGTTCGTCCGCGGCGATCCGGCGACGGCGCTCGGCGATTCGCACTCGCTCGCGATCAGCGAGAGCGAGGCGACACGGCGCTTCGGCGATGCCGATCCGATCGGCAAGACGCTGACGATCGTCGATAACGCCGGCGACGTCGATTATCGCATCACCGGCGTGTTCAAGGACATTCCCAAGAACAGCAGCTTCTCCGCCTCGATGGTCGCGCGCTTCGATCCCGAGGTCCAATTCGCCGATCGCCAGCAAGCGATGACGAGTTGGACGTCGCAGCAGGGCTGGAACTACGTCAAGCTGCGCGAGGGCGCCGACGTCGACGAGATCAATTCACAGCTCGCCGCCTGGGAAAAACGCAACATTCCCGACGAGGTCACCAACGGCGAGCGGACCAATCCCGGCGACGATCAGGACTTCCACCTCGTCAACATCCGCGATGTCCATCTCGGGAAGGCGCAGGAATACGGCATGACGCCGGGCAACGATCGCACGACGGTGACCACCTTCGCGGTGATCGCCTTGCTCGTGCTCGGCATGGCCTGCGTCAATTTCACCAATCTCGCCACCGCACGCGCCTCGCAGCGGGCGCGAGAGGTGGCGCTGCGCAAGGTGCTTGGTGCGACGCGACGCCAGCTCATCATCCAGTTCATCGCCGAATCGGTGATCGTCGCCGCGCTCGCGATGGTCGCTGCGCTTGCGCTCGTCGAGCTGTTGCTGCCGGTGTTCAACGACTTCCTCGATGCCTCGATCGAGCTGCATTATTTCGGCGCGGGCGGGATCGCGCTGCCCGCGATCGTGCTGGTGCTGCTCGTCGGGGTCGCAGGCGGCTTTTATCCGGCGGTGTATCTTTCGCGATTTCAGCCGGCGGCGATCCTCAAGGCGAACAAGTCCTCGGCGGATGCGCATGGCTCCGGGCGGTTGCGCAACGCGCTGGTGGTCGCGCAGTTCGCGGTCTCGATCGGGCTGATCGTCTGCACCAGCGTCATCTACGCGCAGACGCTGTTCGCACGCACGATGGACGCCGGGTACCAGCGAGAGGGGCTGATCCAGGTCGGCAATCTCGGCTTCAAGGGCGTCCAGCCGGCGCAGTCGCAGGCGCTGGTCGAGCGCATCCGCCGCGTGCCCGGCGTCACCGCCGCGGCGCGCACGCAGATCGCGGTCTCGCCCGACGGCAACTCGATGGCCGAATATTTCCTGCCCGGCAGCCCGACCTCGGTCTCGCTCGGCACCTATGGCGTCGAGACCGGCTTCTTCGAGGCGATGGGGATGAAGCTGCTTGCGGGGCGCGTCTTCTCCGATCGCCAGGGCAAGGACGATGCGACCACGCCCTTCCCGGTCGACCTCGACGCCGAGCGCGCGCTCCAGCGGCGCGGCATCAACGTCGTCATCACAGCGGAGGCGGCGCGGCGCCTCGGCTTCAGCACGCCGCAGGAAGCGATCGGAAAGCAGATGCGCGGCACGCTCACCGTGGCCGAGATCGGGCTCATCCCCTGCACCATCGTCGGGGTCGTCTCGGATACCCGCTTCCGCTCGCTGCGCGAGCCGCTCCAGCCGATCGTCTATCTGATGCAGAAGGTGGGGTTCGCGCAGATCGCGGTGCGCTTCGACCACGTCGCGCCCTCGGTGATCCGCGACCGGATCAAGCAGGTATGGGATAGCGTCGTGCCGATGGTCCCCTTCGACGCCGAATTCGCCGACGATCTCGTCCGCCGCCAATACGAACAGGAGACGGCGCGCGGCCAGCTTTTCGCCGCCTTCGCGGTGCTCACCGTCATTATCGGCTGTCTCGGCCTGTTCGGGCTCGCCGCCTTCACCGCCGAGCGGCGGACCAAGGAGATCGGCATCCGCAAGGTGCTCGGCGCACGCACGCGCGATATCGTGCGGCTGCTGGTGTGGCAGTTCAGCCGTCCGGTGCTGATCGCGAACATCATCGCCTGGCCAATCGCCTGGTGGGTGATGCGCGACTGGCTCAACGGCTTCGACACGCGCATCGCGCTCACCCCGGTGCCGTTCGTCGCGGCGGGGCTCGCGGCGCTCGTCGTCGCGCTCGCGACGATCGCGAGCCACGCGCTGCGCGTCGCGCGCACCAATCCCATCCATGCGCTTCGCTACGAGTAGGACCCGATCGATGTGGCGTAACTATTTCACCGTCGCCGTCCGCGCGCTCGCCAAGAACCGCGCGTACACGATCATCAACATCGCCGGGCTCTCGCTCGGAATCGCGGCGTGCCTGCTGATCCTCTCCTATGTGCGCTACGAGTTCAGCTACGACGATTGGTTGCCGGGTTCGGACACCGTGTTCCAGCTTCAGGACAATTATCACCCGACCGAAGCCGGCGGCGAGGAGATGAAGCTCCAGCAGACGAGTTACGTAACCGGCCAGCGGCTCAAGAAGGATTTTCCGCAGGTCGCCGACGCCGTCTATTTCACCAGCCAGGCGATCGTGGTGCTCCAGGACGGGCAGCCGAGCACGGTGCCGGGCGCGCTGTTCGTCGATGGGAACCTGTTCGACGTGCTCCACGTGCCCTTCGTCAAGGGCGACCCCGCGCACGCGCTCGACGACACCCACTCGCTGGTACTGAGCGAGAAGGCGGCGAAAAAATATTTCGGCGACGCCGATCCGATCGGCCAGACGCTTACGCTGGCGAGCCGGAGCCTCAAGGAGGATTACCGCGTTACCGGCGTGTTCGAGGACCTGCCCAAGAATTCGTCACTCGGGTTCGGCATGGTCGCGCGGTACGACCCCGCGACCTACTGGCACGACACGCCCGAGGCGATGACGAGCTGGAGCTGGCAGGAGGGTGGCTATTGGGTCCGGCTGAAGTCCGCGGACGACGCGCCCGAGATCAATGCCCAGCTTCCGGCGTGGGAAAAGCGCAACATCCCCGACGAGAATGACGGGGTCCGCGTCACCAATCCGGGCGACTATCAGGACTGGGAGCTCGTCAACATCCGCGACGTCCATCTGGGCGAGGCACAGAGCGGCGCACAGACGCCGGGCAACGACCGGACGACGATCGTCACCTTCGCGATCATCGCGTTGCTCATCCTCGCGATGGCGTGCGTCAACTTCACCAATCTCGCCACCGCACGCGCCACCCAGCGTGCGCGCGAGGTGGCGCTGCGCAAGGTGTTGGGCGCGACGCGCAAGCAGCTCATCACGCAGTTCTTAGGCGAATCAATCCTCGTTGCCGCCGCCGCGATGCTGGTGGCGCTCGCGCTCGTCGAGCTGACGCTGCCGGCGCTCAACGGCTTCCTCGATGCGGAGATCGCGATCCGCTATTTCACCGCCGACGGGCTGATCCTGCCGGTGATCGCGCTGACGTTGATCGTCGGCATCGCGGGGGGGCTCTATCCGGCGCTGGTGCTTTCGCGCTTCGAGCCTGCGCGCGTGCTCAAGGCGAACAAGTCCGCCGCCGACGCGCAAGGCTCGGGGCGGTTGCGCAACGTGCTCGTCGTCGCGCAGTTCGCGGTGTCGATCGGACTCATCATCTGCACCGCGATCGTCTATGCGCAGACCAGCTACGCACGAAACGTCGATGCCGGCTACAAGCGCGACGGGCTGCTCCAGATCGACGGGATCGGCCGCCCGCAGGCGGAGAAGGTGATCGATTCGCTTCGTCACGAGATCAGACGCATCCCCGGCGTGATCGCGATCGGGCGCACCAACATCGCGGTCGCCAACGGCCACAATTCAACCACCGACGTTCAGATACCCGGCCAGCCCGAGCACGTCTCGCTCGGCGTGTACGGCACCGACGAAGGATTCTTCGACGCGATGGGGATCAAGCTGCTCGCGGGCCGCACGCTGTCCGACGCGCGGCCGATGGACGACGCGACCACGCCCTCGCCGCCATCGCCCGAGGTGCAGCAGGCGCTGGTGCGGCGCGGCGTCAACGTCGTCGTCAGCCGCGAGGCCGCCCGGCGGCTGGGATTCGCCTCGCCACGGGAGGCGATCGGAAAGCAGATCCAGACTTCGATCGTCGACAGCGACTACGGGCTCGTTCCCTCGACGATCGTCGGCGTGGTCGACGATGTGCGCTATCGCTCGGTCCGCGATCCGCTCCAGCCGATGTTCTATCTCTACGATACCGGCATCGTCTCGCAGTTGATGGTCCGCTTCAAGGGGCGCAATCCGAGCGCCGTTTACGACAGGGCCGAGGCGATCTGGCAGCGGTTGGTACCCGACATCCCGTTCCAGGCGCGTTTCGTCGACGACATCGTCAGCAAGCTCTACGACCGCGACGAGGCGCGCGCCCAATTGTTCGGCGCGTTCGCGATCCTGGCGGTGGTGATCGGCTGTCTCGGCCTGTTCGGGCTCGCCGCCTTCACCGCCGAGCGGCGGACCAAGGAGATCGGCATCCGCAAGGTGCT
>CAMLGC010000049.1 GCA_946479505.1 uncultured Sphingomonadaceae bacterium
GCTAGACGAAGGGGCCATGCCTGGCGAAGGCAGCCGGTTAGGGAAAGCGGGGCGGGCGGTCAAGCGGTGGTGTGCGGATCGTGCCGCGGACAGGCGTTCGATGGTCGAAACACCGTCCAGGATCAGGCGGCGCCGCGCGCTCTTCTATCGGGAAATAATGGTGCCCAGGGACGGGATCGAACCGCCGACACTGCGATTTTCAGTCGCATGCTCTACCAACTGAGCTACCTGGGCACGTCCGACGGTCGCCGGAAGAGACGGGCGCTTTAATCACGGTCGTCGCGGCTGTCCAGCCCCGAGCGCGCGTTCGCCAGCGAGCCGGGATCGACCGGCTCGGCGGGCACGCGATAGCCCTCGCCGAGCCATTGCAGAAGGTCGCGATCCCGGCAGCCACGGCTACAGAACGGCTTGTGCTCGGGGGCGGCGGATGCACCGCAGATCGGGCAGGTGTCGGCGCGGGGCATGTCAGGCTCCGGTGGTGAATCGGACGGGCGTGCCCGTGCGGCGCGCCAGCTCGGCGACGAGATGGGGGCGCGCCTCCAGCCAGGCAAGCGCCGGCGCGGGCAGGCGATGCCCGGCCGGCACCGGCGGCGGCGTGCGCTCGATCGCGCGCAGGACGGCGCGGGCGATGGCGCCGGCCGGATCGGCACGGAGCAGCTCGACGAGCGACGCGCGCGGGCGGGGCCGGACGATCTGCAGGAAGCCGAACCCGTTCATCGCGGTGCGCTCGAAGGGCAGCGGGAGCGCGGCATCGATCGCCTCGGCGATGCGCTGGCGCTCGGCCTTGCCCGCGAGCGTCGGGAGATCGAGACCGATCGAGCCGCCGATGTCGAACCGGCGGATCGCCTGGGCGGCGGCGGTGGCGCCGGCGCGCGCGAGATCGAGCAGGGGCGGGGAACCGTCCACGTCGAACAATGTCATCGCCGGGGTGGGCGAAAGGCGGAGCGCGCCGCGGCCGAAGCCGATCTCGCCGGTTTCGGCCTCGTCGAGCACCTCCGACCAGCCCGCGGCCTCGAACGCGTCGGGCTCATGCGCATGGAGGCGGCGAACGGGAAGCCCGGTCGCGGTGATGCGCGTGAGGAGATCGGGGCCCGGGCCGGGCGTCGCGCCGGACGCCGCCGGAATGGCGCGGGCGCGCTTGGCGCGGCCGGGCTCGGGGATGGCCTCGCGGACGATCTCGACGAGAAGTGCTGCACCCTGGCTCAGCCGTGGCGTGCGGTCGAGCACGGCCTCGCTGCCGTCCGCCAGCGCCACCCAGCCGTCGCGCAGCCGCGCCTCGGCGACGGTGCCGACCGCAAGATTGCCGTCGAGTTCGATCCGCGCTTCGACGATCGCGCCGGCGTCGACGAGCGCCGCACGCGCTTCGCCGATGCCGGCCTCGTAGAGCCACTCAGCCAAGCGCGATGCCCGACGCTTCGAGCAGCGCGCGCGTCTCGAAGAGCGGCAGGCCAATGACGCCCGAATGGCTGCCCCCCAGGAACCGGACGAACGCCTCCGCCCGGCCCTGGATCGCATAGCCGCCCGCCTTGCCCAACCCCTCGCCGCACGCGACATAGCGGTCGATTTCGGTGTCAGAGAGTCGCTTGAACGCGACGATCGTGTCGACGAGGCGGGTGCGCGCGCGGCCTTCGCCATCGATCACGCACACGGCCGAGAGGCAGTGGTGACGACGGCCCGAGAGCAGGCCAAGCAGGCGGCGCTGGACGACCTCGTCCTCGGCGGGCGGCAGGATCCGGCGGCCGAGCGCGATCGTGGTGTCGCCGGCGAGGACAACATCGCCCGCCTCGCGCGGTACCGCATGCGCCTTGGCCTCGGCGAGGCGGAGCGCGTAGGCACGCGGCAGCTCGCGCGCGAGCGGGGTCTCGTCGATCTCGGGGGCGACGATACGATGCGGCGCGATGCCGAGCCGCGCGAGCAGGTCGCGGCGGCGCGGCGAGGAGGAAGCGAGCACGAGCCGCATCGGCCCGGACGCCCTATTTGAAACGGTACGTAATGCGACCCTTGGTCAGGTCGTAAGGCGTCAGCTCGACGAGCACCTCGTCGCCGACGAGCACGCGGATGCGGTTCTTGCGCATCTTGCCTGCGGTATGACCGAGGATCTCGTGGTCATTTTCCAGCCGGACGCGGAACATGGCGTTGGGCAGCAGTTCAACCACCTGCCCGCGCATTTCGAGAAGTTCTTCCTTTGCCAAACAACCCTCTAGCAATGATGCAAATTCATGGACGCGGCGCCATAGCGCGGGACGCGGGAAAAGGGAAGCGGCGGCGAATCCTCGCCCGGGACGAAGAGGAGTCTGTTGGCTTCCCCGGCCGGACGCACTATCGAGCGCGCATCCGTCACAAGACCGAAAGTTTCCCGTCATCCGCCAGGTTGCCGCCTTGCCCTACCGGATCGAGCCCGATGGCGCGGCGCGCGTGATGCTGATCACGTCGCGCGAATCGCGGCGCTGGGTGGTGCCCAAGGGCAATCCGGTGAAGGGGATCGCGCTCCACGAAGCCGCCGCGCACGAGGCGTTCGAGGAAGCGGGCGTGACGGGAATCGCGTGCCCCACCGCGCTCGGCGAATATCGCTACGCCAAGCGCCGGCCCGACGGCACCACGCGCAACATGAACGTCGCGGTCTTCCCGCTCCAGTTCCGCACCCAGGCCGACGAATGGCCCGAGCAGGACGAGCGCGAGACGCGCTGGTTCGATCTCGCCGAGGCCGCGAAGGCGGTCGACGAACCCGAGCTCAAGGCGCTGATCGCCGGCTTTCGCGCGCCGCCGGCGCCGGCACCGCTTGCCGAGCGGGCGATGCCCGCGGTCCAATCCAAGATGCAGGAGACGCTGCCGATGTTGCGCTGGTTTCACGCCCTGATGCCGCAACAGGGGCGGTTCTTCGAATTGTTCGAGGCGCATGCCGCGACGTTGGTCGCGGGCAGCGAGGCGCTCGCCAACCTGCTGAGCGACGGCGCCGACATTCCCGCGCACATCGCCGAGATCATCCGCCGCGAGCACCAGGCCGACGACATCACGCGCGAGGTACTGGGCGACGTGCGGCGCGTGTTCGTGACGCCGTTCGACCGCAGCGCGATCATCGACCTGATCGGTACGATGGACGACGCGATCGACCAGATGAACGGCACCGCCAAGTCGATCGCCTTGTACGAACTCGACCGATTCGAACCGCAGATGCGCGACATGAGCGGGATCATCGTCGAGGCCGCGCGCGTCACCGCCGAGGCAATCCCCTTGCTCCGGCGGCTGGGGCCGAACGCGGCGCGGCTGCATGATCTCACCGCGCGGCTCATCCAGCTCGAAGGCCATGCCGACGAGATCCACGAGGCCGGGCTGAAGGCCTTGTTCAAGGAACACGGCGACACCAAGCCGATGGCGTTCGTCGTCGGGCGCGAGGTGTACGGTCATCTGGAGAAGATCGTCGACAAGTTCGAGGATATCGCCAACGAGGTCCAGGGCCTCGTGATCGACCACGCCTGAGGCGGCGCGATGCTCTCGCTTCCCCTGCTCGTCGCGCTGATCGCGGTCGCGCTGCTGTTCGATTTCCTGAACGGGCTGCACGACGCCGCCAATTCGATCGCGACGGTCGTCTCGACGCGCGTGCTCAAGCCGCATTGGGCGGTCGCCTGGGCGGCGTTCTTCAACTTCATCGCCTTCCTGGTGTTCGGCCTGCACGTCGCCAACACGATCGGATCGGGGATCATCAACGCCGACATCGTCGATGCCTCGGTGGTGTTCGCCGCGCTGACCGGCGCGATCGCGTGGAACGTCATCACGTGGGTGCTGGGGATCCCGTCCTCGTCGAGCCATGCGCTGATCGGTGGCCTCATCGGCGCGGGGCTGGCCAAGGCGGGTCTTTCGACGATCGAATGGGCGGGCGTCACCAAGACGGTGGTGGCGATCGTCGGCTCCCCCGCTTTGGGGCTGGTACTGGCGATGGCGCTGGTGCTGGTGGTCGCATGGACCAGCCTCAGGCTCAGCCCGCTGGGGGTCGACAAGCGCTATCGCAAGCTCCAGCTCGTCTCGGCCGCGCTCTATTCGCTGGGGCATGGCGGCAACGACGCGCAGAAGACGATGGGGATCATCGCGGTGCTGCTCTATTCGCAGGGCATGCTGGGCGGCGAGTTCCATATCCCGTTGTGGGTGGTGCTCGCCTGCCAGGCGGCGATGGCGCTTGGCACGCTCTTTGGCGGCTGGCGGATCGTCCACACGATGGGATCGAAGATCACGCGGCTGACGCCTGCGCAGGGCTTCTGCGCCGAGACGGGCGGCGCGATCACCTTGTTCGGCGCGACCGCGCTCGGCATCCCCGTCTCGACCACGCACACGATCACCGGCGCGATCATCGGCGTCGGCGCCTCCCGCCGGTTGTCGGCGGTGCGCTGGAACGTCGCGAGCAACATCGTCGTCGCCTGGGTGGTGACGCTCCCCGCGGCGGCGGTGATCTCGGCGGTCGCATACTGGATAGTGAGCGCCTTCTGACGCGTGGCGCCGGCGCGCGGCAACCATTCGCGGCGTTGGACGGTTTCCTTCCCGCAGGAGGGCCGTTGTTGAGTCACACGCCGGAAAACACATCGCCGTGGTGGACGCTGCAGCGCGGAGAGGGACCCATCGTCGCGACCGCGATCCATGACGGCCCGGGGCTGCGCGACGAAACGCGCGCGGCGATGGCGCTTTCCGAGGCGGAGCGGCTGCGCGAGGAGGATCCGTTCACCGGGCAGGCGATCGTCGATGTGCCGACCCACCTGATCGCGGGGCGGTCGCGATTCGAGATCGATCTCAACCGCGCCCGCGACGTGGCGGTTTACCGCACGCCTGAGCAAAGCTGGGGACTGAAGGTCTGGCGCGAGACGCCCAATGACGCCTTTGCCGAGCGGTCGCTCGCGCTTCACGATGCTTATTATGCGATGCTCGGCACCTTGCTCGACGGGATCGCGGCGGCGCACGGCCGCTTCGTGCTGCTCGACATCCACAGCTACAACCATCGCCGCGACGGCCCCGATGCGCCGCCCGCCGACGCGGCGGAAGCGCCCGACATCAACATCGGCACCTTCTCGATGCCGCGCGAGCGCTGGGCATGGCTGCTCGACCCGCTGATCGAGGCGATGCGCGATTACGATTTCGCCGGCCGCCGCCTAGACGTGCGGGAGAACGTCGCCTTTCAGGGCAAGGGCGAGCAGACGCGCTTCGTCCACGCGCGCTATCCCGAGCACGGATGCGCGATCGCGATCGAATTCAAGAAGATGTTCATGGACGAATGGACGGGTGTGCCGGATCGGGCGGCGCTCGATGCCATGCGCGGCTTCGTCAACCACGTCGCCGCCACAGCCCGAACGATCCTCGATGGCGGATGAGGCTGCGCGCGACGGGCGCGCGCCCGGAAACGTGACGCCCGCGCGACGCGGCGCCTTTCGAAAGGTGCTGGGGTGCGGCGGCCGCGCGCACGTCGATCGACCGCTGCCGTTCCTGCTGCTCGGCCGCTTCGACCCGGATACCACGGACGGGATCGCACGACGCGTGGTCGAGACCGGATCGGCCTATGTTTCGTGGGCGGACGAGCCCGAGTGCGACGCCGAGGCGGATGCGCTGATCGGCGAGATTGTGCGCAAGCAGCATGCCGACTGCGGCCATGTGCTGCTCGTCTCGGTTTACGACCTGCCGCGGGCGCCCGATCTGGAGGACAAGACCCAGCGGCTCGAATCGTTCGACTTTCGAATGAGCGCGAGCGACGACGAGGCCGCGCAGGCGGCGGCGCGCGCGCTCGAAGAGGCGCTTGTCGGGGTCGAGCTCGATCTCCGCCATCCCAAGGTGTCGTCGGTCGCCAGCGGCTATTTCGAGCCCGGTATCGAAGCGCTGGTGCGCGAGCAGCCGTGGCTTTCGCACATTTCGATCGGCATCCCGCAGGTCCATCGGGTGCCTGAGAGCGACGCCGGCATCTATCCCCAGCTTCAACACGATCTGATCGTCGCGATCTTCGATTCGCTGCTCCAGGCATTCCAGGCGTTCATTCGCGCGAGCGGCCATCGCGCGCCCGCGCACCACCGCGCGCTTGGGCGAAGCTCGTTCATCGCATCGGCCAAGACGGTCGATCGCAAGCTCGATCGGATCGCGCGGTCGTTCGATCTCCTGCTCGGCATCTCGCCGATCAACACGCAGGCCGCGTTCGAGCAGTTCTGCGCCGACGACCACCAGAAGCCCCCGCGCTTTCGCTATCGCCCGCTGACGGTCGCGCCCGAGATCGAGAAGCGGCGGCTCTACGCGATCGACCTCAAGCGCGTCGAGGACCCGGTGCTCGAATCGGTGTTCGCCGAGAAGCGCCGCGAGCTCGATCAGCAGCTCACGATGCTCCAGTGCCGGAACCTGCCCTCGTTCCGCTATTCGTCGCTGATGCTCTACGGGCCGGTCGAGAAGTCGTTGCGCGACAGCGCGCGGGCGATTCTCGATGCCGTCGAGCCGCGCAAGGGCGCCAGGAGCGAACCTGTCGAGGCGCACGAGGTGCGCGACGCCGCGCGCGCGCTCATCGAGCGCTATCAGCAGGCCGATCCGGATTTTGCCGCCACGATCCAGCTCCGGGAGGACATCGCCGCGGGGATGATGGTGTCGGGCGCCAAGCTGCTGATCTCGACCGCAACGCGCATGCGGCGGCATCGGCTCGATGCGCTGCTCCAGCACGAGGTCAGCATCCATCTGCTCACGTGCATCAACGGCAACGCGCAGGGGCTCAAGATTTTCGGCAGCGGGCTGGCCGGGTACGAGGGCATTCAGGAAGGGCTCGGGGTATTCGCCGAATGCGCAGTCGGCGGCCTCACGCGCGCGCGGCTGCGGCTGCTCGCCGCGCGCGTGCTCGCGGTCGATGCGATGATCGACGGCGCGAGCTTCATCGACAGCTTCCGGCTGCTGCACGATCAATGGGGCTTCGGGCAACGCGCCGCGTTCAACATCGCCGCGCGCGTCTATCGATCGGGCGGGCTGAGCAAGGACGCGATCTATCTGCGGGGCTTCCAGGCGGTGCTCGGCATGCTCGCCCGCGGCGAGAGCCTCGAGCCGTTCTGGTTCGGCAAGATCGCCGTGCGCCATATCCCCGTCGTCGAGGAGCTCCGGCTGCGCGGCCTGTTGCATCGCCCGCGCGTCACGCCCGCCTTCCTCGACCGCCCCGACGTTGCGGATCGAATCGCGAAGATGCGAACGATTTCCTCTCCCGCCGAACTGCTGTGAACGGAGTACCCCCAGATGCTGATCGCGTTTTTCGTCAACGACATGGCAACCGAGCACCCCAACTACACGACGACGTTGCTCGCGCACGAGGCGGTAAAGCGTGGGCATCGCGCCTGCTACGTCACGCCGGGCGATTTCGTGATGGACGCGACCGATCGGCTACGCGTCCACGCTCGTTTCGCGCCGACGAAGAAGATCAAGACGCGCGCCGAGTTCTTCAAGGCGATGCAGGCGGTCGCGGACGAATGCGAGATGGTCGACGTCGCCGACATGGACGTGCTGATGCTGCGCAGCGATCCGTCGCTCGAGCACGCCCGGCCCTGGGCGGAGAGCGCGGGCATCCTGTTCGGCCGCGCCGCAGCGGCGCGCGGGGTGCTCGTCCTCAACGATCCCGACAGCCTGTCGCACGCGATCAACAAACTCTATTTTCAGTCGTTTCCGGAGACGGTGCGCGCGGCGACGCTCATCACCAACACCCCCGCCGATGTGAAGGCGTTCGCCGAAGAGCACGGCAAGATCGTGCTCAAGCCGTTGCAGGGATCGGGCGGGCAGAGCGTGTTTCTGGTCGGCGACGACAACAAGTCGAACATCAACCAGATGATCGAGGCGGTCGCGCGCGACGGCTATCTGATCGCGCAGGCCTATGTGCCCGCCGCGGCGAAGGGCGACATCCGGCTGTTCCTGATGAACGGCAGTCCCTTGCGGGTCGGCAACAAGTTCGCCGCGCTGCGGCGGGTGAGCGCGGAGGACGATATTCGCAGCAACGTCCATGCGGGCGGCAAGGCGGTCGCGGCCGAGATCGGCGAGACCGAGCTGCGCGTCGCCGAGCTCATCCGGCCCAAGCTGATCGCCGACGGCATGTTTCTCGTCGGCATCGACATCGTCGGCGACAAGATCCTTGAGGTGAACGTATTCAGCCCGGGCAATCTGACGAGCTGTAGCACGATGAACAAGGCGAACTTCGCGGCCGAGGTGCTCAAATCGATCGAGCGCAAGGTCGAGATCATGGCCGAGTTTGCGGGCGCGTTCGACAACAAGGCGCTTGCGGTGGTGTAGCCGCTATCGCGAGGACATCGAGAAGGGCGCCGCCGCGGGGGTGCTCGCCCAGGCCTTGTTCGGCTCGGCGCCCATCACGAAGGCGAGCGTGCCGCCCGCCTCGAGCATATCGTGCGAGACCCAGGTCCGGTCGAGCGGGCGGCCGTTGAAGGTCGCGGACTGGATGTAGGGATGGCGGGGGCCGTTATTCTCGGCGATGATCGTCAGCGTCTTGCCGCTCGGCATCGCGAGCGTCGCGCGGTCGAACAGCGGCGTGCCGATCACGTATTGTCCGGTCGCGGGCGCGACGGGATAGAAGCCGAGCGCGCTCCACACGTACCAGGCCGAGGTCTGGCCGTTATCCTCGTCGCCGGGATAGCCGTCGGGCGTGGCGGCGTAGAGCTTATGCATCACCTGCCGCACACGGGCCTGCGCCTTCCACGGCGCACCGGCATAATCGTACAGGTAGATCATGTGCTGGATCGGCTGGTTGCCGTGCGCGTAATTGCCCAGCCCCTCGATCTGCATCTCGCGGATCTCGTGGATCACCTGGCCATAATAGCTGTCGTCGAATTTGGGCGGCATGTCGAACACCGAATCGAGCTTGGCGACGAACGCCTCGCGGCCGCCCATCAGGTCGATCAGGCCCGCAATGTCCTGCATCGCCGTCCAGCTATAATGGAGGCTGTTGCCCTCCGTGAAGGCATCGCCCCATTTGAGCGGGTTGAAGGGTGACTGGAAGCTGCCGTCCTTGTTGCGGCCGCGCATCCAGCCGACGCGGGGATCGAACAGCTTCTTGTAGTTCATCGCCTGCGCCGCGAAGCGCTCCGCGTCCTCGGGCTTGCCGAGCGCCGCGGCGAGGCGCGAGATGGTGAAATCGTCATAGGCATATTCGAGCGTGCGCGCGGCGCTTTCGTCGATGCCGACGTCATAGGGCACATAGCCGAGGCGGTTGTACCAGTTCACCCCCTCGCGCCCGACCGCGCTGATTGTCTTGCCCTTGCTGTTGGTTGGGCGGCCCTTGGTGGTGTTCGCGTTCTTGAGGATTGCGCCGTAAAGCGTGTCGATATCGAACCCGCGGACGCCGTTGAGATAGGCATCGGCGATGATCGCGGCGGAGTTCGAGCCGATCATCACGTCGCGATAGCCGGGGCTCGCCCATTCGGGGAGCCAGCCGCCTTCTTCGACGGTGTTGGCGAGCCCCTGCATGATCTCGGCGTCGCGCTTGGGATACATCAGCGAGAAGAAGGGAAAGACCGCACGGAACGTGTCCCAGAAGCCGTTGTCGGTATAGAGCGGGCCGGTTTCCACCTTGCCGTTATACGGGCTGTAATGGACGAGTTGACCCTGCGCATTCACCTCGCCCAGCGGCCGCGGGAAGAGCATCATCCGCCACAGGCACGAATAGAAGGTGCGCTTGTCGTCGATGCTGTCGCCTTCGACGCGGATGCGGGCGAGCTCGTGCTGCCAGGCGTCGTGCGCAGCATCGGCGACCTGATCGAAGCTCTTCCCGGCGGTCTCACGATCGAGGTTGAGCTGGGCCTGCTCGGGGCTGATGAACGAGGAGGCGACGCGGACCTCGACCTGCTCGCCCGCGTCACTTGCGAAGCTGACCACCGCGCCGACATGCTCGCCCGCGCGCGTCGCACCGCCGGGAAGGAGCGCATAACCGTCGCCCCAGGTCTGCACGCTCGTGAAAGGGCGGCTGAACTCGGCGACGAAATACGTCTTGAAATTGTCGGGCACACCGCCGTGATTGTTGCGCGTCCAGCCGGTGATGCGGCGATGCGCGGGGTCGATCGCCACCGATGAGCCGCCATTGAAGGCGTCGAGCAGGATGTGCGCCTGATCGGCCTTGGGGAAGGTGAAGCGGAAGATCGCGGCGTGGCTGGTGGGCGTCACCTCGGCCATCGTGTCGTAATCGGCGAGATAGACCTTGTAGCGGTGCGGGTGCGCCTCCTCGGCCTTGTGGCTGAACCACGAGGCGCGCTTCTCCTCGTCGACGACGAGTGGCCCCGTTTCTGCAAAGAGCGAGAAGGCGCCGTAATCGTTCATCCACGGGCTCGGCTGGTGCGTCTGCTTGATGCCGCGGATTTTATAGGCGTCGTAGGTATAGCCCCAGCCGTCGCCCATCTTGCCGGTCTGCGGCGTCCAGGCGTTGGTGCCCCAGGGGACGCTCACCGAAGGATAGGTGTTGCCGTAGGAGAGCTCGTAGCTCGAATCGCTGCCCATCAGCGGGTTGACGAGCGCGACCAGATCGGGCGCGGGCTCGTCGGCCTGTGCGGGTGCGGCGAGCGCGAGGAGCAGGGCAGGAAGGATGAAACGCATCGGCACCCCCGTTCGCATCAGGAAGAATGTCGGTTTTAGCCGTTCAGCGCACATCGGCAACCGATCGGCGCGGCGCTACGTTGTCGGCAGGAGAACACAGACGAGTCCGGCGCGGGTGCGGTGCGCGGGCAGTGTGGAACGCAGCGAAAGCAGCGGTACGTCCCCCCTGACTTCCCCTCCTGCATGCCGCGCCAGGGCAGGCGCGGCCGTTCGGTCGGCGAAGCGCCGACGCGCGCGAGATCAACCGAATCAAAGAGCAGCGCGCAGCATGACATGGATGCGGGCTTGTAGGACAGCGAAAAAGAACAAAAGAGGACTATAGCGCCCGAGCCGCGACGGGAGGTCAGCAGGTACGAAAAAGCCCCGTCCGGCGCTTGTCCGGGCGGGGCTTTTCGAGAGAGCGCTCGCTGGACGGGTCAGCCCGCGCCACCCGCCGCGAGCGCTGCGAGCAGCAGCAGCGCGACGATGTTGGTGATCTTGATCATCGGATTGACCGCCGGCCCCGCGGTATCCTTGTAGGGATCGCCGACGGTGTCGCCCGTCACCGCGGCCTTGTGGGCCTCCGAGCCCTTGCCGCCGTGATTGCCGTCCTCGATGAACTTCTTGGCGTTGTCCCACGCGCCGCCGCCCGAGGTCATCGAGATCGCGACGAACAGCCCAGAGACGATCACGCCGAGCAGCATTGCGCCGACGGTGGCGAAGCCGTTGGCCTGGCCCGCCACCCAGGTGACGACGAAATAGACCACGATCGGGCTCAGCACCGGCAGCAGGCTGGGCACGATCATCTCGCGGATCGCCGCCTTGGTGACGAGATCGACGGTGCGGCCGTAATTGGGGCGGCTGGTGCCCTGCATGATGCCCGGATTGTCGCGGAACTGCCCACGCACTTCCTCGACCACTGCCCCCGCCGCGCGGCCCACCGCGGTCATCCCGAACGCGCCGAAGATGAAGGGCAGCATCGCGCCCAGCAGCAGCCCGACGATGACGTACGGATTGCTGAGCGAGAAATCGACCGTAAGGGCGGGGAAATAGACGCCGAGGTCGCTCGTATAGGCGCCGAACAGCACGAGGGCGGCGAGCGCCGCCGAGCCGATCGCATAGCCCTTGGTCACGGCCTTGGTGGTGTTGCCGACCGCGTCGAGCGCGTCGGTGCGGCCGCGCACGTCGTCGGGCAGCCCCGCCATCTCGGCGATGCCGCCGGCATTGTCGGTCACCGGCCCGTAGGCGTCGAGCGCCACCACCATGCCGGCAAGCGCGAGCATCGAGGTCGCGGCGAAGGCGATGCCGATGACGCCGGCGAGCTGGTAGGTCGCGACCACCGCGATGACGATCACGAGCGTCGGCAGCGCGGTCGATTCGAGGCTGACGGCGAGACCCTGGATGACGTTGGTGCCGTGGCCGGTCTCCGACGCCTTGGCGATGCTGCGCACCGGGCGATAGTTGGTGCCGGTGTAGTATTCGGTGATCCACACGATCAGGCCGGTCACGACCAGGCCGATCATCATGCACCAGAACAGGTCCATGCCGGTGAAGCCCGCGCCCGTGGTCGCGACCGCGGCGACGCTCCCGGTGAGCGCGTCGGCCGGCGCATCGAGGAACCCCGCGCCGCCGATCGTCGTGTTGAGATCGCCCAGGACCCACTTGGTCACGCCGAAGATCGCGAAGGCCGAGAGGACGGCGGAGGTGAAGAAGCCCTTGTAGAGCGCGCCCATGATCGAGCCGCCGCCCAGGCGGACCATGTAGGTGCCGATGATCGAGGTGATGATGCACGCGCCGCCGACGAGCAACGGCAGCGACATCAGCCCGAGCAGCTCGGCCCCGCTCGCGCGGACGAGGAGTGCGATCGAGATCATCGTCACGCCCAGCGTCACGACATAGGTCTCGAACAGATCGGCTGCCATGCCTGCGCAGTCGCCGACATTGTCGCCGACGTTATCGGCGATCACGGCCGGGTTGCGGGGGTCGTCCTCGGGAATTCCGGCCTCGACCTTGCCGACGAGGTCCGCGCCGACGTCGGCGGCCTTGGTGAAGATGCCGCCGCCCAGGCGCGCGAAGATCGAGATGAGCGACGCGCCGAATGCGAGCGCAGTCAGCGCTTCGATGATGATGCGATCATTGGGGGCGTAGCCGCCGGGGCCGGTCAGATACCAGAAGAAGCCCGAGATCGCGAGCAGGCCGAGCCCGGCGACGAGCATGCCGGTGACCGCGCCCGAGCGGAACGCGAGCGTGAGCCCGCCCTGGAGCGAGGTGCGCGCGGCTTCCGCGGTGCGGACGTTGGCGCGCACCGAGATGTTCATGCCGACGAACCCCGCCGCGCCCGAAAGCACCGCGCCGATCACGAAGCCGATGGTGGAGGTGAGCCCCAGCGTCAGGAAAAGGATGATCGCGACGACGACGCCGACGATCGCGATCGTGGTGTATTGGCGGCCGAGATACGCCTTGGCGCCTTCCTGGATCGCGGCGGCGATGTCCTGCATCTTCTCGCTGCCGGCCGATGCGCGCAGCACCTGCTGGCTCGTGATGAAGCCGTAAA
The DNA here is from genome assembly GCA_946479505.1 of uncultured Sphingomonadaceae bacterium. The sequence continues at coordinate 13,109 of CAMLGC010000049.1, forward strand.
CCACGGCGATCAGGCCGCAGACGATTGCGGCGTAGACGAACGTCATGCTTTTTCCCCTTTATTGTCCGGGCGCGTCCGAACGGTCCCCCGACTTTGGCACGAGGGTATAAGCCCGCGTCTCGGTTGCGCAAGCGGCTAAGGACGGTGCTCGAAGCCGAGTTGGACTGGAAGCGGCACGGGGGCGCCGGCGTCGGTGAGCGCAAGCCCGCTGCCGTCGGTGAAGCGACCAACGCACGTCGCGGGCACGCGCGGACGAGTATCGGCGCGGGCGGCGAAGAGCAGCTCGTAATCGTCGCCTGCGGTCGCGGCGGCGATGCGCGCGGGGCGGTCGTCGCCCGCGTAGGTGCGATACTCGGCGGAAAGCGGGACGGCGGCGAGGTCGATTTCGACGGCGAGACCACTGGCGGAGGCCATGCGCGTGGCGTCGAGAAGAAGGCCGTCGGAAACGTCCATCATCGCATGGACGTGCGGCGCGAGCGCGCGACCCTCGGCGAGACGCGGCTGCGGGCGACGGTAGGCGGCGAGCAGCGCGGCGGGGCCGGTCTCGCCGCGCGCGATCCGCAGCCCCGCGCCCGCGTCGCCGATCGTGCCGGTGACATAGAGCGCGTCGCCCGTGCGCGCGCCGCTGCGGGTGGGGGCACCGCTCCCACGGCCGATTGCGGTGAGGCTGATGACGCGCGGCGCGCCCGGCGGCAGCGACACGGTATCGCCGCCGAGGAGCGGGCAGGCGAAATGGGTTAGGGCGTGATCGAAACCGGCGAGGAAGGCCACGTTCCACTCATCTTCGTTCCCCGGGGAAGGCCGGGGTCCAGCCCCACGCGATTGCGCGCGCGGCAGCGCGTTCGACGCTTCGCGTCGAGACTGGACCCCCGCCTTCGCGGGGGAACGGGAAAGTGGATAATTAAGAAGGATCCCCTCCGGCGTCGCGCCTTTGGCGGCGAGATCCGATAGGTTCGCCGCGAGCAGCTTCCACGCGACATCGCCGGGCGGGTCGTGGGGCAGGTAGTGGACGCTCTCGACGATCGTGTCGGTGGTCAGGATCAGCCCGTCGAGCGCGGCGGTGTCGTCGAGCAGCCCGCATGCGCCCGGGTGCAGCGGCAGTGCGCGCAACGCGGCGAGGAACTCGGCTTCGGTGATCGGATCGCTCCCTTGGTGGCGTGCGGCCCCCGTTTAGCGCGGATCGCACGCAATTCGCCATCGCATCGTCCTTCCTGCGGCAGGTCGTCTCCGTATGACTACGGAAGCGGCAGCCGGGCCCGCCATATGCTATTCTCGTGCGGCTTTCGAACGCTCGCGCAGAACACGCGGCCTCGCAGGGCAGGGAGGTGTCCGATGCCGCCGATCGACCAGGAGAAATTGCACGCCTTCGTCGGCAAGATGCTCGGCGATCTCGGTGGCGCGGTGAGCGTGCCGACGGTGCGGATCGGCATGCGGCTGGGCCTGTTCGACGCGCTGGGAGAGGGCCCCGTCACGGCGGCGGAACTGGCGCGCCGCGCAGGCGACCTTCATGAACGCTATGTCCGCGAATGGGCGCTTGCCCAGGCCGCCAACGGCTATGTCGATTACGATGCCGCCGGCGATCGCTTCAGCCTCAACCCCGAGCAGCGCATGGTGTTCTTCGAGCGCGACAGCCCTGTCTATCTGGCGGGCGCGTTCGAGCTGGCAGCCGCGATGGTCGAAGCCGAAGCCAAGGTCGAGGAATGTTTCCGCAAGGGCACCGGCGTGCGCTGGGGCGACCATGCCGGCTGTCTGTTCTGCGCGACCGGCGCGTTCTTCCGGCCCGGCTACGTCAACAACATCGTCCAGGCGTGGATTCCGGCGCTCGACGGCGTGGAGGATCGGCTGCGGGCGGGGGCGAAGGTGGCCGATGTCGGCTGCGGCGTCGGCTTTTCGACGCTGCTCATGGCGGAGGCCTATCCCGAAAGCGACTTCGTGGGGTTCGACTTCCACGAGCCCTCGATCGAGGAAGCCCGCCGCCACGCCGCCGCGCATGGCCTCGGCGATCGGGTGCGCTTCGAGGCGGTGACGGCGAAGGACATCGGCGAGGGCGATTTCGACCTCATCACGATGTTCGATTGCCTGCACGACATGGGCGACCCACGCGGCTGCGCGGAGCACATGCACGAGATGCTCGCGCCCCAAGGGACCTGGATGATCGTCGAGCCGGTCGCGGGCGACGCGCCGGGCGACAACATGAACCCGGTGGGCCGCCTCTACTACAACGCATCGACGATGATCTGCATTCCGACCTCGCTCGATCAGGAGGTCGGCGCGGGGCTCGGCGCACAAGCGGGCGAGGCCACGCTGCGATCGGTCGTCATGGCCGGTGGATTCGATCGGGTGGACCGCGCGACCGAGGGACCGTTCAACATGGTGTTGCAGGCGCGCTGAGCGCCGCGTCCGCTATTTCAGCGATCGAGCGTTGCGCCGTCGAGTTCCTGATGGAGCCGATCGGCGTCGGCATGGTCGGCCTTCTTCTGCGCCCTGGATCGCCCGAACGCGACACGGTTGACGGTCGCCGCCGCTTCCTTCGCGGCCCGTGCCTTGGCCTTTCGCGCCCGCCGCAGGTTGACGACCTCGCCCACGATCAGCCGCGCACGTCCTTCGCCAGCGCGTCGAGCAGGCCATTGACGAAGCCCTTTTCGGGCTTGTCGTAGAAGGCGTCGGCAACGTCGAGATATTCGCTGATGACCGTCTTGGTGGGCACGTCGGCGCGCGCGAGCAGCTCGTAGGCGCCGGCGCGCAGGATCGCCTTCATCGGCTTGTCGAGCCGCGCGAGGCTCCAGCCCCTGGCCAGTTTCTCGCCGATGCGGCGGTCGAGCTCCTCGGCACGCGCGGCGACGCCGCCGACGAGGTCGTCGAAGAAGGCGACGTCGGCATCGGCGAACTCGGCGTCGTCGATCCGCTGCCCAAGCCGGTGTTGGTGGAATTCGTGGAGCAGCGTCGGAATTGCGGTGCCCTCCATCTCGTGCTGGTAGAGCGCCTGAACGGCGGCGAGGCGCGCGGCGGCGCGTGCCCGGGAGCGGGCGGCGGTACGGCTCATAGGTTCAATTCCGGTTGGTCGCCCGACAGGCGGATCGACACCGAACGGGCGTGCGCGGGCAGCCCCTCGGCGGTCGCGAGTGCGATCGCGGCGGGGCCTACGCGACCGAGCGACTCGGGGTCAAGCTGGAGGAAGCTGGTGCGCTTCATGAAGTCGAGCACCGACAGCCCCGAGGAGAAGCGCGCGCGGCGGCCGGTGGGGAGGACGTGGTTGGGGCCGGCGACGTAATCGCCCACCGCCTCGGGCGTGTGCCGGCCGAGGAAGACCGAGCCGGCGTGGCGGACCTGATCGAACAATGCCTGCGGATCGTCGACCGCGAGCTCGAGATGTTCGGGCGCGAGGCGGTTGACCAGCGGGATCGCCTCGTCGAGATCGGCGGTGACGATGATCGCGCCGTTGGCGTCCCACGCGGCGCGGGCGACCTTGGCGGTCTCCAGCGTGCCGATCTGGAGATCGACCGCCTCGGCGACCGCGCGCGCAAAGGCGGCATCGTCAGTGAACAGGATCGACTGGCTGGTCGGGTCGTGCTCGGACTGGCTCAAGAGGTCCGCGGCGATCCATTCGGGATCGTTCCGGCCGTCGGCGACGACGACGATCTCGCTAGGCCCCGCGACCATGTCGATGCCGACAACCCCGTACAATTGCCGCTTGGCCTCGGCGACCCAGGAATTGCCGGGGCCAGTGACGACGTCGACCGGCTTGATCCGATCGGTGCCGTAGGCGAGCGCGGCGATCGCCTGCGCGCCGCCGATGCGCCACACCTCGTCGACGCCTGCCAGCGCCGCAGCGGCAAGGACGAGCGGGTTGGCTTCGCCCTTGGGGGTGGGGGTGACCATGACGAGCCGTTCGACGCCTGCGACCTTGGCGGGGACGGCGTTCATCAGCACCGACGAGGGATAGGCCGCGCGGCCGCCGGGAACATAGACCCCCGCCGCATCGACCGGCCGCCAGCGGGCGCCGGTGCGGACGCCGGCGTCGTCGGTGGAGTCGGTGTCGGCCGGGCGCTGCTGCTCATGGTAGGCGGTGATGCGGGTGTGGGCAAGTTCGAGCGCGGCGCGGAGGTCGGCGTCGAGGCCATCGAGCGCGGCGACACATTCCGCCTTCTCGATGCGCCAGCCGGTGTCGTTGAGGTCGTGCCCGTCGAACTTCTCGGTGAAGGCGCGAATGGCGGCGTCGCCTTCGTCGCGGACGCTCGCGACGATCGTGCGCACGTCGCGCGCGACATCGGCCTCCACCTCGCGGCGGGCGTCGACGAGAGCGGCGAAGTCGCGCGCGAAGCCGGGGTCCGAGGTGGAGAGGGAGATCACGAGCTTGTCCCCCCTCCCGCGTGCGGGAGGGGGCTAGGGGGTGGGCGCCCGCTCTCCTCACCCGTTCCACTTGCCGTTGCCGGGAGCCCACCCCCCGGCCCCATCCCGCTCGCGGGAGGGGGAGAGGAAACCGCGCGCCGGAACGCGTCCACCAACGGCACCACCCGCGCTCGCGTCTTGAAGGCGGCGCGGTTGACGATCAGGCGACTGCTCACCTCGGCGATCGTCTCGACCTCGACGAGGCCGTTCTCTTTGAGCGTGCGCCCCGAGGAGACGAGATCGACGATGCGCGGGGCGAGGCCCAATGTGGGGGCGAGCTCCATCGCGCCGTTCAATTTGACGCACTCGGCCTGAACGCCGCGCGCCTCGAAATGCCTGGCGGTGACGTGCGGGTATTTGGTTGCGATGCGGATATGGCTCCAGCCGCGCGGATCGTCCTTCTCGGCCAGGTCGGCGGGCTCGGCGACCGAGAGGCGGCAATGGCCGATCTGGAGATCGACCGGCGCGTAAAGCTCCGAATAATCGAACTCCATCAGCACGTCGGAGCCGACGATGCCGAGCTGCGCGGCGCCGTGGGCGACGAAGGTGGCGACATCGAACGCGCGCACGCGGATCAGCTCGATTTCGGGGTCGTTGGTGGCGAAGCGGAGCGCGCGGCTGGATTCGTCGGCGAACGCCGGCTCCGGCTCGATACCGACGGCCGCGAGAAGCGGCAGCGCCTCGTCGAGGATGCGGCCCTTGGGCACGGCGATGAGCATCGGTTCGGTCATGGACGCGCGGGGCTTTACTTGGGGCAGCGGCCGGGAGCAATGCGGCGATAACTTTGCGGGGGCCAAGCCATGTCGAGCGAGCAGAACAATCGCGGCGCCTTCCTGATCCAGGAACATTATTGCCGGCAGATGGGCGCGCCGATCTACGCCGAACTCTGCGCGGGCCTTGCGCGCGGGCTCACGCGCGAGAGCCGGACGGGCGCGCGGGTGCTCGACTGGCCGGGCGAGCCGACGCGCGATGCGCTGCCGCTGCGGCTGATGGGCGGGCTGCATGCGCTGGTTCTCGCGGGCGCGGACGAGGAGCTGGCGGCGATCTTTCGTGGGGAGGTGAGCGGCGAGGCGCTCGACGCGGGTCTGCTGCGCGTGCTCGCACGGCATGACGAGGCGCTGCTACCATGGCTCGACGGGCCGCCGCAGACCAACGAGCCGGGGCGGTCGGGTGCGCTGATCGTGGGGCTGATCGAGGTTGCGCGGCGGTTCGGGCCGAAAATGGAAGTGCTGGAGATCGGATCGAGCGCGGGGCTCAACCTGCTGATCGACCGCTATCGCT
>CAMLGC010000050.1 GCA_946479505.1 uncultured Sphingomonadaceae bacterium
CCTAAATCCCCCTCATGCCGCGCAGCAAAGCCGACCGTCCCGATCTCCCCAACGCCGCCTCGCGGTTCAACGAGGAGAAGCAGACCTACACCGTCCGCGGTGCCGGTCAGCCCGACCTCGAAGCGGGTGTCGCGGCGATCCGCAATGTCCTGAAGACGCTCCCCACGCGGCCCGGCGTCTATCGCATGCACGATGCGCGCGGCGACGTGCTCTATGTCGGCAAGGCGCGCGCGCTCAAGAACCGCGTGTCGAACTACACCCAGGTCGATCGCCTGCCCAAGCGGCTCCAGCGCATGGTGTCGCAGACTCGCTCGATGACGGTGGTGACGACCAACAACGAGGCCGAGGCGCTGCTGCTCGAGGCGCAGCTCATCAAGCGCTTCCGCCCCGCCTACAACGTGCTGCTGCGCGACGACAAAAGCTTTCCCTTCATCCTGCTGCGCGCCGACCACGACTTCCCGCGCATCCAGAAACATCGCGGCGCGCGCCGCGCCAAGGGCAATTATTACGGACCCTTCGCGTCGGCCGGCAGCGTCAACCAGACGCTCAACGCGCTCCAGAAGCTGTTCCTGCTCAGAAGCTGCACCGATGGCTTCTTCAAGACCCGCGACCGCCCATGCCTGCTCTACCAGATCAAGCGCTGCTCGGCACCGTGCGTCGGCCGCATCGATGAGGCCGCCTATGCCGAGCTGGTCGACGACGCCAAGCGTTTCCTCTCGGGCCGCGCGACGGATGTTCAGGCGAAGCTCGGCGCGCAGATGCAGGTCGCGGCCGAGCGACAGGATTTCGAGCTCGCCGCCATCCTGCGCGATCGCCTGCGCGCGCTCACCTTCATCCAGGGCAGTCAGGCGATCAACGCCGAAGGGGTGGGCGATGCCGACATCTTCGCGCTCGCCTGCAAGGAGGGGGTGATCGGCATCCAGGCCTTCTTCATCCGCGGCGGCCAGAATTGGGGCCATCGCAGCTTCTTCCCCGCGCACACCGCCGACGTGCCCGAGGACGAGGTGCTGTCGAGCTTCCTCACCCAATTCTACGAGGACGTCCCGCCCGCGCGCATGATCTTCGTCGACCGGGAGCTGCCCGAAGGCGCCTTGCTGACCGAAGCGCTGGGCGAGCGCGCCGGCTACAGGATTGCGCTTTCGGTCCCTCGGCGCGGCACCCGCCGGCGGCTGATGGATCAGGCCAAGCGCAATGCAGAGGAAGCGCTCGACCGGCGCTTGGCCGAGTCGACCACGCAGGCGAAATTGCTCCGCGAGGTCGCCGACCTGTTCGAATTGGGCGAGCCGCCCGACCGCATCGAAATCTACGACAACAGCCACATCCAGGGGACGAATGCGTTGGGGGCGATGGTGGTCGCGGGGCCAGAGGGCTTCCGCAAGGGCCAGTATCGCAAGTTCAATATCAGGAACAAGGACACCGTCCCCGGTGACGATTTCGCGATGATGCGCGAGGTCTTCGCTCGCCGCTTCGCCCGCGCGCAGGCCGAAGACCCCGATCGCGACGGCGACACCTGGCCCGATCTCGTCCTGATCGACGGCGGCCGCGGGCAATTGAACGCCGCGCGCGCGGTGCTCGAGGATCTCGGCATCGAGGACGTCTGCATGGTCGGCGTGGCCAAGGGCCCGCACCACGGCCGCGAGGGGCGCGAGGTATTCCACCTGATGGACGGTCGCGAGCTGACGCTCCCGGTGAATTCACCGCTCCTCTTCTACATCCAGCGGCTGCGCGACGAGGCGCACCGCTTCGCGATCGGCGCCCACCGGCAAAAGCGCGCCAGGGCGATCGGCGCAAGCCCGCTCGACGAGGTTCCCGGCATCGGCCCGGCGCGCAAGAAGGCGCTGCTGATGCACTTCGGCACCGCCCGCGCGGTCCGCGGTGCTGCCCTCGAAGACCTCCAGCGCGCGCCCGGCGTCAGCCGCGCCGTCGCCCAGCAGGTCCACGATTTCTACCACGCGCGCTGATGCCCACCGCTTCAGTCGCCGCGATCGCCTTCGTTCCGCGGCTTCGTGGTCTTTGCATGGCGGCGCACGTCCTTGCTCAACGAACGCGAGACATCGTCGCTTTCGGTGAACTGGCCCTGGTCGTTGCGCCGGACGTAGCGCTTGTCGCCCTCGTGCGGTTCGATCAGCTCGCGTTCGCTCATCGTCATTCTCCTGTCGCTTTTGGGGAAGAACGCACCTGATTCACCCTCTGTTCCTTCCGCGGCCCATTGGCAAAATCTTCACCCGCTGCCGATACCCCTCGGCCTCATGCCGACGCCCGTCTTCCTCACCATCGATACCGAGCTTGCCTGGCGCCACCACGCCGCCGCGCTCGATCCGGCCGAGATCGTTGCGCGCTCGCTCGATCCTGCGGGCGTGGGGGTGGGCTACCAGCTCGATCGGCTCGCGAGAAACGGGCTGAAGGCGTGCTTCTTCGTCGATCCGATGCCCGCGATGGTGTTCGGCCTCGATTGGCTCAAGCCGCTGGTCGGGGCCATTCTGGCGGCGGGTCAGGAGGTGCAGCTTCACCTTCACCCCAATTGGGCGGGCGCCCGCGCCGATGACGGCGGCGCGGCGCACGCCCGTTTCGAGCTGGTCGAATATTCGGCGCACGAGCAGCGCGAGCTGATCGCAGGCGCGACCGATCTCCTGGAGGCCGCGGGCGCCCCGCACCCCATCGCCTTTCGCGCCGGCAGCTATGCCGCCAACGACGATACGCTCGCCGCGCTCGCCGCCCTGGGCTTCGCTTATGATAGCAGCCACAACGGCGCCGCCGCGCCCTGGCCCGGCCAGATCGGCCTGTCGCCCGAGCAGATCGCCCCCGTCGTCCGCGCCGGGCTCGTCGAGCTGCCCGTGACGCTGATCGAGGACGCGCCCGGCAGCCTCCGCAACTTTCAGGTCTGCGCGCTCTCGATCGGCGAGATTCGCGCCGCGCTCGAGCATGCCGTCGCGGAGAATCACGCCGCGGTGACGATCGTCAGCCACAGTTTTGAGCTCGCCAACCGCGCCGGCATACGGCCCAACGGCATCCACGTCCGTCGCTTCGACGCGCTCTGCGAGATGCTGCGGTCGATGCGCGAAATGCTCCCCACGCGGCATTTCGCCGATCGCCCGGCGCTTCGCCTGGAGGCCGCTGATCGCCCGCTCGCGCCCAGCGCGCTGCGCACCCGCTGGCGCCAGGCCGAGCAGCTCTGGTCGAACATGGTGGAGGAGCGCGCGGCGTGAGCGCGGTCGTTCAGCCGCTGAAATTCCAGGTCGGCGCGCGCACGCTCTGGTCGTTCGACCGCCGCCTCGTGCGCGTGCCGCTTTCGCTCGACGACACGCTCGAGCCGCGTGCGATCCTGCTTCCCCGCCTCGATCCGGACGCGGACGGCATCCTCGTCACCTCGCTTCCGGAAGAGCGGGTCGGCGCGATCGCCGCCCAGGCGGCTGGTCTCACCGCCTTCGTCCGTCAGCGCTACACCCGCTATTTCGCCGACCTCACCGGCGGTTTCGACGCGTGGCTCGCCGGGTTGTCGTCGAACACCCGCTCCGGCCTCAAGCGCAAGGCTAAAAGACTGGCGGCGGCGTGCGGCGGCACGCTCGACGTCCGCGCCTATCGCACCCCCGACGAGCTCGCCGAATTCCACCCCATCGCCCGCGCCGTCTCGGCGCGCACCTACCAGGAAGCGCTCCTCGGCAGCGGCCTTCCCGAATCGCCCGGCTTCGTCCGCAACATGCTCGCCGCCGCCGCCGCGGACCGCATCCGCGCCTGGCTGCTCTTCGTGAACGATCGTCCCGCCGCCTATCTCTACTGCGCGGCTGACGGGGAAGCCTTGCGGTACGATTATGTCGGCCATGATCCCGATTTCGCCGATCACTCGGCCGGCTCGGTGCTCCAGCTCGAAGCGATGCGCACGCTCTTCGCCGAGGCCCGCTTCGCCCGGCTGGATTTCACCGAGGGCGAAGGCCAGCACAAGCGCCAGTTCGCGACCGGCGGCGTGATGTGCGTCGACCTGCTCCTCCTCCGCCCCACGCTCGCCAACCGGGCGGCGCTTGCCGCGCTGTCAGGCTTCGACAGGGCCATGGCGGCAGGGAAGCGCGCCACCAAGCGCATGGGCGCCGAGGCGCTCGTCCGCCGGCTGCGTCGTACCTGAAGAGCCGGTTCTCCCGCGCAGGCCGGAGTACCGAGTCCCGGGCGAGACACTCTGTTGCCCCGGGCTCCCGCCTACCCGGGGAGCACTGAGATGCTTTCAATCTTGCCTGAACTGCTCGTAACACCACATCATGCATCTGCGCGCCGAAGCCATCATCCTCGCGGTCCGCGCCCACGGCGAGCATGGGGCGATCGCGCGGGCACTGACCGAGGCCCACGGCCTCCAGGCGGGGTATGTCCGGGGCGGCCATTCGCGGCGCCTTCGCCCGATCCTGCAACCGGCGAACCTCGTCCTCGGCGAATGGCGCGCGCGCACCGAAGACCAGCTTGCCGGCCTCACGGTCGAGCTCGTCCACAGCCGCGCGCCGCTGTTCGTGGAGCCGCTCCCGGCGTCCGCGCTCGACTGGACCACCGCGCTCACTGCCGCGTCGCTGCCCGAAGCCCAGCCCTATCCCCGCATCCACGCCGCGCTCGCGGGGCTGCTCGACGCGATCGAGGCGGCGCCCGCGGCGCGGGGCTGGGCGGCCGCGCTCGCCCGCTACGAACTGCTGCTGCTCGCCGAACTCGGCTTCGGCCTCGCGCTCGGTCGCTGCGTCGCGACGGGGGCCATCGACGACCTCGCCTTCGTCAGTCCGAAGAGCGGCGCCGCGGTCAGTCGCTCGGCCGGTGCGGGCCATGCCGATCGCCTCTTCCCGCTACCCTCCTTCCTCGGGACGGGAGGCCACGCAGACTGGCCGGACATCTTTGCCGCGCTCGCGATCACCGGGCACTTCCTCGCCCGCGACCTCCTCACCGATCGCCGCGTCGAGGCGCTCGCCGCGCGCGTGCGGCTGATCGATCGGCTCAAGAGAGCGGTTGCGTGATGCGCCGAGCCCCGGCAAGGCATGCGTCGCATCGTTGCGGGGGGAAATGTTGATGCCGCTGGTCGCCATCCTTGCCGGAGACGGCATCGGTCCCGAGGTCACCGCCCAGGCGCGCCGCGTGCTCGACGCGCTCGATCTCGGACTCGATTACGAGGAAGGGCTGGTCGGCGGCGCCGGCTATCGCGCCAAGGGGCATCCGCTCCCGCTCGACACGCTGGCACTGGCGAAGCGCGCCGATGCGGTGTTGTTCGGCGCGGTCGGCGATCCGGCGTGCGACGCCCTCGAACGCCGGATGCGTCCCGAAGCCGCGATCCTCGGGCTGCGCAAGGAGCTCGGCCTTTTCGCCAACCTGCGTCCCGCGACATTGTTCGAAGGGCTCGAGGACGCCTCCGCGCTGCGCCCCGAAATCGCCCGTGCGATCGATCTGGTCATCGTCCGGGAGCTCACCGGCGGCGTCTATTTCGGCGACAAGGGCAGGGGCACCACCAGCACGGGCCTGCGCGAGGGGCACGATCTGATGCGCTATGACGAGGTCGAGGTCGCCCGCATCGCCCGCGTCGGCTTCGAAATGGCGATGCGGCGCAGGCAGCGGCTCCATTCGGTCGACAAGGCCAACGTCCTCGAAACGTCGCAGCTCTGGCGCGACATCGTCAATGAAATCGCCGGGAATTATCCCGACGTCACCCTCGTCCACATGTATGCGGATAATGCCGCGATGCAGCTTGTGCGCGATCCCGGCCAGTTCGATGTGATGGTGACGAGCAACATGTTCGGCGACATCCTGTCGGACCAGGCGAGCATGTGCGCCGGCTCGATCGGGATGCTGCCGTCGGCTGCGCTCGCCCAATGGGCGGGCGCGTGCGGCCTCTACGAGCCGATCCACGGCAGTGCCCCCGATATTGCGGGGCAGGGCAAGGCAAATCCGTGCGCCGCGATCCTGTCGGCCGCGATGATGCTGCGCCACTCGCTCGACATGCCCGATTCCGCCGACCGCATCGAGGCGGCGGTCCGCTCGGCGATTGCCGGCGGTGCGCGCACCGCCGATCTCGGCGGCACGCTCTCGACCGATCAGATGGGCGACGCGGTGCTTGCCGGCCTCGCATGACCGCCGATCTGATCGAGCTGGCGATTGTCATCCCGACCTTCAACGAGGCCGCGAACGTCGCCGTCCTCGTCGCCCGTCTCGATGCGGCGCTCGCGGGCCGCGCCTGGGAGGCCATTTTCGTCGACGACAATTCGCCCGACGGCACCGCCGATGCTGCGCGCGATATCGCGCGGCTCGACCGGCGCGTGCGCGTGATCCAGCGGATCGGGCGGCGCGGGCTTTCGTCGGCGTGCATCGAAGGCATGTGCGCCACCGCCGCCCCGCTGGTCGCGGTGATCGACGGCGACCTGCAACACGACGAGACCTTGCTTCCCGAGATGCTCGACGCCCTGACGCGCGATCCCGCGCTCGACATCGTCATCGGCTCGCGCTTCGTCGAAGGCGGCGGCACCGGCGATTGGGACCGTGATCGCATCGCCAAATCGGCATTTGCGACGCGGCTCTCGCGCCACGTGCTCAAGGCCGATCTTTCGGACCCGATGAGCGGCTTCTTCATGGTCCGCACGCGCGTCGTCCGCGCGCTCGCGCCCGATCTCACCGCCATCGGCTTCAAGATCCTGCTCGACCTCCTGACCGCGAGCCCGCGCCCCTTGCGCATGCTCGAGCTGCCCTACACCTTCCGCACGCGCACGGCTGGGGAAAGCAAGCTCGATCACGTCGTCGCGATGGAATATCTGATCGCACTCTACGATCGCATGTTCGGCCGCCTCGTTCCCGTGCGCTTCGCGATGTTCTCGGCGATCGGCGTGCTCGGGGTCGGCGTCCACATGGCGGTGCTATCGCTGCTGCTGTTCGCGCTCGGCGCGAGCTTCGTCGTCGGCCAGATCATTGCCGCGACCGTCGCGATGACGGCGAATTTCTTCCTCAACAACGCGCTCACCTATCGCGATCGGCGCCTCAGGGGCTGGCGTCAGCTCGTCGATGGCTGGGTGTCGTTCTGCGTCGTCTGCTCGGTCGGGCTCGTCGCCAATATCGGCGTCGCCGCCTTCCTTCACGAGGCGCAGAGCGGGACCTGGGCGGCGTCGGCGCTCGTCGGCATTCTCATCGGCGCGGTGTGGAACTACGCGCTGTCGTCGCGCTTCACCTGGGGGCGCTATTAGCCGAATTCAGCTTCGCTGAATTCGGGTACGGCGCCGGCCCTCTCCCCCACCCCACCTCCCAAGACATTATGCTGACTGGGAGGTGGGGTGGGGGAGAGGGCCGGTGCCGCCTCCGCGTAAGCGGACCAAATCTCTACGGCCAGGTCGGCAGCCACATCCAGTGGCGGAAAGCCTGCGGCCCCGGCAGCGGGCTCGCGGCGATGATCGGGTAGAAATAGACGAACAATCCGATCGCGAGCAGCGCGACGGCATCGCCCCACCACGCGCGCCGCCCGGTCGCATATCGGCCCAGGGCCACGGCCAGTGCGGGGCAGAGGAAGATGCTCGGCAGATAGTAATAATAGAAGAAGCCGAGCGACTTGGGGATGACGATCCACGGCAGATAGGCGCCGATCCATAGCGCGGAGGCCGCGAAGAACCGCGCCGAGCGGTCGCGCCACGCGGCCCACAGGCACGCCCCGACAGCCACCAGCCCGCCCCACAGGATGGCGGGGTTGCCGATCATCAATATCCCGCGGACCGCGCCGTCGACGGGCTCGTAGAGATACCAGATCGGGCGGAGCATCAGCGGCCAGCTCCACCAGCTCGACTGATAGGTGTGCGGCGGCAGCACCTGCGTCTGCTCGGCGTACATGTCGAGCTGGAACGGCAGCAGCGTGCCGAGCGTCAGCGGATCGCGCGCGTAGAAGAAGGCCGGCAGGAAGGTGAGCAGATAGGCGGCGATCGCCGCGCCGCCGAGCACGATCAGCAGCGGCAGCGTGGCATGCCCCCGCCAGTGCGGCTGGCCGCGCGCATAGAGCGCCGCCTCGAACTCGCGTCCGCTCGCGCGCGTATCGCGCATCCGGATCGCGACGATCGCGACTCCCGCATAGCCGAGGAACGGCACCGCCGCCCATTTGCAGCCGATCGCGAGCCCCAGCAGCACCCCGCCCAGCGCGACACGCGGCAAGCCGCGCCCGACGGGTGCCGCTATCGACCAGAGCATCGCCGCGGCGCCGGCGACGACGAACGCCGCCATGAAGCCGTCGAGCATCGCAATCCGCGCCTGGACGAAGATCGTGATGTTGAGCATCGCGAAGATCGCGGCGAGCACCGCCGCGCGCATCCGCCGCACGAGCAGCCAGGTGATCGCGAACACGCCGATGACGGTCGCGGCGCCTGCGATCGTCGAAAAGAATCGCCAGCCCAGGCTGTTGTCGCCGAACAGCGCGATCCCGGCGGCGACGAACATCTTGCCGAGCAGCGGGTGCTCGGTGTTCACCGGCTCGATCAGCCTGAGCATCGTTCGCGCCGCGGGCACGTAATGCACCTCGTCGAAGACGAGCGTCGACGGTACGGTGACGCGGAGGAGGAAGAGGGCCTCCGCCACGGCTCCCAGCACTGCCGCCGCGACGAAGAGACGGGGGCGAGGCGGCGCGGCGGTCATCGTGATCGGCTTAGCGCGGCCGGTGCCGGGCAGGAAGGCTTTGCCGACCCCAAGCGAAAGGCCGTTGACGCGGGCGCGTCGGGGCTTGCAAAGCGACTCCGCCATGAAACGCCACACCGGACAGAACCGCGAGATCACCCAGAACTGGCGTCCTGCCACCCAGGCCGTGCGCGGCGGCACCGCGCGCTCCGAATGGGGCGAGACGTCGGAGGCGATCTTCCTCACCTCGGGCTATGCCTATGAATGCGCGGGCGATGCCGCCGCGCGCTTCCAGGGCGAGCAGGTCGGGATGACCTATTCGCGCCTCCAGAACCCCACGGTGCAGATGCTGGAGGAACGGATCGCGCTCCTCGAAGGCGCCGAGGCGTGCCGGACGATGGCCTCGGGCATGGCGGCGATGACCGCCGCCTTGCTCTGTCAGGTGAGCCAGGGCGACCATGTCGTCGCGGGCCGCGCCGCGTTCGGATCGTGCCGCTGGCTGGTCGATACGCTGCTGCCGCGCTTCGGGGTCGAGACGACCACGGTCGATGCGCGCGACCCGCAGGCGTTCGAGGATGCGCTCCGGCCCAACACCAAGGTCTTCTTCTTCGAAACCCCCGCCAACCCGACGATGGACATCGTCGACCTGGAGGCGGTGTGCGCGATCGCGCGCGACAACGGCGTCGTGTCGGTGGTGGACAATGCCTTCGCGACCCCCGCGCTCCAGCGCCCGCTCGAATTCGGTGCCGATGTCGTCGCCTATTCGGCGACCAAGCTGATGGATGGCCAGGGCCGCGTGCTCGCCGGCGCGGTGGCGGGGAGCCACGATTTCATCGAGAACACGCTGCTCTCCTTCACCCGCAACACCGGGCCGACCCTGAGCGCGTTCAATGCCTGGGTCGTGCTCAAGGGGCTCGAGACGCTCGACCTGCGCGCGCACCGCCAGAGCGAGAGCGCGCTCGAGATCGCGCGCTTCCTCGAAGGCCGCGTGCCGCGCGTGCTCCATCCCGGGCTGCCGAGCCATCCGCAGCATGCGGTGGCGATGAAACAGATGGATTCGGCGGGGCCGATCTTCGCCTTCGAGGTCGAAGGGCGGCGCCAGGCGCACGGGCTTCTCGACGCGCTCCAGCTCGTCGATATCTCGAACAATATCGGCGATTCGCGCTCACTGATGACGCATCCCTGCTCGACCACGCATGCGGGCGTCAGCGAGGAGGTGCGCCGCGACATGGGTATCGGCGAGGGCATGCTGCGCTTCAGCATCGGTCTCGAAGACCCGCGGGATCTGATCGACGATCTCGATCAGGCGCTCGGCGCCGTGGGGCTGTGAAGGCGCTCTTCCCCAATGTCGCCGAGACGCGCGGCGTCGTCGTGCGCGTGTCGGTGAGCTATCTGCCCGAACAGGCCGAGCCCGCGCGCGGGCGCTGGTTCTGGGCCTATCACGTGCGGATCGAGAACGAGAGCGAACAGACCGTCCAGCTCCTCACGCGCCACTGGATCATCACCGACGGACGCGGCGCACGCCATTCGGTCGAGGGCGAAGGCGTGGTCGGCGAGCAGCCGCTGATCGAGCCGGGCGGCAGTTTCGATTACGTGTCGGGCTGCCCGCTCGCGACGCCGACGGGATCGATGCAGGGCAGCTATCACATGGCCGCCGAGGACGGATCGAGCTTCGACGTCGACATCCCCAAATTCGCGCTGATCGCGCCGGCGGTGGCGGGGTGAGGGAGAGGCCGGTTCTTCTCCCCTCCCGTAAACGGGAGGGGAATGCGTGAAGCGCACGCATCTCCCCCTCAACGGGCTGCGCGTGCTCGATGCCGCCGCGCGCCACCTCTCGTTCACCCGCGCCGCCGACGAGCTTGCCGTCACCCCCGCCGCGGTGGGGCAGCAGATCCGCGCGCTCGAGGACACGCTCGGCGTCGTCCTCTTCCGCCGCACGACGCGCGGGCTCGAGCTCACGCCCGAGGGTGAGGCGGGGCTCGACGCGCTGCGCCAGGGCTTCCTCCAGTTCGAGGAGGCGGTGCGCGCGATGCAGGCGGGGCAATCGTCCAAGTCGTTGACGATCGCCGCACCCCGCGCGGTGATCGCCAAATGGCTGATGCCGCGGCTGTCGGAGATCGCCGGACGGGACGGCGATCTGCGGTTCGTGCTCGTCACCGCCGACGACGATGTCGATTTCACCGAGGCCAATCTCGATCTTGCGATCCGCTGGGGCGAGGGGCCCGGCGAGCACGAGGGCGAGGCGATCGAATCCGAGGGCATGGTGACGATCGAGCGTCCGGGAGGCGCCGGTGACGCGCGAATCGCCTGGCCGGGGTGCAGCGCCGAGGATGCGGGATCGCAGGTGCGCGTCGGGGATGCGGGGCTCGCGATCGATGCCGCCGCGCAGGGGCTCGGCCGCACGACCGTCCCCGAGCTTCTCGCCGCGCGCGACATCGCGGCGGGGCGCATCGTCGTCGTGGGCGAGCCGCGGCCGTCGACGCGCGGCTATTGGCTCGTCGCGCCGCTCCCGCAATGGCGGCAGAAGAAGGTGCGCACCCTCATCGACGCGCTGGTGCTGTGAGCGACACGCCGTCGCTCGCCACCGACCGGCTCCGGCTGCGCGAGCGGCGGCCCGACGATGCCGGGGCGCTGTTCGCCTCGCTGTCCGACCCCGAGCTGATGCGCTGGTGGTCGCGCCCGCCCTACGAGTCGGTCGAGGAGCTGCACGACCATTTCGCACAGGCCCACGACGGCTGGCGCTGCTGGACGGTGACGCTGCCCGACGACGACCGCGCGATCGGCTTCGTCGCGGCGGGCGAGAAGCGCCAGGGCAAGGTCACCGAGATCGGCTACATGCTCGCTCGCGATCATTGGGGCACAGGCATGGCGCGCGAAGCCGTGGCGGCGGTGATCACGCACCTCTTCGCCGAGGGCCAGCGTCGCATTTTCGCCGACACCGACCCCGAAAACACGCCGTCGAACGCGCTGCTCGACCGGCTCGGCTTCCGGCGTGAAGGGCTGCTGCGCGGCGAATGGGAAACGCATATCGGCGTGCGCGACAGCGTGATCTGGGGGCTGCTTGCCGACGAGTGGAAAGGCTGAAATGCCCCTCCCCGCCAGCGCCCGCCGCTTGGGTCTGGCATCGGCGGCATTTTCGCGTAACAAGCCGCGCCTATGAGCACCGATTCTCCCCCCGACCGGCTGGCGATCGATCCGGCCAGCCCCCATTTCGATCAGACCGTTCTCGAACGCGGCATCGGAATTCGATTCAAGGGCAAGGAACGCACCGACGTCGAGGAATATTCGATCTCCGAAGGCTGGGTCCGCGTCGCGCTCGGCAAGAAGGTCGATCGCCACGGCCGGCCACTGACGATCAAGCTGTCGGGCCCGGTCGAGGCGTGGTTCCAGGATTCCGTCGCGGCCGATGCCGACGCGGAAACCGATCCGGCCTGAACGGGGCTGATCGGAACTGGACGGAAGTGTCCGGTTCCGGCCACCACCTCACCGACGCGGCCTTCTGAAGCGACACCATTTTTCTGTCCGATGCGCCAGATTGCGGCGTTTTTCGAACGTGTCGGCATGCGCGGTCAACGACGTTCTGCCGTCTTCGGTGTTTGGCATACTTAATGCAGTGGCACAGCGGCGGGCGATCGACGCTCGCCCGATGTCAAGCATCAAGGAGGATCAGATGTTGAAGCGTTCCACTTCCGCCCGATTGGTCATGTTCGCCGGCGCCGCGGCCGTGCTCGCCGCCGCCATGCCGAGCGCCGCGATCGCGAAGGACAAGAACGATCATACGTTCACCGTTCCTGCCGCGGCCATCAAGGACGCATCGAGCAAGCTGTGCATGCCGCGCACCGTGCTCGACAAGTCGAAGAAGTCGCCGCTCCCGAAGACGGTCTGCTACACCCAGGCCGAATGGGCCGAAAAGGGCGTGACGATCGTCGTCGACAAGGATTGACGAACACCGCCGGGCGCGGCCCCCTCGCGCAGCGCCCGGTGGGTCTTTGGTGGTTCGGCCTTGCCGGACCCCGGGCCGGGTAGGCCCCCGGATCTCAATGCACGAAGCGCGCCACCACGTCGCGATACGATCGGCTGACCTTCACCTGCGACCCCGAATCGAGCACCAGGAAGCATTCGCCGTTGGTGTGTGGCTTGACCTGCTTGACGAGGTCGAGATTGACGATGGTCGAGCGATGGACGCGCTGGAAGCGGCGCGGGTCGAGGCGCTTTTCCAGGTCCTTCATCGTTTCGCGCAGGATCAGCGTGTTGTCGCCGGTCTTGATGCACATGTAATCGCCCGCCGCCTCGACGCTCTCGATCGTGTCGACGTCGACGCGGAAAATCTGCCCGCGATCCTTGATGTTGATGAGCTTCTCGAAGCGGCTCGATGCCAGTTCCCCGCCATCGGCGAGGTGTCCCGCCGCCTCGGGCGCGACCTCGGCGAGCACTTCCTTGAGCTTCTCGATCTCCTCGACGTTGCGCTTCTCCGAAAGCCGCTGGCGAACGCGATCGAGCGTGTCGGCGAGCCGCGCCTCCTCGACCGGCTTCATCAGATAATCGACCGCCTGCGCCTCGAACGCGCGGATCGCGTGGTCCGAATAGGCGGTGACGAACACGAACAGCGGCGGCTCGACCTCCATCAGCCCCTGGACGACCGAAAAACCGTCGAAGCCGGGCATCTGGATATCGAGGAAGACCAGATCGGGCTTGTTGGTCTTGATCGACCGGATCGCCTCGCGGCCGTTGGTGCAGGTGTCGATTACCTCGACATCGTCGTGCGGCTCGAGCCGTAGCTTGAGCCCCTGGATCGCCAGGGGTTCGTCGTCCACCAGGATGGTTCTGATCGTCATGCGGCCTCTCTCGTCGGTTCCTCGAGCTGGAACGGAATTTCAATGTCCACCCCGAACCCGCCCCCGCGGTTCGATCTCGTCTCAAAACGGTGGTCAGGCCCGAATGCCTGCGCCAGCCTGTCCCTGATATTGGCAAGCCCGACCCCGGTTGAAAGGCTTGGCCGGCTTTTCGTGTCGCGCAACCCCGGCCCGGTATCGGACACGGTGATCTGCACCCTGTCTCCGGCAAGCCGCGCGGCAATCGCGATTTCGGCGCCCTCCTCCTTGGGGGTCACGGCGTATTTGATAGCATTCTCCACCAATGGTTGCAGCAGCAGCGACGGCAGGCGCGCCTTCTCGACCTTCGGATCGATATCGAACCGCGGCCGCAATCGTTCCTCGAAACGCATTTTCTCGATCTCGAGATAGAGCTTCAGCGTCTCGATCTCCTGCGCCAGCGTCACGTTCGCGGTGGGCTCGTTGGCGAGCGTGTAGCGCAGGAACGACGACAGCCGGCTGAGCATCGCGTTGGCGCGCTCGGTTTGCTTCAGCAGCACCAGCGTCGAGATCGAATTGAGCGTGTTGAACAGGAAATGCGGGTTGAGCTGATAGCGCAGCATCGCGAGCTGCGCGCTCGATGCCTGCGTTTCGAGCTTGGAAAGCTGGTCGATCTGGTCCTCGACGATCAGATAATAATTGATCCCGAAATAGAGCGCCGACCAGCCGGTCAGCGAGATGAACGCGATATAGGTTGCGCCGACGACGCGCGTCAGCGTGATTCCCGGCTGTTCGCTGGAAAGCGAGAAGTTGAACGCGTCGAGCACCGCGAATAGCACCGTTGCCGCCGCGAGCGTCCCCAGCGAGAGCAGGATGCCCGTGATCTGCGGCAGGTTGCGGCGGTAAAAGCCGAACAGCGTCGAAAGCAGCAAGGTGATGCAATAACCGATGATCGCCTCGATCACGGCGTTGACGATGATCTTGAGATCGAAGCCGTTGGAAAGGCTCACCACCGATCGCAGCAGCAGATAACCCGTCCACCCCGCCGCCTGGAGCATCCAGAAGGCGCGATTCTTGTCCTCGAAGAAGGGCCGCGAGAAAAACCCCGGTTTCACGCCGGGCGTCGGCTCGGTCAGGATGAGGCGGGGCGCGCGCATCGCAGGTCGAGATATAGCGGCTCAAGGCGTGGCGGGAAGGGGGCCTTGGTAAGAGAAGCGTCGCGAGGCGCCGGCCGCAACGGGCTGCCGTCGCTGCCATCGCGTTCATCGGCGGATGGAAACCGGCATGGAGCGTGTCGCAACATTCGCTTGTGCGTGTATCGCGCGGCCGCGCTCTTTGCCTGATTGCGGCCGGCCGATGGTGGTGGCAGGGCAGCCGGGCAATGCCCGCGCTCCGTTCCCTCACCATGGCCCGGCACCACCTGTTGGTGGTGATCTTCGCCTGCGCGCTGCTGCTGCGGCTGGCGGTGCCTGCCGGCTGGATGCCGGTGGCGCAGGCGGACGGTCGGGTACGTCTCGCGCTCTGCCCCGGCGCAGCGCCCGCCGCGTCGAAACACATGGCGCATGTGATGGGCCAGCGCGCGCACGATCACGGTCCCGCGTCGCACGATCGCGGCGAGCATGCGCCGCCATGCGCCTTCACCGGGCTCGCGCTTGCCGCCGCCTTGCCCGATGTCGCGCCTGCGCCGCGTCTGCTCCCGATCGTCGCGCCGCCGCCCGCGATGCGCCGGGCGCTCGTCTCGATCGGAAGCGGCCTCGCCGCGCCGCCGCCGCCGCAAACCGGGCCGCCACCTCTCGCCTGACCGTCGCCGGCGCGCTTGCGCGCCCGAACTACCGTTCAGCGAGAAATATCATGCAATCCATTATTCGCGCGTCCCGTGACGCGCGCCTTCGGACAATGCCGTCCGCCGCCAAACGTGGTGCGGGGGCACCGCGATGAGCGTTCACGCCCCCGGCACGCGCTGGTACAATGCGGTGTGGCGCTGGCATTTTTATGCCGGGCTGTTCTGCATTCCGTTCGTGATCTGGCTCGCAGTCACGGGCACGATCTACACATGGCGCCCGCAGATCGAGGCATGGCTCGATCGACCCTATGCGCACCTGGCGCTCAACGGCCCGGCTGCCTCGGCTGACGCGCAGGTTGCGGCCGCGCTCGGTGCGGTGCCCGGGTCGCGGCTCCACGAGGTGCAGCTTGCAGAGGCGCCCGACGCGGCGGTGCAGGTCCTTGTCGGCAAGGCGGGCGAGGAGACCCGCATTTATGTCGACCCGGTGACGACCGAGGTGCTCCACGCTGTGGCAGAAGAGCAGCGCCCGATGCGCGTCGTTTTCCATCTCCATGGCGAGCTGCTCGCGGGTGCCGCGGGAAGCCTGCTCGTCGAGACCGCCGCCTGCTGGGCGATCGTGATGCTGCTCACCGGCCTCTATCTGTGGTGGCCGCGCGGGCGACGCGGGTTCGCCGGGGTGTTCTATCCTCGACTTCGCGGCGGCAAGCGACTCTTTTGGCGCGATCTGCATGCGGTGGCCGGCATCTGGGTGTCGCTTGCCGCCTGTTTCCTGATCGTCACCGGGCTGCCTTGGGCAAAAGCGTGGGGCAGCTATCTCGCCGAGGCCCGGCCGATCGCGGGTGCCACCGACGGACCGATCGACTGGACGATCGGCGGCGCAAAGTCCGATCCGATGCTTGATCCCCACGCCGAGCACCATGGAATGACCATGGCGCACGCTGCGCCCACGCCCGGCGAGCTCGCGCGTGTCATCGCCGCTGTCCGCCCGCTCGATCTCGCGCCCCCGGTCATGATCGCCCCGCCCGAGAGGAAAGCGGCTGGGTGGACGGTGACATCGGAGGCGGCCAACCGCCCGCTGCGCAGCCAGCTCGTGGTGGATGGCGCGAGCGGAGCCGTGTTCGCGCGCAAGGATTTCGCAGAACGCCACTGGATCGACCGGCTGGTGGGCTATGGCATCGCCGTCCACGAGGGCGCGTATTTCGGGCTTGCCAACCAGCTCGCCGGCACGCTGACCGCGATGCTGCTCGTGCTGCTCGCGATCTCGGGGGGCATCCTGTGGTGGCGCCGCCGTCCGGACGGCGTGCTCGGCGCACCGATTCCGCTCTCGCGCCCGCGTTTCGGCTGGGTGCTCGCCGGCGGCATCGCGCTCCTCGGCATCGCGCTTCCGATGTTCGGCGCGACCTTGCTCGCCGTGCTGCTGATCAAGCGCACGCTGCTGCGCCGCCTGCCCCCGCTCCGCCGCTGGCTCGCGCTCCGCCCATGAAAAAGCCGCCCCCGGATTGCTCCGGGGGCGGCCATTTTCGTGGGCTGTCGTGTCGCGATCAGATCGCGAAGTTGATCGTCGCGATGAAGGCGCGCGGCGACCCGATCTGGACGAAGGGCGCGCTGTCCGCCCGCAGCCCGCCGCCGAAGCCGCCGACATAAAGCTCGTCGAACACGTTCGAGACGTTGACCTGGAGATAGGTCTTGTCGTTGAGCCCCGCCCATTCGAGCGGCAGCCGCGCATTGAGGTCGACGATCGTGTAGGCGGGCGCCTTGGCGCCATAGACCTGCACGCCGCCGATCGTGATCGGCAGGTTCTGGTCGTTGACGTAGCGCGGACCGGTCCGCTTGGCCTGCGCGCCGAGCTCGAGCGGCCCGAGCCGACCCGAGATGCGCCCGCCGAACGTGTAGGTCGGCGCACCCGATTCACGCTTGCCTTCGGTCAGCGCGTAGATCGGATTGCCGCTCGAATCGGTGCCCGTCAGCACGTCATCCTGGATCACCGACTTCAGATACGATCCGAACACGTAGAGCTGCACATCGCGAACCGGCTGGTAGGCAATGCTGGCGTCGATCCCGTATTTGTCGACGCGGCCCAGATTCCGGTAGATCGTCCGGTCGAGCTCGGGATCGTAGGCCGAGGCGAGGCGGTTGCTGAAGATCGTGTACCAGCCGACGAGCTGCGCCTGCACCTTGCTCGACGTGTAGCGCACGCCGCCGTCGAAATTGTCGGTCGTCTCGGGCGTCGGGTTGGCCGAATCGGTGCCCGGCGCGAAGAAGAAGCTGTTGTACAGATTGTCGGTGCCCGGCACCTGCACGCCCTTCGAATAGTTGCCGAACGCGCTGATCACCGGCGTGAAGTTATACACAAGACCTGCGGTCGGCAGGATCTTGTCGTATTTGAGCACGCGCTGCTGCGGCCCCTGCACGCCCGGGTTGGCGGCCGCATAGGCGGCGTTCGCGGCGTCGTTGCCGCGGCCGAAGCAGTCGACGAACCCGCTCGCGCTGGTCGTGAAGCAGTAATTGTCGAGGTCACGCTTGAAGAAGGGCGCACGGATGCCGGCGTTGACGACGAGCGCATCGTCGAAGAACGAGCCGAGATATTCGCCCGACACCTGGTTGAGGATCGCAAAGGAGAGGCGGTCGCGCTTGGAGGGCGCGAAGCCGTCTGCCGCGATGACGGGATCGTTGATCGGGAACACGTCGAACGGATTGCCGTTCGCCTTGAGCAATCCGATGCGGCCGGTCTGGCGGTGCCGCGCGCGATCGTAGCTATAGGCGACGCGGACGCTCTGCGTGTCCGACAGGTCGTAGCGCAGCGAGGCGATGACGCCGTAGCGGTGCGTCTGCGTCTGGCTCGGCTGGAGCACGGTGACCGAATCGAGCAGGTCGCCGTCGCCGTTGAGGTCGACGCCGGTATAGGGCTTGCCGCCGACATAGCCGAACAGCGGCGTCCCATCGACGTCACGGGCATATTCGAAGCCGGTGGTGGTGCCGCCGCCGTTCGCCTTGACGTACTGATAGCTCGGATCGACCGTCAGGACGAGGCCGTCTGCCAGCGTG
>CAMLGC010000051.1 GCA_946479505.1 uncultured Sphingomonadaceae bacterium
CGAGATCGGGCAGTGCGCGCGCGACGGGGTGATCGGGATCGCCCCGCATCTCGTCAAGCGTCGCCGCCGCATCGACGTCCCAGAACAGCCGCAGCGCGTCGCTCTGACTGTGCGCAATCACGCCTTCGAGCAATTCGCGATCGAACACGCCCACGCCATTCGCCTTGACGACGATGTCCGCGCCGCCCGCCTCGGCAAGCACGCTTCGCAGCCCTTCGTCGGTCGCGGGATAGACGACCGAACGGACCCAATCGGGCGGGTCTATATCGCAGTGCTGCTGGCGCTCGAACGCGTCAGGCTCATAGAAGGTGATCTCATAGCCCCGTTCGGCGAGTCCGCGCAGGATGCCGCGATAGTAGGTCGCGGCACCGTTCCAGTAGGACGACAGCAGGCTCGATCCGTAAAAGGCGATCTTCACGCCGCGTCCCTCCTTTGGGCAGGTGCGAGCGCATCGACGATCGCGAGCAACTCATCGACGCGATGCGCGCAGGTGTGGCGTTCGCGAATCGTTGCGAGTCCGTGGGCTGCGAGATCGGCGCGCAACTCGGGGTCGTGCGCGAACGCGTTCAGATGCCGCTTCATCTCCGCGCCGTTGCGCGCAACAAGATAATCGCGACCCGGGGTGAAGAGCTGCTCGGCGTCGTCCCACGGCGCGGAGATGAGCGGGATGCCGCACGCCAGCGCTTCGAACACGCGTATCGTCGGGATGCCCGGCAGCGTGCTCGCATAATAGCGGCGCGGAACATGCACCGTCGCGAAATGCCGGGCAAAGATCTCGGGGGCTTTGGCATTGGGTGCCCAGCCGTAGTAGCGCGCGCCGTAGCGCTGGAGCATCGCGCGCGCCTGTGCGGGGTAGCGCACCCCGTAGATGTCGAGCGGCAGCTCCGCGGCGCGCGCGGGGGCGAACAGGAAGCGTTCGAGCTCCTCGGTTCGCTCGCCGTCGCCCCAATTGCCGATCCAGACGAGCCCTTCGCGAGTTCCTTCCTCCGCCGGGGGCTTGAAGCGGCGCACGTCGGCGGCCTCGTGCCAGGTCCACACGCGATCGCCCCAACCCCAGCGGCGGTAGACCCGCGCCAGCGCCTCACCGAATGCGAGCACGCCGTCGTAATGTTCGAGATCGTAGGCGCGCATCTCGTGCGGGGCGCTCACCGCACGGTGGTGCGTGTCGTGGAAGAGCAGCAGGAAATCGCCGCCGCGCCGCCGCAGGGCGCCCAATTTGGCGACGACGCGCGGATCATTCCATTCGTGGACGATCACCAGGTCCGCCCCTGCGACCATCGGCGCCAGATCGGCGCCCTCGGGATAGCAGACCGAACCCAGCTCGGGATAGGCGCGACGGTATGCATCGATCGCGTCGGGGCCGTGATCCGCGAGCAGGTTGGTGAGGCTCCACGCATTCTCCGGCGCGAAAACCCGGATGCTGTGCCCACGCGCCTTGAGTTCGCTCAGCACGCCCCGAAGAAAATGCGCATTGCCGTGGTTCCAGCACGAGACAAGCGAATGGGTGAAATAGACGATCCTCATGCCGCGACCCTCCGCGCCGGCTGGGTGGCGGCGAGCGCGAGATAGAGGCGCGCCATCTCGGTGGCGGTCGCTGCGGGCGTATAGTGTTGCGCCCGCTCGCGCGCGGCCTCGCCTAGCTGTTGCCGCAGCGCCGCGTCACCGATGACGCGCATGATCGTGGACCGGTATGCGATGGCGTTGTCGGCCGGAACGAACAACGCCGCCCCCTCCCACAGCTCATGGAAGGTGGGGATGTCGCTCAGCACGAGCGGGCAACCCGCCTGTGCGGCCTCGAGCACCGCGAGCCCGAACGGCTCGAAGCTCGCGGCCGAGACGAACACCGGCCGCCGCGCGAGCCATCCGCCAAGCGTCTCGGCATCGAGCTGGCCCAGGGGGTGGAGGTGATCGAGCTCGGCGCGCTCGCCGTGCGGTCCTTCGATCGCGCCCGCCGCGTGGAACGGGATCGCCAAGCTCTGTGCGACGCTGTCGAGCAACTGCGCACCCTTTACCGGATCCCATAGCCGCCCGACGGTGATCGCCATGTCGTGCGGCGCGGTCGATGCGGCAGCAGGATGGTGCGCGCG
The DNA here is from genome assembly GCA_946479505.1 of uncultured Sphingomonadaceae bacterium. The sequence continues at coordinate 2,088 of CAMLGC010000051.1, forward strand.
GCCGTTGTGGACCACCAGCGGGGCCCGATCGAGCGCATAGGTCGCACGGATGCACTCGGCATAGGCGCGACTCGGCGCCACGACCAAGTCGGCGCGCCGCAGGCCTGCGCGCGTCAGCTCGCGGTGCCATTCGAAATCGGGGGAGAGCGGTTTGGCCTTGGCGGCAGCCCACCACGTCGCGATGCAGCCGTGCGTCACCGCGACCACGGGCGCGGGGAAGTGCGCGCGGGCTGCGAGCGCCGGGGTGTTGAGCTGGATCACGTCGGCATCGTGCTCGGCAGCGAGTTCGGCCACGCGCTCGCCGGCGCAGATGACCGGCGTCGGACCTTCCGAGAGCCAGTCGAGCGGCAGCCCGGTCTCCATGAGCGTGACGCCTTCGACCGGCGCGGCGCGGCGCTGGTCGGCGCTTGGGCTCGGGCCGAGGATCGCGAGCACGGTTTCGATCTCATGGGCAGCGAGGGCGGTGGCGAGATCGGTGGCATATTGCCACACGCCGCCCACGGCATCGACGGTCATCAGGAGACGCAGATGGCTCATGAGACCGCAACCCTGAGGTCCGGTCGCGAAGGCGGCGCGAGCGAGAGGCCGCGATGCTCGGCGAGCCAGGCCGCGAGGCGCTCGACGCCGTGCTGCCATCGTACCTTGGGGCCGAGGCCAAGCGCGCGCTGCGCAGCACGGGTGTCGGCGACGAAATAGCGCTGGTCCCCGGGGCGCCAGTCGGCCCGGCAGATTTCGATGCGGCGATCCAAAAGACGCTCGATCTCGGCGAGCAGCGTATTTAGGCTCACCGCATTGCCCGGCCCGCCGCCGAGATTGAACGCGCGGCCCTTGACCTGATCGATCCTCCGCCATGCGGCGAGATATGCCTCGACCGCATTCGACACGTCGAGAATGTCGCGCACCTGGTTTCCATCGCCGTAGAGCGTGATCGGTATGCCTTCGAGCGCGCGAATCAGGAAATGCGCGACCCAGCCCTGGTCCTCGGTGCCCATCTGGCGGCGCCCGTAGATGCAGCTCATCCGAAGGACGGCGGTCGGGATGTCGAAGCTGCGCGCATAATCGAGCACGTATTGGTCCGCTGCGCCCTTCGAGCAGCCATAGGGGGTGTGGAAGTCGAGCGGCCGATCCTCGCCGATGCCATAAGCGCGCACCGCATCGTCGTGCGGGAGGTAGCCGCCTTGGTCGATCCGGAACTCGAGATCGGCGAGGTCTCCATAGACCTTGTTGGTCGAAGCGAAAATGACGGGTGCGGGTCTGCCCGTCGCGCGTACCGCTTCGAGGACGTTGATGGTGCCACCGACATTCGTTTCGAAATCGTCGCGCGGATCGGCCATGCTCGTCGTCACCGCGACCTGCGCAGCCATGTGGAACACGGCCTGCGCCTCACGCGCGGCCTCGCGCAGGCGATCGGCGTCGCGGATGTCGGCGATGATCGCATCGATCTTGCCGGGGTGCTGTTCCCGCAGCCATTCGAGATTGGCTTCGACCCCGGGCCGACTCAGCGCGTCGTAGATCAGCACCCGATGCCCTTCGCGGGCGAGCGAGTCGGCGAGGTTCGAGCCGATGAACCCCGCGCCGCCCGTGACGAGCACGTGCTGCGGCGGCGCGCTCATGCAACGAGGCCCCGTGCTTCGAGCTCCGCGCGTGCCTCCGCGACGCGATCCTCGGCGGTCTGGCGCCCGACCCATTCGGCAAGTTCGGCGAGTCCTTGTTCGAAATCCTGCTTCGCTTCGAAGCCCAGCCGGTCGGCGGCGAGCGTCGCGTCGCAGAAGCAATGCCGGATGTCGCCGACGCGTGCCCGCCCGACGATTTCGGGTTCGATTCGATTGCGTCCCATCGCGCGTGCGAGCGCCTCGGCGACCTCGGTCACCGAGCGGTCGTGGCCCGAGCCAATGTTGAAGGTGCCGCCTGAAAGCCCCGGCAGCTCGAGCGCATCGGCGAAGGCGCGGGCCACGTCGCCGACATGGACGAAGTCGCGCCGCTGCGCGCCGTCCTCGAACACCATCGGGCGCTGCCCGTTCAAGAGCCGCGAGGCGAAGATCGCGAGCACGCCGGTATAGGGATTGGAAAGCGCCTGGCCGGGACCATAGACGTTGAAGAGCCTGAGGCACACGCTTTCGATCCCATAGGGCGCGCCCATGATATGCGTCGTGCGCTCCTGCACGTACTTGTTGAGCGCGTAGATCGACGCGAGATTGGGCCGCTTCCATTCGGGGGTGGGGAGCGGAGTCAGGGGATGACCGTCCTGGTCGACCGGGTTCCACACCTTCTGCCCGTCGCGCACGGTGCCGCGCTCGGCATTCTCGACCGGATTGCCCTCACCATCCCGATAGAGCCCTTCGCCGTAAATGCTCATCGACGAGGCCGTGACGACACGGCGCACCGGATGGTCGATCAGCCGTTCGAACAGCACCGCGGTGCCGACGTCGTTGACCGAGGTGTAGCGCTCGACCTCGTACATCGACTGGCCGACACCGACTTCGGCGGCGAGGTGGACCACGCTGTCGATGCCGTCGAGTGCCTTCGCCATCGCTCCGCCGTCGCGCACGTCGGCACGGATCAGTTCGGCCTCGGGATCGAGATCCTCGGGTCGATCGACATCGCCATGCACCTGATCGAGCAGGCAATCGAGCACCCGCACCCGATGGCCGCGATGCAGCAGCTCGGCCGTCACCCGGCGTCCAATGAACCCCGCTCCACCCGTAATCAGCACCTGTTCGGCCATCGGTCCCCGTTCCGTTTATGATTCCGCCCACAAAAGGTTCGTACTTAGGCGAAACAGAATTATTCCGGTTGCGTTCCCGCAACAAAGCTTTGAACACCTTCTTCTTCATCTTGTTCCGATGCAGATTTATTCTGACTCACGTTAAAGGGTCAAGTTTGTAACGGACAAGCAACTATTGCGGAGCAGTTTCTGATCTATGTTGGTACTTGGATTTTTCCGATGAGCGTGACGGTCCATCTTGTGCGGCACGGCAGCCACGCCGAAGTCGGGCATGTGCTGAGCGGCCGTTCCGAGATCGCGCTCAGCAATCGAGGACGCGCCGAGGCGGAGGCGCTTGCCGCAGCATTCGACGACGAGCCGATCGTGTCGCTCCATGCGAGCCCGAGGGTCCGCGCGCGCGAGACAATCGCACCGATCGCGCGCCGCCGCGGTCTCGAGGTGCGGATCGCGCCGGCGCTCGACGAGATCGATTTCGGGCGCTTTGCCGGACAGAGCTTCGCGGCGCTCGATGCAGACGGCGAGTGGCGGCGCTGGAATGCCGAGCGCGCAACGGTCCGCTGTCCCGGCGGCGAGGCGATGGGGGAAGCCGTCGCGCGCGCCATCGGTTATCTCCAGAGCCTGTCGCCCGACGAGTCACCCGCGCTTTGCGTCACGCACTGCGATATCATCCGCGGCGTGGTCGCCGATCGGCTGGGGCTTGGACTCGATCGGATCTTTGCGCTCGATTGCGATCCGGCGTCGCGCACCACGCTCGTGCTCGACGGAGACGGAGCGCGCCTGGTCACGCTCGATCAGCGGGTTCGGCCGTAAGCGTCAGTCCCATACCGGCGCTGGCATAGCTCTTCTCTTCCGTCAGCTCGGAATTGAGCAGGCGGTTGATCTCGCGCTTGATCGCCGCGCGCTCGTCATTGGTCTTGTAAACTGAACGCGCGAGCGCGACGAAGCGCGTGCCGAACCGCGCATCACCCTCCTGCTCGCGGATCGCGTCCTCGACTTGCCACAGCGCTTCGTTGGTGCGCTTGAGCCGTGCGAACAGCTCCGCGATCGGCTCGATTTGCAGCACCTCGGCGGCGATGTCGCTGAGCAGCCGATGCTCCTTCTCGACGTTGGCATGCGCCTTCGCGCCATCGATCCGGTCGCGCTTGATCTCGAGGATCGTGAGTTTGTCGAGAAGCTCGCCCCATGAAACCGGGACGGAGGGGGTCATGAAGGGGTTCATGTCGTCACCTGCCCCTTGGCTTTGGTGGGAGTGCGCACCGCAAAATCGCGCGCGACTCGCGCGAGCACGCTTTGCCAGTTTCCTGGTTGGTGCTGGGCGTAGAGCCGCATCGAGGGATACCACGGGCTGCCCGTCGCGTGGGGAGACCAGCGCCAGTCGGGCTCGGCCTTGAGCAGCAGCCAGGTCGGCTTTCCCATCGCGCCGGCGAGATGCGCGATCATCGTATCGACGGTGATGATAAGATCGGCGCCAGCAACGAGCGATGCCGTGGTCGCCATGTCGAACGGGCAGCCTCGAGGATTGCGCACGGCGAGCGTTGTCGGCTCGGGCACCAGCGTGATGCACGGCACCCGCTCGCAAATCGATGTGAAGAGCTCGGGCGGAACACACCGCTCGCAATCCCAATCGCCCGCCCCGTAGCACAGCCCGACGGTGCCCCGCGGCAACACGGCGCGCGATGCGTGGAGATAAGCCGCGGGCACCGCGCTCGGAGGGGCACGCAGCGCGAAATCGAGCTCCGTGATTTCGAGATCGCACTCTGAAGCGCGCAGCGGCTGCGCGGGATCGAAGGGAACGAGTCGATCCACACCGGCCATCCCTTCGAACAACGCGATCAGGCGCGGCTGCATTTCGACCGTCACCGAGGCGGCGCGTGTGCCAAGCAGCGGCAGGAAGCGCGCGAACTGAATCGTGTCGCCGAGCCCGTGATAGCACCGCACCAGCACGTGCCGGCCCGATACGTCGCTGCCGTCCCACACCCAGCGCTGGTGATAGGGGCACCTCGGATCATCGCGCGTCGCGGGATCGCGTTCGGCGAGCGCCTCGGTCGAGAGCGCCCATGCTGCCTCGAAGCGATCCCCACGCATCGCCGCACACCATTTTTCCATGCGATCGGTCATCCTGGCGCAAAGCCCCGTGCACGCAGGAGGTTCCATATTGCCGCGCATGATCGCTTCGATCAGGCGAAATGCGCCGGCGTTGTTAAGCCTCGGGGAACAGCACCCGGTTCTATTCGTTGGCGAAACGAATGGTATCCTTAGATCTTCGATCAGAGGCATCACATTGGATCAATTAGCCGAACGAAGCCGCGCCGCCTTCGGCACAGCCGCCCTGCACGATCGAATCGAGGCGCTGGGTCCCTGGTTCCAGAACATCCGCATCCGCGGCATCGAGACCGCACCCGACCATTTCCTCGGCGACTATCCGGCCTTCAAGTTCGCGCGCTTCGCCGATGCGGTGCCCGAGGATCTGACAGGCAAGTCGGTGTTGGATATCGGGTGTAATGCCGGTTTCTATTCGTTCGAGATGAAGCGCCGCGGCGCCGCAGAGGTGATCGGGATCGACACCGACGAGCGCTATTTAGATCAGGCGCGCTTCGCCGCCGAGGCGCTCGGGTTCGAGGACGTCACCTTTAGAAATCTCTCGATCTACGATGTCGGCGCGCTCGGGCGGCGCTTCGATCTCGTGATCTTCATGGGCGTGCTCTATCACCTTCGGCATCCATTGCTCGCGCTCGACCTGATCCGGGAGCACGTCGCGGGCGACCTCATGCTCTTCCAGACGATGCAGCAGGGCTCGGACGACGTACTCCACGTGCCCGACGATCATCCGTTCCACGTTCCCGGCACCGATCGCCCGCCCGGCTATTTCGACAATCCCGCCTACCCCAAAATGCACTTCGTCGAGCGCGAATTCGCGCACGATTGGACCAACTGGTGGGCGCCCAACGCCGCGTGTAGCCAGGCGATGCTGCGCGCGGCGGGCTTCACCATCGAGGCGCATCCCGAAAGCGAAGTCTACCTCTGCCGCGTCGCGCCCGTGCCCTACGAGAAATTCGGGCCGGCGGTGGTCTATCCAGCCAAGGGGGAAGCGCTTTGATCGAAGCCGCGATGATCTGGAACGAGCCCAACAACAAGTCGCATTGGGATCCGCAGTTCGACCCCGATTGGTCGATCTATGCCGATATGGTGCAGCGCGCCGGCGCGGCGATCCGCGAGATCAATCCGCACGTGACGCGGGTGCTCGGCGGCATGTCGCCGATCGACCCGCACTGGGTGAATTTGATGCGCGGCCACGGCGCGCTCGATGCAGTCGATGTGCTTGCGGTGCATGGATTTCCGCTCGACTGGAATCTGTGGCCGATCGACGCCTGGCCCGCCAAGATCGCCGAGATCGAAGCCGTCGCCGCGGGCAAGCCCGTCTGGGTCACCGAGGTCGGTGTCGGGTCGTTCGGCGCGGAAGAGGTGCAGGTCTTCGGCGTGCAGAAGACCGCCGAGCTGCTGATCGGACGCGCGCCGCGCATCTTCTGGTACTCGCTGTTCGATTTGCCGCAGGAATGGGGCGCGACCACGCGCCACCGCGAGGCGGAAGGATCGAGCTATTATCGCCATTTCTACATGGGGCTGATCCGCGCCGACGGCACGCCCAAGCTCGCGCTCGACGAATATGCCAAGGTCGCCGACAAGATGGGGCTGATGCAGTGGTTCCATTTCGAGGACCCGCGGCTCGACGAGGCGGTCGCCTGGATGAAGCGGCTCGGCGTTCGGCAGCTCCGTACCGGCCTCTCCTGGGCGGACAGCCTGCGCCCCAATGCTATCGACTGGTTCGATCGGCAGATGGAGGCGCTTGCCGATTTCGACGTGACGCTCACCTTCTGCTTCACGCCCGAACAAGCGGGGGCGGGCGCGCATCATACCAGCCCGCCCTACGAGCCGCAGCAGTTCGCCGATTTCTGTGCCTGGATGATCGATCGCTACGCGCCCGCACTTCCCGGCCGCGCAATCGCAGGGGCGTGAATCACCTTTTATCCGGATCGGGCTCGCTCCGATCGAGCGCGTCGAGCACCTCCGAAGGCTCCACGTCGCGTTCGATCTCGCGAAACTCGGGGTCTTCGACGGCGACCCCGAGATGCTCGGCGACGCGATCGACGAGCGCGGCGAGCCGGGTCAGCTCGTGCTCGGCGAGAAGATTGATGTGGAGATCGAGATCGGCGCGCTTTTCCGCAGCCCGGGCCATGCGGTTCTGGGTGATGAGGACGAAGGTCGAGAGGAAGATGGCCTCGACCGAGGCCTCCATCGCGAGCACGACGAAGCTGGGGTCGAAGCGCGGCAGGCCCGGAACCCAGCCAAGGTTGATCGCGATCCACGCAGCATACACCACGACGTGGATCGCAACGAAGCGCATCGAACCGACGAACGCGGTGATGCGGCGCGCGAGCCGCTCGCCCAACGGCGCATCCTCGATCTCGCGCCGGCGGCGGGAGGCGAGCACCGCGATATTCTCGCGCAGCGCCTCGTTCATGCCGGGCAGGGGAGGGAGATCGCCGTCCATTGTGTGTCGGCTGGGAGCCGCGGCGCGCTCAGCTCAGATGCGCGTTGAGATGCTTGTTCATCTCGAACATCGTCACCTTCTTTTTCCCGAACACCTTCTCCAGCGCGCCATCGGCCAGGATTTCGCGCCCGTCCTTCGGGTTCTGGAGGTCCTTGCGCTTGATGTACTCCCACACCTTGCTGACGACCTCGGTGCGCTTCAAGGGGGCGTCGCCGACGACCGCGGCCAGTTCTGGCGAGGGCTGGACGGTCTTGTGTGCGCCGCCGGTTTTGTTCGTGGCCATCGGGACTCTCCTCGTCAGGGGTGTGCCGCGACAATCGCTGCTGCCCCGGAAGGTTGCATATCGTACGCAAGGAGCCTTCATGGTTGAAACGATGCGTGCCGCAATTCTCGCCGGCCCCGGCGAGATGCGGACCGAGACTTTGGCCCTTCCCGAGCCCGGAGCGAACGAGGTCCGGATGCGACTGGAAGGCTGCGGCGTCTGCGCATCGAATCTCGAGCCGTGGGCGGGGCAGGAGTGGATGACCTATCCCGGCGAGCCTGGCGGGCTCGGCCATGAAGGCTGGGGCGTCGTCGACGCCGTCGGCCAGAGCGTCGAGAACGTGCGGATCGGCGATCGTGTTGCCGCGCTCTCCTACCACGCCTTCGCGGATTACGACCTCGCCAGGGTCGATGCGCTGGTGAAGCTCCCGCCCGAGCTCGACGGCCGGGCCTTTCCCGGAGAGCCGCTCGGCTGCGCGTTCAACATCTTCCGCCGCAGCGACATCGCCGCCGGTCAGATGGTGGCGATCGTCGGCATCGGCTTTCTCGGCGCGATCCTGACACGGCTTGCGAGCGAGGCGGGCGCACGTGTGCTTGCGATTTCAAGACGGCAGGAATCGCTCGATCTCGCACGCGAGTTCGGCGCCGCCGAGACGATCGCGATGGACGATCATCGGGCGATCATCGAACGCGTCCGTGCGTTCACCGGCGGCCGGATGTGCGATCGCGTGATCGAGGCGGTGGGCAAGCAATGGCCGCTAGACCTCGCCGGCGAGCTGGTGTGCGAAGGCGGCAAGCTGATCGTCGCGGGCTATCACCAGGACGGTCCGCGGCAAGTCAACATGCAGATGTGGAACTGGAAGGGCATCGACGTCATCAACGCGCACGAGCGCGATCCCGCCGTCAGTCTCAGGGGCATGCAGGAGGCGGTCGATGCGGTTGCGTCGGGGCGGCTCGATGCCGAGCGGCTCTATACGCACCGCTACCCGCTCGAGCGGCTCGACGAGGCGCTCGATGCCACGCGCGACAAGCCCCGGGGCTTCGTCAAGGCGCTGGTGACTTTCGCATGAGCACCCCCCGCATCGGATTTCTCGGCACCGGATGGATTGGCCGCCATCGCATGCAGGCGATGATCGAGACGAGCGCAATCGAGGCGGTCGCGATCTGTGACCCGAGTGCCGAATGCGCCGCTGAAGCCGCCAAACTCGCGCCCGAAGCGCGGATCGTCGGCGCGCTCGATGAAATGTTGGGGCACGGTGTGGACGGCGTCGTGATCGCCACCCCGAGTGCGCTTCATGCCGAGCAGGCGATCCGCGCGCTCGATGCGCGCGCAGCGGTGTTCTGCCAAAAGCCGCTTGGGTGCAATGCCGACGAGGCGGCGGCGGTGGTCGATGCAGCACGGCGCGCCGACCGCCTCCTTGCGGTCGATTTCAGCTATCGCCTCACCGAAGGGATGCAGGCGATCGCCCGCCTGGTTCGCGGGCGCGAACTCGGAGACATTTTCGCCATCGATCTCATCTTCCACAATGCCTACGGCCCGGACAAATCGTGGTTCTACGATCGCGCGCAATCGGGCGGAGGGTGCGTGATCGACCTCGGGATTCATCTGGTCGATCTCGCGATGTGGATCCTGGGCTTTCCCGAAGTCGGCCGTGTCGATGCACACCTCTCTGCCAAGGGGCGGGCCATCGATCCGCGCTCGTCCGCGGTCGAGGATTATGCGACCGCGTCGATCGAGACAGCCGACACGATCGTGCGGCTCGCCTGCTCGTGGAACCTGCCCGCAGGGCAGGACGCGATCATCGAGGCGCGCTTCTACGGCACCGACGGCGGTGCGGGTCTTCGCAATGTGGGTGGTTCGTTCTACGATTTCGTCGCGGAACGCTATCGCGGCACCGCGACCGAAACGCTGGCCGAGCCTCCCGATGCCTGGGGTGGCCGCGCCGCAGCCGATTGGGCGCGGCGGCTCGCATCATCGAACGCATTCGATGGTGCGGCCGACGAGCTCGTTGCGGTCAGCCGATTGATCGACATCATTTACGCGGGCGGACGGAACAATGATTGCCGAGTCGACCCGGCGCGGGATAACCGTCCCTAAACGGATTCGGTGTTGAACCATTTGGACGGTCGTGCAGACCTGAGCATCAGGGAAGGGCAAGGGTGAACGGGGGACGGTTTCTGATCGCCGGCTTATGCGCTCTGGGAGCGTCGGCAGCGCACGCGCAGTCGATCGAGGATCTGCGTGCGCTCTCGATCAGCCAGCTTGCCGATATCGACGTGTCGTCGGTCAGCAAAACCACCCAGCCGTTGTCCGAAGCGCCCGCTGCCATCTTCGTCATCACGCATGACATGATCGCCCGTTCGGGCGCGACGACGCTGCCGGAAATGTTGCGGCTCGCCCCCAATCTCCAGGTGTATCGCAAGAACGCCGGCGACTACGCGATCACCGCGCGCGGCCTCAATGGCAACAGCCAGGCGCAGAATTTCTCCAACAAGCTGCTCGTGCTGATCGATGGGCGCAGCGTCTATACGCCGCTGTTTTCGGGCGTCTATTGGGACATGCAGGACGTTCTTCCCGAAGATATCGACCGGATCGAGGTCATCAGCGGCCCCGGCGCGACCTTGTGGGGGGCGAATGCGGTCAACGGCGTCATCAACGTCATCACGCGAGCCGCGGATCAGACGCAGGGCCTTTACGCCAGCGCGCAGGGCGGCGCGTTCGAGCGCGCGGCGAGCCTGCGTTATGGAGGGACGCTGGGGGAGTCGCTGTCCTATCGCGTCTATGCGCGCGCCAACGACATCGACGCGACAGAGACGAGCGAGCAGCTTGCGGCAGGTGACGATTGGCACCGGTTGCAGGGTGGATTCCGCGTCGATTGGGTGCCGAGCCCGGCGGACAAGGTCACCTTCCAGGGTGACCTCTATGGCGGCCGCCGCGGCCAGCCCGGGACCGCGGACGAGGAGATATCGGGCGGCAACCTGCTCGCCCGGTGGATCCACACCGCCACGAACGGTAACGCGCTCCAGATCCAGACCTATGTGGACCATATCGCGCGCCGCACGCGCGAGGGCGGCGGCCATTTCTGGGTCGACACGCTCGATCTCGATCTTCAGCATACGCTGTCGCTCGGCGACGACGATACGTTCGTCTGGGGCGGGGATGTGCGCGCGAGCCGCTACCATATCGTCAGCGCGCCGCCGCTCGTGTTCGATCCTGCGCGCCGGACCTTGTGGCTGGCCAGCGCGTTCGCCCAGAACACGCTGTCGCTCACCGACAGGCTCGATCTCACGACCGGAATCAAGCTCGAGGACGATCCCTATGCCGGGACGAGCCTGCTTCCGGACGTGCTCGTTGCCTGGCAGCCGCGCGACAACACGATGATCTGGGGCTCGGTATCGCGCGCAGTCCGCTCGCCGACGCCGTTCGACGTCGATGTGAAGGAATATCTCGGCGACCTGTTCTACCTCAGCGGCAATCCGGACTTCCGGACCGAGAAGCTCACGGCATTCGAGCTCGGAACGCGGGTTCAAGCGACCGAGGCCGTCGCGTTCTCGATCTCGGGCTATTACAATCTCTACGACGATCTGCGCAGCATCGAGTTCTCGCCTGGAGGACTGCCTTTGTTGTGGGGCAACAAGCTCGAGGGCGACACCTACGGGGTCGAGCTATGGGGCTCCTATCGCCCCTTCGATTGGTGGAAGCTGTCGGCGAGCGTCAATCTGTTCGGAGACGATCTTCGCTTCGAGCCGGGCGCGAGCCAGGTCCTCGGCACCGCGCAGGTCGGCAGCGATCCGCGCGAGCAGGCGTCGCTCGGGTCATCGATCACGCTCGATGACGGCATTACGGTCGACGCTCGCCTGCGCCATGTCGGCGAATTGCCCGATCCGCATGTGCCCGGCTATACCGAGCTCAACGGACGCGTCGGTTGGTACGTCCGCCGTAATGTGCAGCTTTCGCTCATCGGCGAGAACCTGCTGCATCGCGGCCATCAGGAATATCCCGGCGGTAACCTGATTCCGCGACAGGTACGGGTGGGCCTCCAATGCTGGTTCTGACGGGCCGATTCGGCGCTCTGTGCCGCATTGGAGCAATCGGCGCGCTGCTGGTCGCCGCGGCCGGTCGTGCGGCGGTTCCGGGCAGCCAACTCGAGGCTGCGGTGAAGGCCAGCTATCTCACCAAGTTCGGGCCGTTCGTCCAATGGCCGCCCGCGGCGATGCCTGCGGGCTCGGACGCACTGCATCTGTGCGTCGTCGGGGTCGATCCGTTCGGCGAGGTGCTCGAGGCGGCGGTGCGCGGACAGCAGGTGCAGGGCCATTCGATCGCCGTGGTGCGGATGCGGGCGGTCGACCGACAATCGGCTGCATCGTGCCAGATCATGTTTGTCGGAAAGCCCGCCGGTCAGCCGACCGCCGTGACGCTGCGCGCCGTCGCCGATCTGCCGGTGTTGACCGTCACCGATCGAAGCCGCGGCGTGAACGGAGGCATCATCGAGTTCGTGATCGACGACGATCGCGTGCGGTTCGACGTCGATGATGTCGACGCACGCCAGAGCGGCCTTCAGGTCAGCTCCAAGCTTCTCGCGCTGGCGGTATCGGTGCGCCGCTGATGGCGGAATCGCTCCCTCCGCTCGCGGTACACCGCCGCCTCGCGAGCCGGCCGGGGGGAGCGATCCTCGTCGCTGCGGCGCTGCTCCTCGCCAGTCTGCTTCTCGCGCTGCACAACGAGGACGTGTCGCGGCGCCAGCACATCCAGCAGCTCACGGTACAGGCCGATATTCTCGCCGGAAGCGTCGCTGCGGCGCTTGCGTTCGACGATCGCATCGCCGCGCAGGAATATATCGACGCGCTGCGCGCCAATCCCGAGATCGACGCGGCCGGTGCCTACGGCGCCAATGGCCAGCTCGTTGCCGGATTCGCCGTTCCTGACCACCATCTGCCGCACCTCAACCAGCTCCAGCCGCCGCACATGGCGGGCGGGGAGGCGGTGATCACCGCGCCGGTGGTGCAGAACGGCACACAGCTCGGGTCGGTGTACCTGCGCGCCTCGACCGAACCATGGACACGGCGTGTTTCGCGCTACGTCGGCATCGGCATCATCCTCATCATGGCCGCGCTGCTCGTGGCCGCGCTCGGGTCGTCCTACGCGGCGGCGACCGAGGCGAACCGCCGGCTCAAGGAGGAGATGGAAGCGCGCCAGGAGGCCGAGGCGGCGCTGCGCCAGTCGCAGAAGATGGAGGCGATGGGGCAATTGACCGGCGGCGTGGCGCACGATTTCAACAACCTGCTGATGGCTGCGTCGAGCGGGCTTGAGCTCCTCGACCGAACGCGCGACCCCGAGCGGCGCACCCGGCTTAAACAGGGTATCCGCCAGGCGATCGATCGCGGCGCCAAACTCACGCAACAACTGCTCACCTTCGCACGGCGCTCGCCCGTCAATCCCGAGGTGATCGATCTCGGCGCCCGCATCGCCGAGCTGCGCACGCTGCTCGACCATTCGCTGCGGGAGGACATCGCGGTCGAGATCGACATGCCCGCCGACCTCTGGCCGGTCGAGGTCGATGTCTCGCAGCTCGAGGTCGCGGTGCTGAACGTCGCGGTCAACGCGCGCGACGCAATGCCGAACGGCGGAACCATCTGCATTGCAGGCCGTAACGTGCCCGGCGAGAACGATGAGGGCGATACGGTGCATCTCTCGGTCCGCGACGAAGGCACCGGTATGCCACCGGAACTGATCGACAAGGTGTTCGAGCCGTTCTTCACGACCAAGGGGGTCGGCCACGGTACCGGGCTGGGGCTGAGCCAGGTTTACGGATTCGCGCGCGCTGCCGGCGGCACCGTTCGGATCGCCAGCGAAGAAGGCAGCGGCACGACGGTCTCGATCGTGCTGCCGCGCTCGTTCGGCGAACTGCCCCACAAGGCCCATCAGGATGACGAGGAGGGCGATGCTCCACCGGAATGTCGTATCCTCCTCGCCGAGGACGACCCGAGCGTCGGCGATCTCGTCCAGCAGATGCTCGAAGAGCTCGGCTATGCCGTGACGCGGGCAGGCGATGCCCAGGCCGCATTGGTGAAGCTCGACGGCGGTTTCGTGCCCGATGCGTTATTGTCGGATATGGTCATGCCGGGCGAAATGGGCGGGCTCGACCTCGCCCGCGCCGCGCGTCAGCGGCGCCCGGACCTTCCGGTGCTGTTGATGACCGGTTACAGCGCCGCCGCCTCGGCCGCCGCCGAGGATGCGATCGACCTGCTGACCAAGCCGTTCACGCTGGAAGACCTGCGCAAGCACCTCGCAAAGCTCCTGCGCGACGCGAGTGGGAGCGGACCCGGCGTGCGCGTTTCGCAATAGACCGGCGCCACGCGAATCTTTCCGAAAAAAGCCGGGAGGCGAGCTAAGTTATTGAAAAGTGGTGACCCCTACGGGACTCGAACCCGTGTTTTCGCCGTGAGAGGGCGACGTCCTGGACCGCTAGACGAAGGGGCCGCTTGCGAAGAGTGGCGGCAATAGGCGGCGCGATCGGGTGCGTCAAGCGGGCTCGTTGAAGGATGCGGCGTGCGCGCTGCGGCGGCGCGGCTCGCGCGAAGCCCTTGTCCGAAGGCGAAACGCCGGGCGATCGCAAGGCTTCCTCCTCAGGCGGCGGGTCTCGTGCCGGTCGCCCTTTTTTCGCGAGCCGCGCAATTGCGCCTGATGCGCTCGGAAGCGCTCCAGCCTTACAGCGCCAGCTTCCAGTCCCAGCCGAGCGGATCGCCATCCATTACCTCGACGCCGGCGGCGGCGAGCGCATCGCGGATCGCATCCGATCGGGCGAAATCCTTGGCCGCGCGTGCCTCGCGGCGTTCAACAAGTCGGGTTGTGATGTCGTCGAGCGTGATCGCCGCAGCGGCCGGTGCAACGCGCAGGTCCTCGCGGACCAGACTGGCGAGATCCAGGCCGAGGACCGCATCGAAATCGGCGAGCGCGGCCAATCGTGCCGCAGGTGCGATGCGCTTGTCGGCGAGCAGATCATCGAGGACGGGGAGCGCCTTGGGCGTGTTGAGGTCGTCCGATACCGCCGCGTCCAACCGCTCGCGATAGGGAAGCGCGGTCGCGGACGAGGGTATGTCCGGATCGGCAGCCGCGCGGTCGCGCAGGCCAGAGATGGTCATTACCAGCCGCTTCAGCCGCGTCACCGCAGCCGCCAAATTCTCGCCCGAAAATTCGAGCTCGCTGCGATAATGCGCCGAAAGGCACATCAGCCGATAGGCGAGGGGGTGGACGCCCTTGTCGATCAGGCTCTGGAGCGTTGTGAAACCACCCGCCGATTTGGACATCTTGCCCGACGATCGCTCGACCAGAAAGTTGTTGTGCATCCACCAATTCGCGCCGGTTTCCGCGCACCCGCAATGCGCCTGATTCTGCGCGATCTCGTTTGGGTGGTGGATCTCGCGATGATCGATACCGCCGGTGTGGATATCGAACTGGCTGCCGAGATACTTTTTGCTCATCACCGAGCATTCGAGATGCCAGCCCGGCGCCCCGCGGCCCCAGGGCGAGTCCCACTCCATTTGGCGGTTCTCGCCCGGCGCCGACTTGCGCCAGATCGCAAAATCCTGCGGGTGACGCTTTCCCGAAACGGGATCGATCCGGGCCTCGCCCGCGTCATCCTGGCCACCGGCGAGTGCGCCGTAGTTCGGCACCGTGGTGACGTCGAAATAGAGGCCGCTATCGAGCTCGTAACAATGATCGGCCGCAATCGTCTCGGCGAAGGCGATCATGTCGCTGATATGGTCGGTCGCGATCGACCAGCGCGTGGGCGGGACAATGCTGAGGCGTTCGACGTCGCGTTTGAAGGCCTCGGTATAATGCGCTGCGATCTCCCAGATCGAACGGCCCTGCTGCGCGGCGGCCTTCTCCATCTTGTCGTCGCCCGTATCGGCGTCGGAGGTGAGATGGCCGACATCGGTGATGTTGATGATGTGCGTGGTTGGCCAGCCCTTCCACCTGAGCACGCGCCCCAGGGTATCGGCGAACAGGAACGCGCGCATGTTGCCGATGTGCTGGTAGTTGTAGACCGTGGGTCCGCAGGTGTAGATGCGCACATCGTCGGCGTCGATCGGCTCGAAACGCTCGAGCCGACGGGTGAGACTGTTATACAGCGTGAGCGGCGCGCCGGTCATATCCGCCGACATAGACGAGCCGCACGCCCGCGCAACCGGGAACCGGATGCGGCGTCAATTCGCTTGATAATCCGCTGCACCGCTGGTAGGGCGCGCGGCACACGGCGCAGGCAGGTGCTTGCGACGACCATTATCCTATTGGCCGGAGTCTGACGGGTTTATGCAGATCATCGTTCGCGACAATAATGTCGACCAGGCGCTGCGCGCGCTCAAGAAGAAGCTGCAGCGCGAGGGCGTCTATCGCGAGATGAAGCTGCGCC
>CAMLGC010000052.1 GCA_946479505.1 uncultured Sphingomonadaceae bacterium
CGATCTCGTGGTCGTCGGCCGGCATGATGGGCTTCAAGGGCTCGCGCAAGTCGACCCCGTACGCGGCGCAGGTCGCCGCCGAGGATGCCGGCAAGAAGGCCGCCGAGCACGGCGTCCGCACGCTCGAGGTCGAGGTCAAGGGCCCCGGCTCGGGCCGCGAGTCGGCGCTGCGCGCGCTGCAGGCGGTCGGTTTCCAGATCACGTCGATCCGGGACGTGACCTCGATCCCGCACAACGGCGTGCGCCCGTCCAAGCGCCGTCGCGTTTGAATTTGCCCGGGTCCGCGCGCGGTTGATCGCGCCGCGCGGATCCTTTTTCTCCCACGGCCGGAGTCACGCCCTCGCTCCCGCCCAAAACCAAGGGGAAGCCCGTGTCTGTCAATCCCAAGAACTGGCAGGAACTCAAGAAGCCCACCGGTCTCGACAAGAAGACCGCCGGTGACGGCAAGCGCAAGGCGACCTTCGTCGCCGAGCCGCTGGAGCGGGGCTTCGGCCTCACGCTCGGCAACGCGCTGCGCCGCGTGCTGCTCTCGTCGCTCCAGGGTGCCGCCGTCACCTCGATCAAGATCGAGAATGTGCTTCACGAATTCTCGTCGCTCGCCGGCGTCCGCGAGGACGTGACCGACATCGTTTTAAACGTGAAGCAGATCGCGCTCAGGATGGAAGGCGAGGGTCCCAAGCGGCTCCAGCTTTCCGCGACCGGTCCGGGCGAGGTGAAGGCCGGCGACATCGCGGTGTCGGGCGACATCCAGGTGATGAACCCCGATCTCGTGCTCTGCCATCTCGATGAAGGCGCGACGCTCAACATGGAGCTCACCGCCGATACGGGCAAGGGCTACGTCCCCGCGACCGCGAACCGTCCGGCCGACGCGCCGATCGGCCTCATTCCGGTCGACGCGCTCTACTCGCCGGTGCGGCAGGTCAGCTACAAGGTCGATCCGACCCGCGTCGGGCAGGACCTCGATTACGACAAGCTCGCGCTGACGATCGAGACCGACGGCACCATCACCCCGGAGGACGGGCTCGCTTATGCGGCGCGCATTCTCCAGGACCAGCTCGCGTTGTTCATCCATTTCGACGATTCGGCGGTCGCGCGCAGCCAGCCGATCGGCCACGCCGCGCCGGCAGCCGGCGAGGCCGAGGGCGATACGCAGCAGATCAACCGCTATCTGCTCAAGAAGGTGGACGAGCTCGAACTGTCGGTGCGCTCGGCCAATTGCCTCAAGAACGACAACATCATCTATATCGGCGATCTCGTTCAGAAGACCGAGGCCGAGATGCTGCGCACGCCGAACTTCGGCCGCAAGTCGCTCAATGAGATCAAGGAAGTGCTGTCGAGCATGGGCCTGCGCCTCGGTATGGAAATCCCGGGCTGGCCGCCCGAGAACATCGAGGAAATGGCCAAGAAGCTCGAGCAAGAGATTATGGGATAAACGGTTTGTGCTCCCGCGGAGGCGGGAGCCCAGACTGGGTCCCCACCTCCGCGGGGACACAAAGCGGGCGATGGTGGCGGCCCGAAGCGCCACCTGGTCTGGGGTTCCGAGAGGGGCCCCATCAAAGTACTACTTTGATGGGAACCCTGATACGGCCCCTTAACGAACGAAGGAAATACCCATGCGTCATCGTGTCGGCGGCCGGAAGCTTCAGCGTACCTCGGCCCATCGTACCGCTCTGTTCCGCAACATGTCGGCCGCGCTCATCAAGCACGAGCAGATCACGACCACGGTCGCCAAGGCCAAGGAGCTTCGCCCCTATGTCGAGAAACTGGTGACGCTCGCCAAGAAGGGCGGCCTTTCCAACCGCCGCCTCGCGCACGCTCGCCTGCTCGACGACGCGCAGCTCGTGAAGCTGTTCGACGTGCTGGCCGCGCGCTACGCCGATCGCAACGGCGGCTATACCCGTATCATCAAGGCCGGCATCCGCGCGTCGGATGCCTCGCCGATGGCCGTGATCGAGTTTGTCGATCGCGACGTTTCGGCGAAGGGCCAGGATTCGGGCCCGGTGATGGGCGACGAGGATTTCGAAGCCGCCGCGTGAGCGGATCTTCAAACTGTCCTGAATTGGGGGCGTGCCGATCATCGGCGCGCCCCTTTTCATTTGCGGCGCGACGCCCGACATCCTAGCCCATTCGCCCGTGTCACGAAGGAACGAGATGAGCGACCGGATTGCCTATCCGCACACCGAGCGCGAGAATGTCGTCGAGGAGCAGTTCGGCGTCTCGGTCGCCGATCCGTATCGCTGGCTAGAGGCCGACGTCCGCGAGAGCGAGCGCGTCCGCGGCTGGGTCGAGGCCGAGAACAAGGTCACCACCGCCTATCTCGAGACGCTCCCCGGCCGCCGCGCCTTCACGACACGGATGCGGCAGCTCTTCGATTACGAACGGTTCGGCGTGCCGGTGAAGAAGGGCGGCCGCTACTTCTACCAGCATAATTCGGGTCTCCAGAACCAGCCCGTCCTCTATGTCCGCGAGTCGGCGGACGGCGAGGGCCGCGTGTTGATTGACCCCAACGCCTGGGCCGATGACGGCGCCACCGCGCTCGCCGAATGGCTGCCGAACGAGGACGGCACGAAGCTGCTCTACGCGGTGCAGGACGGCGGCACCGATTGGCGCACGGTGCGCGTGCTCGACATCGCAAGTGGCGATTCGGCCGGCGACGAGGTCCGCTGGGTCAAATTCTCCAATTTCGCCTGGGCGAAGAACGGCGCCGGTTTCTTCTATTCGCGCTTCCCCGAGCCCGCTGCGAAGGCCGAATTCCAGGCGCTCAATCTCAACCACGCCATCTATTTCCACACGCTCGGCACCGATCAGGCACAGGATCGGCTCGTCTTTTCGACTTCCGACCGACCGCGGCTCAACAGCATTGCCGAAATCACCAACGACGGAAACTGGCTGCTCGTCTCGTCCTCGGAAGGCACCGACGACCGGTTCGAGCTGACCGTCATCGATCTCACCAGCCCCCGCATGACCAAGCGCGTGATCGTGCGCGGCCTTGAAAATCACTGGAGCCTGGCGGGCAATGTCGGCTCGAGATTCTATTTCGTCACCGATACCAATGCGCCCCGCCGCCGGATCGTGACGATGGATGTCGCCTCGATGACGCGCCAGTTGAAGGAGATCGTGCCGCAGGACGAAGCGGTGCTCGAAGGCGCGGCGATTATCGGCGGCGTGCTGCTCGGCCAGTATCTGGTCGATGTGAAGAACGATGTGCGGCGCTTCGATCTCGCCGGTGAGCCGCTCGGCAGCGTGGCGCTCCCGGGTATCGGTTCTGTGATCGGCTTCGGCGGCGAGCAGGACGATACCGAGACCTTCTACGCCTTCACCAGCTTCGCGACACCCACCACGATCTACCGCTACGATGTCGCGGCGGACGAGAGCGATGTGTGGGCCGCGCCCGAGGTCGATTTCGAACCGGAAGACTATGCCGTCGAGCAGACCTTCTTCACCTCGAACGACGGTACGCGGGTGCCGATGTTCGTCGTCGGCCGCAAGAATCTCCCCGCCGAGCCGCAGCCGACGATCCTCTACGGCTATGGCGGGTTCAACATCCCCGTCGCGCCCGCGTTCTCGACCGCGCGACTCGCCTGGATCGAACAGGGTGGGGTGTTCGCGGTCGCCAACATCCGCGGCGGCGGCGAATATGGCAAGGATTGGCATGAGGGCGGCCGCCTCGCCAACAAGCAGAACAGCTTCGACGATTTCGTGGCTGCGGCCGAGCATCTGATCGCCGAGGGCATCACCGCGCGCGACAAGCTCGCGATCCAGGGCGGCTCGAACGGCGGGCTGCTGGTCGGCGCGGTCGTCAACCAGCGGCCCGAGCTGTTTGCCGCGGCGCTCCCGGCGGTTGGCGTGATGGACATGCTGCGCTTCGACCGCTGGACCGCGGGCCGCTACTGGGTCGACGATTACGGCTCGCCCGCGGAGGAAACCGCGTTCCGCGCGCTCCACGCCTACTCGCCCTACCACAACATCAGGTCGGGCCGCGCCTATCCGGCGGTTCTCGCGACCACCGCCGATACCGACGATCGCGTCGTCCCTGCGCACACCTTCAAATACGTCGCCGCGCTCCAGCACGCCGATATCGGCGACAAGCCGCATCTCGTCCGCATCGAGACCCGCGCGGGCCACGGCTCGGGCAAGCCCACCGACAAGATCATCGAGGAAGCCGCCGATACCTGGGCGTTCGCCGCGAAATGGACGGGGCTTCATGTCGGATAGGCCAGGCCCTTTCGTTCGCGCGCGCATCTGCTATGCGGCTCGGGCATGACCGTGCAGCCCTATGACAGCATCCTGATCGTCGATTTCGGAAGTCAGGTCACCCAGCTCATCGCCCGCCGCGTCCGCGAGGCCGGCGTCTATAGCGAGATCGCGCCGTTCAACGCCGCCGAGGAGGCGTTCGAGCGGATGAACCCCGGCGGCGTCATCCTCTCGGGCGGCCCCGCCTCGGTGCCCGACGAGGGCAGTCCGCGCATCCCGCAGCCGATCCTCGATTCGGGCGTCCCGTTGCTCGGCATCTGCTACGGCCAGCAGGCGATGCAGGCGCAGCTCGGCGGGCATGTCGAACGGGGCGACAGCGGCGAGTTCGGCCGCGCCTTCATCGAGATCGTTGATTCGTGCGTGCTCTTCGACGGCCTTTGGGCCGAGGGCGAGGCGCATCAGGTGTGGATGAGCCACGGCGACAAGGTCACCGAGCTGGCACCGGGCTTCCGCATCGTCGCGTCGAGCCCCGGCGCGCCCTATGCGGTGATCGCCGATGACGATCGCCGCTATTACGCGATGCAGTTCCATCCCGAGGTCGTCCACACCCCCGACGGCGCGCGTCTGATCGCAAATTTCGCACGCCACGTCTGCGGCCTCTCGGGCGACTGGACGATGGCCGAGTTTCGCGCGACCAAGATCGAGGAGATCCGCTCGGCTGTCGGCAAGGGCCGCGTCATCTGCGGGCTTTCGGGCGGCGTCGATTCGGCGGTCGCGGCGGTGCTGATTCATGAGGCGATCGGCGAGCAGCTCACCTGCGTCTTCGTCGATCACGGGCTGATGCGAAGCGGCGAGGCCGAGCAGGTGGTGAGCCTGTTCAAGGGCGCGTACAACATTCCGCTCGTCCATGTGAACGCCGAGACGCTGTTCCTCAACGGCCTTTCGGGCGTCACCGATCCCGAGGCGAAGCGCAAGTTCATCGGCAAGACCTTCATCGATGTCTTTGAAGAGGAAGCCAGAAAGATCGGCGGCGCCGAGTTCCTTGCACAAGGGACGCTCTACCCCGACGTGATCGAAAGCATCAGCTTCACCGGCGGGCCTTCCGTCACGATCAAGAGCCACCACAATGTCGGCGGCCTGCCCGAGCGGATGAACATGAAGCTCGTCGAGCCCTTGCGCGAGCTCTTCAAGGACGAGGTCCGCGAGCTCGGCCGCGAGCTCGGCCTGCCCGACGTGTTCGTCGGTCGGCACCCGTTTCCGGGCCCGGGGCTCGCGATCCGTATCCCCGGCGAGGTCAGCAAGGAACGCTGCGATATTCTACGAAAAGCCGATGCCATCTATCTGGAAGAGATCAGGAATGCCGGTCTCTACGATGCCATCTGGCAGGCGTTCGCGGTGCTGTTGCCGGTGCGCACGGTCGGCGTGATGGGCGACGGCCGCACCTATGATTACGTCCTCGCGCTGCGCGCCGTCACCTCGACCGATGGCATGACGGCCGCCGTGTTTCATTTCCCCAGCGAGTTCCTCGCCCGCGTCGCAACCCGCATCGTCAACGAGGTGCGCGGCGTGAACCGGGTGGTGTACGATTATACGTCGAAACCCCCCGGCACGATCGAATGGGAGTGAACCGGATATAGCGGATGTCCGGGGGACATCCGCCCGGTTCG
Source organism: uncultured Sphingomonadaceae bacterium (assembly GCA_946479505.1). The sequence goes on from CAMLGC010000052.1 coordinate 5,862, forward strand.
CTCGGCGGCGCAAGCCGCCGCAAAGGCCGGACATACTGGATGTCCGGGCGACATCCGCCCGGTTCACTCGGCGGCGCAAGCCGCCGCACGACCTTCGGCGTCGTTTCCAAGCCGCCGCACGATCGATGCCGAAGCGCGCCAGATCGCGAAAATCATCGCCGTTCCGACAATGCCGTCGGTGGCATAATGCCACCCGAGGTGGATTGAGCCGATCCAGACGACGATCGCGAGCACGGTCATCACCCAACCGGCGATCCGACCGATCTGAAATCCGGCGATCGCGAACAGCGCGGCCATCGTCACATGAACCGACGGCATCGCCGATATCCCGCCCGCGGTGGCGTAGCGGCCCAACCTGAACGATTCCGCCAGGATCGGCTTGAAATTGTGCTCGCCCATCGGCAACCCCATCGCGTGTGCCTCGGCCGCGAGCGCGGAGAGTCGCAGCCCGAGCGCGTGAAAGCTCGCATTGGGGCCGATCGCCGCCTCGTAGAAGCACGGCCCGGCCGACGCGAGCACCCAGGCGGCCGCGGATCCGACGACGATCCATACGAGCAGCCAGTTCAAGAGCAGCCGCATCCGTCGATCGGGCGCACGCACGAGCGCGATGACGAGCCCCGGAAACAGGAACATCAACGCCATCCAGACGGTATAGAGCGCGTCGATTGTCGCGGTCGTAACCGGTGAGCCGAACAGCGCGTGCGTGACCGCCCATGGGTCATGGCCGAGGAACAGCGCGCGATCGAGCTCGGCGAGGAAGGGGTCGATTGGAAAGCCGCGCGCGGGCAGAACGAGCTGCTTGAAAATGCCGTAGATCGGGATCGTGGCGCCCGTCAGGATCGCGGCGACGGCATACCAGACGAAATCGGCGGCGCCGAAAACCGGGCGTGCGCGAACGAGCTTGCGGCACAGCACGTCGACAAGCGCGAGGATCGCGGTCGCGAACAGCCCGACCACGAAGAAGGCATCGAGCGCCGCACCGAGCGCTCCGTATTGGCCGTGCGCGACCGGAAGCAGGAACAGCGCGTAGGCTGCGAGAATGCCGAGCAGGGCCGCCATCGCGCGGTATTCGAACCGGCTCAGGCCTGCTGCTGCCGCCCATCGGAAGGGCCGTAACGACGATGCTGTGATGGTGCCGGCCATTGCCCCTCCGCTGGCGCGACGACTGGCATGAAATGGTTAAGCGTTCGTGCCCGCCGCCTTGACCAGGGTCGATCCGCCGCTATCCGCTGAACGCTATGGTGACGCTCTACGGCATCAGGAACTGCGATACGATGAAGCGCGCCCGCGGCTGGCTCGATGCGCAGGGCGTCCCCTATGATTTCCACGACTACAAGGTCGCGGGCATCGATGCAGAGACGCTGCGCGGCTGGGCAAGGCAGGTCGGATGGCAGACGCTGCTCAACCGTGCCGGCACGACCTTTCGCAAGCTCTCCGATGCCCAAAAGGCCGATCTCGACGAGGAGAAGGCGATCGCGCTGATGGTCGCGCAGCCGTCGATGGTGAAGCGGCCCGTGCTCGATCGCGGCGGCGCGCTGACAATCGGCTTCGCGCCCGATCGCTACGCCGCGGCGCTTGGCTGAGCCAAGCCGTTACGCTTGCGTAAAATCTTCGATTGCAATCGCCCCACGACAGGCGCAGCCTCGCGTCGCAACCCCGATGGGGAGAGGAATGATGGCGTATCTTCGGCAGCGGCCCGCTGCCTTGTTCTGGGTCGTCGCGATCCTGCTGATCTTGTGGAACGCGTTCGGCTGCTATGCCTGGTATCTGCAATGGACGCTCGGCGCCGAGGCGATGGGGCCGGCGACCGACTATGACCGACAGCTCTTTGCGGCGCTCCCCGGCTGGTACGATTGGGTCTATGCAATCGCGGTCGGTACGGGGCTGATCGGCTCGCTCGCGCTGCTCGGGCGGTCGGCGGCGTCGCGCTGGCTCTTCGTGCTGTCGCTGATCGCGATTGTCGTGATGTTCGGCTATTTTTTCGCGACGACGGACGTGATCGCCGTAAAGGGCGCGGGCGAGGCGCTCGGGTTTCCGATCATCATCGCGCTGGTTGCGATCTTTTCGATTTGGTTCGCCGGCTATGCGAGCCGCCGCGGCTGGGCGACCTAGCCGCCTTCCCAGCGGAACACCTCCTCGAGCGGCTTGTCGAAGACGCGCGCGATCCGGAACGCGGCCTCGAGGCTGGGCGAGTATTTGCCCGATTCGATCGCGGCGATCGTCTGGCGGGTGACGCCGATCTTCTCTCCGAGTTCGGCCTGCGTCATCTCGCCGGCGAGGAAGCGCAGCGTGCGGATGTCGTTGGCGATCGGGGGCTCAGCCATGCCAGCCCCGGCGATAGCTGAGGATCACTAGAACGTAGCGCGTCGCCTCGGCGATCACGAGCGAGAGCAAGGCGGCATTGGGGATCTTCCAGCGCGGATCGCCGAAGGGCATCACCACGCCGACCAGGATCATGCCGACCATCAGCACGAAATAGGCCGCGCTCGCCCCGCGTCGCGCGATCGCCCGGTCACGCTCGTCGGCCTTCGCCTGCGCCTCGCGGCGGGCGCGGATGGCGAGCACCGACGTCGCGATGATGACGACGATCGCCTGCACGATCGTCACCCCGCCGAACAGCATCAGCATCTGGAGCGTGCGCGGCCCGTCCGGCGCGGCGGGATCGAACACCGTCGCGAGCAGCGCGAAGTAGATCGTGTAGGCGATGAGCATCGAGCTCAATGTCACCCATGCAATTTTTTCCTTGAACGCCATGTCGGTTTCTCATGTTCGATGCACGAGTCATCATGTAATAAATAACGAACATCATGTCAAGCTACGGTAACGCGATCCGTCGCAGTGCTGGCATGCGCCGCGCCGCGCCGCTAAGGAGCGCGGCCATGTCCACCACCTACACGATCGACGGCGCGACCAGTCGCGCGACTCCGGTCTCGGCGCCGATGAAGCGTGTGACGGCGCCCGCGATCCGCAAGCGCAAGAGCAAGCGCGCCGAGGATCGCGAGCCGGTGGTGGTGCTCACCGCCTACACCGTGCGGATGGCGCAATTGCTCGATCCGCATTGCGACATCCTGCTGGTGGGCGACAGTTTGGGCCAGGTGATCTACGGCCTGCCCTCGACGGTGCCGGTCACGCTCGAGATGATGGCTGCGCACGGCGCCGCGGTGGTGCGCGGCAGCTATCACAGCCTCGTCGTCGTCGACCTGCCCTTCGGCAGCTATGAGACCTCGCCGCAACAGGCGTTCGAGAACGCGGCGCGGCTGCTGAAAGAGACCGGCGCGGCGGGCGTGAAGATAGAGGGCGGCGCGGCAATGGCCGAGACCGTGCGCTTTCTCACCGAGCGCGGCATCCCGGTGATGGGCCATGTCGGGCTCACGCCGCAGGCCGTGAACATGCTCGGCGGCTATGGCGCGCGCGGCCGCTCTCGGGAAGAAGCGGCGAAGATCATCGAAGACGGGCGCGCAATCGCGGAAGCCGGCGCGTTCTGCCTGGTGATAGAGGGCGTGGTCGAGCCGATCGCGGTCGAGCTCACGCGCGCGGTCCCGTGCCCGACGATCGGCATCGGCGCCTCGGCCGAGTGCGACGGTCAGGTGCTCGTCGCCGAAGACATGCTCGGCATGTTCGAACGCACCCCGCGCTTCGTGAAGCGCTTCGAAGACATGGCCGGCCGCATTTCCGCCGCGGTTGAAACCTATGCGGGCGAGGTGCGGTCGCGGGCGTTTCCCAGTGCCGACCAGACCTACGCGCCGAAGGACTGAGCCGCTTCCGTTTCGTTTCATGCGCGGCTAAGGTCCGCGCCTTTCCGTCCCCTCAGGAGTTTGCGCCTTGGCGTCCCAGCCCCCGCCCAACGAAGCCTTTTTCCGCGAGGTCGACGAGGAGCTGCGCCGCGACGAGATGGCCGATTTCGCGCGCCGCTACGGCCGCTGGATCATCGGCGCGATCGTCGTCGCGCTGCTCGCGCTCGCGGGTTTCCTCTACTGGCGCCATCACCAGGAAGAGGTCGCCGGCCGCCAGGGCGAGCAGTTCCAGCAGGCGATCGACTCGCTCGGCGCGAACAAGCCCGATGAGGCGTCGAAGCAGCTCGCCGAGCTGTCGACGTCGGACATCGACGGCTATCGCGCGATGGCGCGCTTCACCGAGGCCGACATCCTGCTCCAGAAGAACGATCTGAAGGGCGCGGCCGCCAAGTTCGCAACGATCGCGCAGGACGATTCGCTCGCCGAGCCGTTCCGCAACCTCGCGCTGATCCGCCAGACCGCGGCCGAGTTCGATACGCTCAAGCCCGAAGTCGTCGTCAACCGCCTGCGCGGGCTCGCGGTGCAGGGCAGCCCCTGGTTCGGCAGTGCCGGCGAGATGGTGGCGCTCGCCTATCTCGAACAAGGGCGGCGCGACCTTGCGGGCCAGCTCTTCGGCCAGATCGCCGCGACCGAGCACGTGCCCGAATCGATCCGTCAACGCGCGGTTCAGATGTCGGGTACTCTAGGCGTGGACGCGGTCGACCAGAACGAGGACAAGGCAGCGCAATGATGAAGTCGATGAAGGTGCCCGCCGTGGCGATGGCGCTGCTGGCGCTCACCGGGTGCGGGATATTCAAGGGCAGCAGCAAGAAGACGCCGACCGTCGGCGATCGCGTGCCGATCCTCGTTGCCGAAAGCGACGTCAGCCCCGATCCGGCGCTCCAGGGTGTCGAGGTGCTGTTGCCCGCGCCGGTGGTCAACGCCGCTTGGGCGCAGCCGGGCGGCAATGCCGCCAAGTCGATGGGTCACCTTGCGCTCGGCGCGACGTTGTCGCGCGCCTGGACGGCGGAGATCGCCGGCGGCTCGAACCGTCAGCGGCTCGCCGCCGCGCCGGTCGTCGCCGACGGCCGGCTCTATGCGATCGACGTCGACGCGGTCGTCCATGCCTTTTCGGCCGATAACGGGGCCGAGCTCTGGGCGCACCAGATCGCGACGGGCGACGAGAACGAGGATGCGCGCTTCGGCGGCGGCGTCAGCTACGATAACGGCATGCTCTACGCGACCGACGGCCTGGGCGACGTGGTCGCGCTCAAGGCGGCGGACGGCAGCGAGGTGTGGCGCGCCAAGCCGGGCGGGCCGCTGCGCGGTGCGCCGTCGATCGGCAACGGCAACGTCTATGTGCTGAGTCAGGACAACCAGCTCTACGCGCTGTCGCAGGCGGACGGGAAGGTCGTGTGGACCGAAACCGCCTCGCTCGAATCGCAGGGCGTGTTCGGCGTCGCGGCGCCGGCGGCGGCTGCGGGCAGCGTCGTCGCGGGCTTCTCGTCGGGTGAGTTGAACGCCTATCGCTACGAGAACGGCCGCACGCTGTGGCAGGATGCGCTTTCGCGCACGACGATCTCGACCTCGGTCTCGTCGCTGTCGGATATCGATGCCGATCCGGTGATCGACCAGGGCCGCGTCTATGCGCTCGGCCAGGGTGGGCGCATGGTCGCGATCCAGCTCGATACCGGCCAGCGCCTGTGGGAGCAGGACTTCGCCGGCATCGCGACTCCCTGGGTGGTCGGCGAATGGGTGTTCGTCATCACCGACGACGCCAGGCTCATCTGCCTGTCGGCGGGCAGCGGCAAGATCCGGTGGATTCACCAATATCCGCATTACAAGAACGAGAAGAAGAGCAAGGGGCTCATCACCTGGACGGGCCCGGTGCTCGCGGGCAACCGGCTGATCATCGCCAACACCGAGGGCGAGGTGGTCTTCGCCTCGCCGCAGACCGGCGAGCCGGTGGGTCGGATGTCGCTCGACGATGCGATCACGCTGTCGCCGGTGGTGGCAAACAACACGCTCTATATTCTCGACCACTCGGGCCGGATTTCGGCGTTCCGGTAGAGTCCCGTTACCCGGGACGTGTCCCGGGGCCCACGGTCGCGCTACGCGATGAGGGGCCGGTTGTGAGCGACGGTGGATGCCGGGACGAGCCCGGCATGACGATAGGTTAGAAAGCGCGCATGCCCAGGCTCCCCACCGTCGCCATCATCGGCCGCCCCAACGTCGGCAAATCGACGCTGTTCAACCGGCTAGTCGGCAAAAGGCTTGCGCTGGTCGACGACCAGCCCGGCGTCACGCGCGATCGGCGCGAGGGCGAAGCGCACCTGCTCGGTCTCGATTTCCGCGTGATCGACACCGCCGGCTACGAAGATGAGGATGCCGCAACTCTTCCCGGGCGGATGCGCACGCAGACCGAGGCTGCGGTGCGACAGGCCGATGTTGCGCTGTTCTTGGTTGACGCGCGTGCCGGCATCGTTCCGCTCGACGAGGAGATCGCGCGCTGGCTGCGCAGTGCAGCGACGCCGGTCGTGCTGGTGGCCAACAAGGCCGAAGGCCGCGCGGGCGAAGCGGGAATCTACGAGGCGATGGCGCTGGGATTCGGCGATCCCGTGCCGCTGTCGGCAGAGCACGGGGAAGGGGTCGCCGACCTGTTCGAAGCGCTGCGCCCGCATCTTGAAGGCAAGGCGGAGGAGCCGCCCGAGCTGGACGACGAAAGCCCGGACGCGCCGCTCAAGCTCGCGATCGTCGGGCGCCCCAATGCGGGCAAGTCGACGCTCATCAATCGAATGCTCGGCGAGGACCGGCTCATCACCGGACCTGAAGCCGGGATCACCCGCGATTCGATCGCCATCGACTGGCAATGGACCGATCCCGAGGGCAGCATGCGCGACGTGCGGCTGATCGATACCGCCGGAATGCGCAAGCGCGCGCGGGTGCAGGAAAAGCTCGAGAAGCTCTCGGTGTTCGATGCCCTCCGCGCGATCGATTTTGCCGAGGTGGTCGTGCTGCTGCTCGATGCCACCCGCGGGCTCGAGGTGCAGGATCTCAAGATCGCGTCGAGCGTGCTCGAAGAAGGTCGGGCGCTCGTGATCGCGCTCAACAAATGGGATGTTGCCGACAACGCGTCGTCGCTCTTCAATGGGGTGCGCGCCGCGCTGGAGGAGGGGCTGGCCCAGGCGCGCGGCGTGCCGCTGCTCACCGTCTCGGCCGCCACCGGCAAGGGGATCGACACGCTGCTCAAGGTCGCGTTCGAAACGCGCGAAGCCTGGTCGCGGCGTGTCGGCACGGGCGAGCTCAATCGCTGGTTCGAACGCGCGGTCGAAGCCAATCCGCCGCCGGCGCCCGGCGGCAAGCGCATCAAATTGCGCTATCTGACGCAGGCCAAGACGCGCCCGCCGGGCTTCGTGCTGTTCGGCACGCGGGTCGATCAATTGCCCGAAAGCTACCAGCGCTACCTTATCAACGGCATTCGCCGCGATCTGGGCTTCGGCGCGGTTCCGATCCGCCTCACGCTGCGAGCGCCGAAAAACCCGTTCGGCGGTTGAGCGGCGACGCCGTCAACCGGACGTTTACCGCCTTGCGATACCTCCTTTGTGTCAGCGCTATCACGGGATCGCGGCGCGGCGGGGGAACGAAGCAATTATGAACGAACACGATTCGCTGGTGGATTGGACGGCCTTTCAGCAGACTCGCAGCGAGTTGGGCGCCAATTTTGTGCGCATTCTCGGCTATTTCCACGAAGACGGCGTCAAATCGGTGGCGGCGATCGAAGAGGCGATGCGGCGCTCCGATGCGGCAGCGCTGGTCATTCCGGCGCACACGCTCAAGGGCGAATCGCGTCAGTTCGGTGCAGAGCCGCTGGCGGCGCTCGCCGAGCGGATCGAGGTGATCGCACGCGCCTGCGTCGAGACCCGCGACGATCCGAGCGAGGCGCTCGAGCTCGTCGTCAGGCTCCGACCGCTGTTCGAGCGCACGCTCGAGATGCTCGAACGCGAGGCCAATCCGCTCGTCCAACGCCAGGCGGGATTCGGCCGCCGCAGCGCCGGGGGATTCGGACGCGGCTGAGGCGCCGATCCTCGCTCTTCGGCCGGAGGACAGCGAAAACCCGGCGCCCTCGCCATGGGCCGCACTGCTCTTCGATTCGATCGATCTGGCGCGCCGTTCGGCGCTTTCGCCCGCTGGTCGTACCGTCGATGCACGGCGCTCGGGAGAAGGAAGCCGGGGCGACTTGACCCGACGGATCGTCAGCCCTCGCCGGCAGGCCGCGACTGGAGCTGGATGTAGTTCTCGATTCCCATCCGCTCGATCATCTCGAACTGGGTCTCGAGCGTGTCGACATGCTCTTCTTCGCTCACGAGGATGCGGCGGAAAAGGTCACGGCTGCCGTAATCGCGGACCTCTTCGCAATATTGAATCGCGTTCTTGAGCTGCGGCACCGCCTCCATCTCGACCGCGAGATCGGCCTTCAGGATCTCCTCGACGGTCTCGCCGATGCGCAGACGCCCGAGAAGCTGGAAATTGGGAAGCCCGTCGAGGAACAGGATGCGCTCCGCCAGCCAGTCGGCGTGCTTCATCTCGTCGATCGATTCGGCGTATTCGAACTTGGCGAGCCGCTCGATGCCCCAATGGTCGAGCATGCGATAATGCAGGAAATACTGGTTGATCGCGGTCAGCTCGTTCTTGAGCGCCTCGTTCAGAAAATCGATGACCTTGGGATCGCCCTGCATCGCCGCCTCCTGTCGTGAGGCACGATCCTATCCCAAACGGCGGCGCAGCGACACCCGTAAAAGGGCGGAAATCAGCGGATTGTATCGCTTGCGAATGCTACGCAGCCGCGCGTTCCGAATCGATGATCTGGCGCGCAAACGGGATGCACTGGCCGCATTTGGGCTGGCGGCCGAGCGCGCGATAGGCCTTGCACGCGCTGGTGGCGCCGCCGCGCGCGGCCTCGCGAACCTCGGCTTCCCGAATGGCATTGCAGACACAGACGACCACGCGACTCTCCCCAGGACAACGCGTCTCGTGTAGGGCTAATGCGAACCAATCGCAAGTGTTATTGCGAGCGGGTCGCGATTAACGCCCCGCCGCGCATCGGCTGGAGCCGCCCGCGCGCGAGGCTGCGCCACAGCCATTCGGCGGGGCCGTAGCGGAAGCGCTCCAGCCACGGCTTGGACCAGAGCAGGATCAGCGCCCAGACGAGGAGCACGATGCCGGTGAGCTCGAATCGCGAGAAGCGCCCGTACAGGCCGATGCCATAGCCGTAGAACAGGGTGGTGCAGACGATCGTCGTGCCGAGATAGTTGGAAAACGCCATCCGTCCTGCGGCTGCGACCCAGTCCGCGAGCCCATGGCCAGGCCGCAGCAGCAGGACGATGAGGCACGCCCAGCCGGCGATCATCACCGGCCGGATCGGCTCGGACCAGACGATGGTCGCCGCCAGCACCGATCCCATGTCGAAGCCGTGCCCGATCGGGATCAGCGCGAGCAGCGCATAAGCGGGCACGCCGATCCCGAACCCGATCGCGGCGCCGCGCCGGTACCAGGCGCGCGGCCAGTCGCCCGTCAGCATCCCCGAGCGCAGCCCCGCCATGCCCAGCAGCATGTAGGCGAGCGTCTCCATCCCGAGGAAGAAGAAGGTCTGCACCGGAATGCCTCGTGCATGCGGCCAGCGCTGCGCCACCACCTCGGCATAGCCCGAGCGATGGGCGGCGACGTCGCGTACGATCTCGTCGCGTGGCGGCACACCGAAGCTGCGTCGATACGCATCATGCATGCGGACATCGCCGGCGGTCGGGGCACCGCCCCGCACCGTCGCCTCGTTTGCATCGAAGCCTTGCTGCACCTGGAAAACGAGCGCGAACTCCAACGCGAGCAGCAGCACCGCCGTGGCGACGAGCTGGTGCGACGCGAACCGCCGGAAGAACCAGGCGAGTGCGCCGATCAGCGCATAATGATGAAGGATGTCGCCCCACCACAAGAGCGCGAGATGCGCGACGCCGAGCACGAATAGCCAGAACATCCGCGCGAAATGGATGCGTGCGGCGTTCTCGCCTTTTGCCGTCGCGCGCTCGATCACGAGCAGCATCGACGCCCCGAACAGGAACGAGAACAGCCCGCGCATCTTGCCGTCGACGAAGACGAAATCAATGAACCACGTCGCGAGATCGGTGCCGGAGTGTCCGCCATAGGCGGCGGGGTTCATGTACGCGGCCTCGGGCAGTGCGAAGCCGATCACGTTCATCACGAGAATGCCCATCACCGCGACTCCGCGGATGATGTCGAGCGTCGCGATGCGGTCGTTTTGCGAGGCGGGAGCGGCATTCACGTGCGACGCGCAGGTGCGGCGAAGTTGACTAACTTGATTGTTGCGCGGGGGGAGCTGCCGAGCATCTGTCGGCGCATTTGCGACCGCCACTGTGCTGCCAAACGTCGCGTCAGCTCTGACTTTCCCTGGGATCGAACGGATATCGCGCGCTGGCGCTGACGGATGGTTGGATGTCGGGACAAGTTCGGCATGACGGTGCCCGAGTCAACTTCCGATAGGTGGCGGTGCTCCCGCGAAGGCGGGAGCCCAGCGATATCGAGCGTGACGCTTGCGATTCTGGGTTCCCGCCGTCGCGGGAACACAATGAAGCAAATTTGCGCTCGACGGCTCATGCCCGCATTGTGGCACGAGGGCGGGCTTGTAGGACAGCCGTTAAGGCCGACTCAGGCGAGTGCCGAATCGGCTCCCATCAGCGTCGGGAAGAAGCCTTCGTGCGCGGTGCGCAACTCGTCGAGGGTGACGCAGTAATCGCCTTTGGCAAGCTCGAAGATCAGCCTTTTACCCGCCGTCCGGCCGATCGCCTCGACATCGACGCCGGCTGCATCGGCACCGGCAAGGAAGTCGATCAGCGCGGCGTCATCGACGGTGGCGAGGTAGAGGCCTTGATCCTCGGCGAAGAACTGCTTGGAGATGCAGCCCGGCCCGGCGGGCTGGATCAGCGCACCGATATTGCCCGCGAGCGCCATCTCGGCGATCGTGACCGCGAGCCCGCCATCGGAGACATCGTGGACCGCGGTAAGCGCGCCCGCTCGAATCTGCGCACGGACGAAATCGCCTGTGCGGCGTTCGACGGCGAGATCGACCGGCGGCGGCGGGCCAGCATCGCGGCCCTCGCGGCCGTGCACCTCGCGCAGCCAGAGCGACTGGCCGAGATGCCCGCCGCGCGTGCCGATCACGACGATCACGTCGCCCGCACCCTTGAAGCCGATCGTCACGGATTTGGACCAGTCGTCGAGCAATCCGACGCCGCCGATCGCTGGCGTGGGGAGAATGGCGGAGCCGCTGCCGTCGTCGTTCTTGGTCTCGTTGTAGAGCGAGACGTTGCCCGACACGATCGGGAAATCGAGCGCCGCGCACGCCTCGGCCATGCCCTCGATGCAGCCGACGAACTGGCCCATGATCTCGGGCCGCTGCGGGTTGCCGAAATTCATGCAGTCGGTGGTGGCGAGCGGTTTCGCGCCGACCGCGGTCAGGTTGCGCCATGCCTCCGCAATCGCCTGCCGCCCGCCCTCGATCGGGTCGGCGAAGCAGTAACGCGGGGTGCAATCGGTGGTGATCGCAAGCCCCTTGTCGGTCCCGTGAACGCGCACCACCGCCGCGTCGCCGCCGGGCCGCTGCACGGTGTCGGCGCCGACCATGTGGTCGTATTGCTCCCAGATCCAACGACGCGAGGCGAGGTCGGGAGACGCCATCAGCGCCTTGAGGTCGGCCGCGAGGTCGGTCACGTCGGGGATATCGTGGAGCGGGGCGGGGGGCTCAGTGCGGGTCCACGGCCGATCGTAGCAGGGCGCATCGTCGGCAAGCGGGCCGAGCGGGATGTCGCACACCGTCTCGCCCTCGAACTTGAGGATCATTCGCCCGGTGTCCGTCACACGCCCGATGACGGCGAAATCGAGCTCCCACTTGCGGAAGATCGCCTCGGCCTCGGCCTCGCGGCCGGGCTT
>CAMLGC010000053.1 GCA_946479505.1 uncultured Sphingomonadaceae bacterium
GGGTAAACAGCGCCCCGCGCTGTTTAGGCCATGCCGGGGGCATGGCCGACCCAACGCTCGCAAGCGGAAGGGGAATCACAGCGTCCCCTTGGTCGAGGGGATCGCGTCCGCCTTGCGCGGATCGATCTCGACCGCCGTGCGCAGAGCGCGGGCGAGGCCCTTGAAGGCCGATTCGACGATGTGGTGGTTGTTGCTGCCGTGCAGCGTCTCAACGTGGAGCGTGATCCCCGCCGCCTGCGCGAAGCTGTGAAACCAGTGTTCGAAGAGCTCGGCGTCCATCTCGCCGAGGCGCTTCTGGGTGAATTCGGTTTTCCAGACGAGCCAGGGGCGGCCCGATATGTCGAGCGCGACGCGCGTCAGCGTCTCGTCCATCGGCGAGAGCGCATCGCCGTAGCGGCGGATGCCGCGCTTGTCGCCCAGCGACTCGGCAATTGCTTCGCCGATCGCCAGCCCCGTATCCTCGACGGTGTGGTGTTGGTCGATGTGCAGGTCGCCTACCGTCTTCACGTCGAGATCGATCAGCGAGTGACGCGACAATTGCTCGAGCATGTGATCGAAGAATCCAATCCCCGTCGAGACCGCGTAGCGGCCGGTGCCGTCGAGGTTGACGGTCACGTCGATCGAGGTCTCGCTCGTCCGCCGGGCGATGGTCGCGGTGCGCATGCCAGCCCCAATAACGCCAAGCGCGGGCTATGCAATCTTGACCGGGGGTCAAACCTCGTTAGCACATGACCTATGACCGATGGACTGCCCGACAGCCTGATTCCCTATGACGAAATCGTCCAGGAGGCGCTGCGCGCCGTGGTCGGCCGCGTGCTGCACTCGGTCGTGGACAATGGCAGCACGCTTCCCGGCGAGCACCATTTCTACATCACCTTCAAGACTCAGGCACCCGACGTCGACATCCCCAAGCGGCTGATCGAACGGTTTCCGGATGAGATGACGATCGTGCTGCAGAACCGGTTCTGGGACCTCACCGTCGATGACGAGCGCTTCTCGGTGGGGCTGAGCTTCAACCAGGTGCCCTCGAAGCTCGTCATCCCCTTTTCGGCGATCACCGGTTTCCACGATCCCGCGGTCAATTTCGAGCTGCGCTTCCAGGCGCAGGAGGTCGAGGGCGAGCTTGTCGACGAGGCCGAGAACGACGGCCCCGTCGCCGAGCCGATCGAAGACGGCTCGAATGTCGTCGCTGTGGATTTCAAGAGAAAGAAATAGCGCAAATCCGCCACCCCGGACTTGTTCCGGGGTCCACCGTCCCGCATAGGCAGCGCCCGAGGGGCTTGTGGCACCGTGGATGCCGGAACAAGTCCGGCATGACGGAAAGAGAATCGTGACCAATACCCGCACCGAAACCGACTCGATCGGCGCGATCGAGGTTCCCGCCGACGCCTATTGGGGCGCGCAGACGCAGCGATCGATCGAGAATTTCCCCTTCGGCCCCGAGGAGCGGATGCCGATCGGCATCGTCCACGCGCAGGCGATCGTCAAGCAGGCCGCGGCGCGGGTGAACCGCAAGCACGGGCTCGATGCCAAGCTTGCCGACGCGATCGAAGCCGCCGCGCAAGAGGTGATCGAGGGCACGCTCGACGATCAGTTCCCGCTCGTCATCTGGCAGACGGGCAGCGGCACCCAGACCAACATGAACGTGAACGAGGTGATCGCGGGCCGCGCCAACGAGATGTTGACCGGCAAGAAGGGCGGCAAATCGCCCGTCCACCCGAACGACCATGTCAACATGAGCCAGTCGTCGAACGACAGCTTCCCGACCGCGCTCCACGTCGCCGCCGCGCTTGCCGCGCGCGACGCGCTCGCCCCCGCGCTCGATCGGCTCGAGGGCGCGCTCTCCGCCAAAGCGAAGGCGTGGGACCATATCGTCAAGATCGGCCGCACCCACACGCAGGACGCGACGCCGATCACGCTCGGCCAGGAATTTTCGGGCTATGCCGCGCAGCTCGTGAGCGGCCGGGCGCGGATCCAGGGGGCGCTCAACGGCAATTTGAAGAAGCTTGCGATCGGCGGCACCGCGGTCGGCACCGGCCTCAACGCGCCCGAAGGCTGGGCCGAGGACATGACGGCGGCGATCTCCGACATCGCGGGCATGACCTTTGAGCCCGCCCCCAACAAGTTCGAGCAGCTCGCCGCCAAGGACGGGCTCGTCTTCTTCTCGGGCGCGCTCAACACGCTCGCGGTCGCGCTCAACAAGATCGGCAACGATATCCGCTATCTGGGCTCGGGCCCGCGCTCGGGGCTGGGCGAGCTGTCGTTGCCGGCGAACGAGCCGGGCAGCTCGATCATGCCGGGCAAGGTCAACCCCACCCAGTGCGAATCGCTGACGATGGTGGCGGCGCAGGTGATCGGCAACAACCAGGCGGTCACCGTCGGCGGCATGCAGGGCCAGTTCGAGCTCAACGTCTTCATGCCGCTGATCGGCGCCAACGTGCTGCGCTCGACGCATCTGCTTGCCGTGGCCATGGCCAACTTCGCCGAGCGCTGCGTCGACGGGATCGAGGCGAACGAGAAGCAGATCGCGGACCTCGTCGGCCGCTCGCTGATGCTCGTCACCGCGCTCGCGCCCGAGATCGGCTACGACAACGCCGCCAAGATTGCCAAGCACGCGCACCAGACCGGGCAGACGCTCAAGCAAGCAGGGCTCGAGCTGGGGCTGGTCGACGAGGCGACCTTCGACCGCGTGGTGCGGCCGGAGAAGATGGTCGGGCGCTGAAAAAGGAGATGTGTTCCCGCCAAGGCGGCAACACGAGAGTCTTTACTGGGACTGGGCTCCCGCCTGCGTGGGAGCACATGCTTGTGGAACCTGAGTCGCTCCCGCGCGCTTGATCGGCGAACACCAATCAAGGAGCATTTCATGGGAGCGACCACCATCGGCGCGCTGGTCGGCGGCGCGATCGACAGTATGAGCGGCGAGGACGGCAACGCCGATGGCGCGATCATCGGCGCGGTGACGGCGAACGTCCTGAAGGTCGCGGTTCCGCTTGCCGCGACCTGGGCGGTTGGCTGGCTCGTGCTGCGCGGGCTCGGCGCGGCGTGGGATCAGGTCGCGGGCGAGGGAGACGAGGCATGATCGGCAAGATCATCGGCGCGCTCGTCGGCCGTGAGATCGATCGTCGCGATGGCGAAGGCGGCCTCAAGGGCGCCGCGCTCGGTGCAGCGGCCGCGGGCGCGCTGCGCTGGCTGGGGCCGATCGGGCTGACGCTGGGCGGCGCCTATGTCGCGAAGAAGGCGTATGACCGGCACAGGGAGCATGAGAAGCACGCATGATCAGGACGCTTGCTCGCCGTGCGGGGAAGGCAGATCACGCCCGCGCTTGACGAATCCCCATGCCCCGCGCCACTAGCGCGCATGGCACCCCCGCCCCAGCCCGATCCGCATGGCTTCAAACGTCGTGGCGTCCTGTTCGTTCTCTCCTCGCCCTCGGGCGCGGGCAAATCGACGATCGCGCGCAAGCTGCTGGCGTCGCACCCCGAACTCGGCGTCTCGGTATCGGCGACAACGCGGCCGATCCGGCCGGGCGAGGTCGACGGGTACGATTATCATTTCGTCGATCTCGAACAATTCCGGCAGATGGTGTCGGCGGGCGAGTTCCTCGAATGGGCGCACGTGTTCGGGCATCGCTACGGCACGCCGCGCGGGCCCGTCGAGGCGATGCTCGCCGAAGGGCGCGACGTGCTGTTCGACATCGACTGGCAGGGCGCGCAGCAGCTCTTCCAGATCGCGGGCGGCGACGTGGTGCGCGTGTTCATCCTGCCGCCGTCGATGGAGGAGCTCCACCAGCGGCTGCTCCGCCGCGCGACCGATCCGGTCGAGGTGATCGACGCGCGGATGCTGCGCGCCGCGAACGAGGTGAGCCACTGGGACGGGTATGATTACGTGCTCGTCAACGACGATGTCGAACAATGCTTCACCGAGGTGCGCACGATCCTGGAGGCCGAGCGGCTCAGGCGATCGCGACAGACAGGGCTGATCGGGTTCATTCGCAAGCTGATCCGGTAGGCGGCGTTCTCTCCCGCGGTCACCCTGAACTTGTTTCAGGGTCCAACCAACCACGAGCGCTGTCGCCTGAGGGACGTTGGATGCTGAACAAGTTCAGCATGACGGAGGTTTGGCTGAGCCCGGCCCCTACTTCAGCAATTCAATAAACCGCGCGCCGGCGTCGAAATCGGCGCGGTGGGCGTCGCGGGCGCGGGTGGCGAGCGGGTCTTCGCCCCATTGCTCGGCCTGCCAGGCTTCGTCGACCTGCGAGGCGGTCCAGACCGTTTCGGCGTCCGCACCGCCTTCGAGCAGCGCCAGCGCGGCGACGAGCGAGCCCGTGACGGTGACGATCGACGACAGGCCGGCGAGCTCGAACGGATTACGTGCTGCGACCGCTTCGGCGAGGCGGACGATCGTCGCTGCGGGCTGGGGGCGGTGCATCACCCCCGTGGCGATCTCGAAATGGACATCGTAGCGGCGGCGTGCCCAGTCGAGCAGCGGGTCCCAGGCGGCGCGCTGTCGGTCGATCAGCGGCTCGGGCGACTCGGCGCGGTAATAGAGCAGGTCGCTTTCGCCATAGCGCGCGAGGCCGGCGGCGAAGGCGGAGGTGTGGGGGGCGATACGGTCGATCGCGGCATTGGCGAGGCCGGTGAGCGGCATCGCGCGCGGATCGACCGTCTCGCCGACAGCGCGCCATTCGTGGGCGATCGCCTCGGCAAGGCGCGGGTACGGCACCGCGAGTCGGGCGCGGCCGGGGGTGCGCACGGGACGGCCGTCGAGACGAATCGCGCCGTCCTCGACCGAAACCTCGTTCCAGAAGCGCTTCATGGCTGGGGCGGGGTGCGCCAGCGGCGCGCGAGCGAGCGCGGGACGGTTGCGATCATGTAAAGCGCGGCGAGAACGATCGCGAGCCCGAGCAGCTTTTGGGGCCATGATTCGGCGCGGCCGAGAAGAACCACGCCGAGCACCGCACCGACCGCGCCCGCGATGCGTGTTGCGGTGATCGCGAAATAGCGGTTGCGGGCGGTGGTGTCGGGATCGGTCATGCAGCCTCCATGCAGAGCGGCAGGTGCCCCGCGGTCCGAGCGATGGCGTGGGCACCGGCGGCGGTAAGCTCGCCCGGGTCATGATAGCCCCAGGCGACGCCGACCGCGCGCGTACCCGCCGCACGGCCCATGACCACGTCGTAGCTGGTATCGCCGATCATTACGGTGGTTTCGGGTGCGGCGCCCGCCTCCGCGATCGCCGCCTCGACCATCGAGGGATGCGGCTTGGAGGGGTGGCGGTCGGCTGTCTGGAGCGTGACGAAGCGTTTGGAGAGGCCATGGCGCTCAAGGATGTGCGCGAGGCCGCGATCGGACTTGCCGGTGGCGACGCCGAACAGCCAGCCTTCGCCTTCGAGCGTGTCGATCGCCTCGGCGATCCCGTCGAACAGCGGCTCGTCGGCGAGCGCGCCGGTAGTGCGCAACGTGAAAAAGCGATCCTTGTATGTGCCCGCGAGCAGGCGGTGGAGCGGCGCATCCGCTTCGGGCAGCAATGCCGCCATCGCTTCGACGAGGCTCAGCCCGACGATCCGCCTGATGGCCACGCGTTCGGGCACATCGAGTCGGTGCGCCGCGAACGCCTCCTCGACCGCACGGCAGATGTTCGCCTGGCTGTCGACGAGCGTGCCGTCGCAATCGAAGAGCGCAAGACGGTTCACGGTGCCCGCATCCAGTGTGCGATCGCCCGCCGGCCGCGTGCTTCGAGCGCGTCGGCAGCGGCAAGGCGCGCGCCATCGGGCTTGTTCTGGTTGAGCTTGATCGTGCCGCGCCACGCCTGCACGCGCATCGAAAATCCGGTGATCCCGGCGAGCATCGCCTCGAACCGGCGTGGGTTCATCTTCGCGCGGCTCCATTCGGGCTTGGGCGCCAGCCGTCCCTCGTGCTGTGCAATGAGTGCGTCGATCTGCGCGACCAGCGCATCGCGGCCGAGCGGCTCGACGATCCCTTCGAGCTCGACCGCGACATAGTTCCAGGTCGGCACCTGATCGTCGCCGAGCCCGTACCAATCGGGGCTGACATAGGCGTCGGGGCCCGAGGCGACGAACAGCGCGGTCGTACCGGCGAGATGCCGAGTGAGCGCGTTGGCGCGCGCGAGATGGAAGGTCAGGTGATCGCTACCCTCCCACGTCACCGGCAGGTGCGCGACCCGCGGTCCGTCAGGCGTCGCGGCGAACAGCGCCCCGAACGCGACCTCTTCGACCAAAGCGCGCATCGCCGCCCGATCCTCCCAGCGGAAGGCCTGGTTGGGATGCATCAGCCGCGCCGGCGGCCGCGTTCGCCGCGGCGTGCCTTGCGGACCTGCTTGGCGTGTGCCTTGGCCTGAGCCTTCTTGACCGCGCGGCTGGGGGGCGGCGCGCCATCGTCCAGCGCGATCGCGTCGCCGAGCGCAGGATCGAAGCCGAGCAGCCCCAGACTTTCGGCGAAATGGTCGGGGAGCTCGGCGGTGACGTCGATCGTGCCGCCATCGGGATGATCGATGCGGATGCGGCGCGCGTGAAGGTGCATCTTTCGGCTGACCCCGCCGGTGAGGAACGCCGCCTGCCCGCCATATTTGCCGTCACCGACGATCGGATGGCCGATCGCCGCCATGTGGACGCGGAGCTGATGCGTGCGGCCCGTGAACGGCTGGAGCTCGACCCAGGCGGCGCGGTTGCCGGCGCGCTCGATCACGCGATAGCGGCTGCGCGCGGCCTGGCCCTCGGCCTCGTCGACGTGCATCTTCTCGCCGCCCGTCCCCGGCTGCTTGGCGAGCGGAAGATCGACGATACCGTCGTCGATCGCGGGAACGCCAACGACGAGCGCCCAATAGGACTTGCGCGCGGTGCGCCCTGAGAAGCTCTTGGCGAAAAAGGCGGCGGCGCGGGCGGTGCGCGCAAGGAGCAGCGCACCCGACGTATCCTTGTCGAGCCGGTGAACGAGCTTGGGGCGGCTCTCGCAATCATATTGGAGCGCGTCGAGCAGCCCGTCGACGTGTTCAACGGTCTTGGTGCCGCCCTGGGTGGCGAGGCCGGGCGGCTTGTTGAGCACCAGCGCCTGCGGATCGCTGTGGATGACGAGGCCCTGCGCGAATTCGACCTGATCGGGGCTGAGCGGTGGGCGCTCGCGCTTCTTCGCAGGCGCGCGCACGGGCTCGGCGGGGGGAACGCGGATCACCTGCCCCGTCTCGATCCGGTCGCCGGGCGCGGCGCGGTTGCCATCGAGCCGGAGCTGGCCGGTGCGCGCCCATTTGGCGACGGTGGTGAAGGGCACGCCTTCCATGTGCCGCTTGAACCAGCGATCGAGCCGGATGCCGTCGTCGTCCGACGCGACGGTGAACTGGCGGACCGCGTCGCTCATGCGATCCCCCGCGCGAGCGCGAGCCCGCCCATCAGCGCGAGCACCGAGGCGACCACCGACACGAGCACATAGCCCAACGCCGGCCCCCATGCGCCGCGCTCGATCATCGTCACGACGTCGAGCGAGAAGGAGGAGAAGGTGGTGAAGCCGCCGAGCACGCCGACCGCGACGAACAGGCGCAGGTTCTCGTGGCTCACCGCCTGACGCGCGAGCATGCCGACGAGCACCCCCATCGCGAAGCCGCCGACGACGTTCACCGTGAGGATTCCCCACGGATAGCCGGGGCCGAACGCGTGGAGCGTCCAGCGGCCGACGAGATGGCGTGCCCCGGCGCCGATCGCGCCGCCGAGCATGACGAGGAGCAAAGCAGGCATGGGCCCCGCGTTAGCGCAAGCGTGCGGCGCTGAGAACCTCCGCTGACGCGTGCCTAGCCGCGCGTGTCGACGACCAGCGCAACCTCACTGCCGCCCCCCGCGCGCGGCCGGGCGACGACGGTGTAGGCGGCCGCGCCGCGGGTGCCGATGAGCGCGTGCTCGCCGCCCCGGGCCTGGTGATCGGCCGAATAGCCCGCCATGCGGGCGCGGGTGTAATAGAAATCGATCACGCGCGCGACGGGCGCGGTCGTCATGTAGCGCACCGCGCGCACAGCGCAGCCGCCGGTATCGCTGCCCGCAGCCTCGCGGACGCGCGCGTCGGGGTAGAGCGGAATGTCGTCGGGGAGCCGCGCCGCCCAGCGGGCCGAATAGCCGATCGCGGCGGCGCAGGCGCGCGTTGGCCCGTCGCTTTGGGCGGCGGCGAGCGCACCGAGCGTTACGGCGTTGCCGGCGGCCGCGCAGACGGGGCAGGTTTTACCGGGCGGCGGCGCCTTGGCGAGCTTGAGGTCGGAGACGTCGATGGCGGCGATGTCGATCGGCGGGACGGCGCCCGACAGCGGCCGCGGCGGCGGGCGCAGCGCGTCGCCATTCGCCTGCCCGCCGAGATCCGGATCGACGAGGATCGGATCGGCGAGCGCAGCCGCGAGCGCGGGATCGAGAGCGATCGCGCTGGCGCCATCATCATCGGGGACTCGCGCGCCGGTGCCGCACGCGGCGAGCGCGAGCGCGGACAGGACGGCGATCGGCATACGCTTCATGGCGCCTCCCCCGGAGCGGACAAGACGGTGAATCGGCCCGAAAGGTTGAGACTCGATTGACGGCACGGCGCGCGGCGCGTGATGCTTGCCTGCCGGAATCGACGCGTGCAGGATGCTGTCATGCTCAACATCCTCTCCTTCCTCGTCGGGCTCCTCGCCCTGCTGCTCGCGATTCCCGCCTTCGTGCCGCTTCTGGGCTGGATGAACTGGGGCGTGATCCTGATCGCGGTGGTGGGGTTCGGGCTCGGCGCGCTTTCGTCACGCAACGGCGGGCGCAACTTCAACCTGATCGTGATCCTGGTGTGCATCGTCCGGCTGATCCTGGGCGGCGGCTTCATCTGACGCGAAGGGAGGCCCGGCGGGTGCCGAGCCTCCCTTCGTTTGGTCGATCCTGTTTAGCGGCAGACGACGTTGCCCTGGTCGATCGCGTTGCCGAGCAGCGCGCCCGCGCCGGCGCCGATCAGCGTGCCGAGGAGCCGCGAGCCGCCATCGGCGATCAGGTTGCCGAGCACGCCGCCCGCGAGACCGCCGACGATCAGACCGGTCGTACCGTCCTCACGCCGACAATAATAACGGCCGTTGCGGCCACGATAGACGCGGTCGGCGCGCGTCAGTGCGTAAGGCTGGTAGTAGCGGCCGTCACGATAATAGCGGTCGGCATAATAATGGTTGTAGCCGGGCTCGTACCGATTCCAGTCGTAGCGACGATCACGGCGCCAGTCGCGCACGTCCTTGCGCCGATCGTGGCGGGCGTCGCGGAGTTCCTTGCGATATTCGCGCTTGGCCTTGCGCACCTCGCGGCGCGAATCGGCGTGGCGGACGTCGCGGCGATAGTCGCGCTGGGCGTCGCGCACCTCGTGGCGGTATTCGCGCTGCGCCCCGCGCGGCGTGTCCTGGGCGGCGGCGGGGACCGCGGTGAAGGCGACCGCAGCGGCGGCCGCGGCAAAAATAGTGGTGCGCATGGTCCAAACTCCTACTCGTCTTATAACTCCTGGAGTATAGACCATGGTGCGTGAACTGATGGATACGCGGCGTTCACTGGCCAGACAGCAATCGTCCTATCCGTTCAACGTGTAATCCAGCGAAATCTCGGCATCGAGCAGCTTCGAGACGGGGCAGTTCTCCTTCGCGGTGCGCGCGATCTCGCCGAAGCGCGCGTCGTCGATCCCGTCGACGCTCGCCTTGAGGGTGAGATCCGAGCGCGTGATCGTGAAGCCGTCACCCTCCTTGTCGAGCGACACCCTGGCGCTGGTCTCGAGCGTGCCCGCCTCGAACCCCTCGCGCGCCAGCGCGAAGCTCAGCGCCATCGTGAAGCAGGCGGCGTGCGCGGCGGCGATCAGCTCTTCGGGGTTGGTGCCGGGCGCGTCCTCGAAGCGGGTGTTGAAGCCGTAGGGCTGATCGGACAGCACGCCCGAGCCGGTCGAGACATGGCCCTTGCCGCTCTTGCCGAGCCCCTCGTAGCGCGCCGAAGCGGATCGCGTTATCGACATGTTGCCTGCCCCTCGTCGATCGCCTTGCCGGCGATCGCGCCCGCGCCCGCGCCGAGGATGGTGCCGAGCAGCTCCGACCCGCCGGGCGCGATCACGTTGCCGAGCACGCCGCCGCCGAGCGCACCGACGATGAGCCCGGTCGTGCCGTCGTTGCGCTTGCAATAATAGCGGCCGTCCGAGCCGCGATAGATGCGGTCGCTGCGCGACAGTTGATATTCGCGATAGCTCGGGTCGTTGCGATAGTAGCGATAGGCGTCGTAGCTGCCGACGGGCGCCTGGCTGTAATAGCCCGGGCCGTACCCGTCGTCGTAGCCGTAGCGATCGGCGCACGCCCCAAGCGGTAAGAGCGACGCCGCGCCGAGCGCGATCCACATGGCTTTCATGTCCAGCATCCTTGTTGCGCGAAGGCGGCGAAGCGGCGCCGCGCCGGTTCGACGAGGCGCTGCGCGAGAGCCTCGATACGAAACCGTAACGCCCCTGCCGCCGATCGGGTTGCATTCCCGCCCCCGCGTTGGACCAAGCTGTCCGGCGGCCGAACCATCGTTACCGGGCATGCACGATATCCACATTATCCACAGTCGCGGACGGCGATTCGGTGCTTGGCGCGACTCGCCGGGCATGACAGCATCCTTCGTGTAAGCGGACGAGATCGACGCGAGCAATCGCACGAGAGATCGGAAGCCTATGGCCGGGTTGGCGCGCGGGTGCTGCAAGGAAACCGCGCGACGAACCGGTCGGATGCGGACCATCGTGGAGCCTGACGCGGGGATCGTGCGAGCGACCCTTCGCGAAAAACGAGACGGTGAACGCATCCGGCAAACGCATCGCCGATGCCTTCGGGCAGCAGCGATGCGGGCCGTGACCGGCCGGGCATGCGCCCCTCCTTCACCGGGCAGGGGGCGCACGCTCGAACAAACCGGACACGACCGAAGCGGTGCCTGTTCGATCCCGATCGGCGAGCACCGCAGGCCGCCGAGGCCGGCGCGCGGCATTCCCCCGGAATGCAGGCGACCGGCCCCGGTGACCGCCCAGCGCCATCCGACGCCTTCACCGGACGGGATGGAGCATGCCGCCGACTTAACCGATCGCGCGGCTGCCCTTCGGGGCCGGCCGGCGCACCGAGGTCCGGCGACAAGGAGGGGTCGACAGCGATGTCGGCCCCTCTTTTGGTGCGGGCGGTGCGAACCTGCGGAACCCGCTGCCAGCCACGCGGTTGTCGCGGGACGAAGGAGAGCCGCGATGACCGATCCGAACAGCGACGGCCGCACCACCACGCAGCCTCGACCGAATATCTCGACCGAGCCGCACAAGCATGGGGGCAAGGGGCCGCCGACCGACACGCAGCCGAGGCCGAACCGCTCGACCGAGGATCAGGAAAGCGGCGACGCCCGCCGGCCGAGCGACACGCTCGATCGAGGCCAGGACAAGGACCGGGAAACCGACCGGAAGACCTCGCTGACGCGGGACGAATGAGTCGACAATCCCTTCCCGGCGCAGGAGCGCCGGCTGGGCGCACGCCGCGCACCCGAAATTGGTCGGGAGACGATCCTGCCCGGTGCTGATCCAGTTGCGGACGGCTCTATGTCCAACCCTGGCATTTGCGGAAGCGCGATGGAGGTCGGAACCACATACTTGGAACGGCCGAATTGGGGGGGTCGCTGCCATCGACGCGGGCTTCCAAGACTCCATAACCAGCTAGTGAAAACTGGTGGCGAGCCCGTAAACATAGGGTTGCGGCGTTCAACGCGGCCCGAACCGACAGCAGGACCGCGGTTTGCGCGACTTCACTTGCCGGCGCCCGGATTCACGATCCTGAACTCCTTCGGCGGCGTCGCGCCCATCAAATTCTCGACGAAATAGTCCCACCGACGCCGCATCATGTAGTTGGATACGTCGCCATAGCCGTGATGCGCTCGCGGAAACAGGATCAGATCGAAATCCTTGTTTGCCTTCTCCAGCGCATCGACCACCAGCAGAGTCGATGACACGGGCACGTTGTCGTCGAGCATCCCGTGCGCCAGCAGCAGCTTGCCCTTCAGGTTCTTGGCGAGGTCCTGATTTGCCTGCAGGTCGTAATTCGACGTCTTGCCGTCGCTCTCCAGCAACCCGAGGTACTTTTCGTAATAATCGTCCTCATAGTTGCGGTTGTCGTGGTTCCCGCTCTCGGCGATCCCGACCTTGAAGAAGTCGGGATAGCGGAACATCGCGGCCGCGGTCGCATTGCCGCCGCCCGAATGCCCCCAGATGCCCACGCGATCGGTGTCGATCCAGGCATTCCGCGTAGCCAGATCCTTGATACCGGTCATCTGGTCGGGGACGGCCTGCTTGCCCATGTCGTGATAGTAGAAGTCCTGGAAGGCCTTGGAACGGCGCGGCGTTCCCATCCCGTCGATCTGGACGACGGCAAAGCCCAGTTGCGCCAACGCGCCCGCGTCCCCTCTCGACGGGGTGAACTGCCGGGAGGAGATCGTCCCGATGAACGGCCCGGGATAGATATAGTCGATGACGGGGTATTGCTGCGTCGGATCGAGCCCCGCGGGCTTGAAGAGCAGGCCGTAGCACCGCGTCTTACCGTCGCTGCACTTGACGGCGATGTTCTCCGGCGCCTGCCAGCCCGTCGCGCGCAATCGCGTCAGGTCGCCTTTCGCCAGCTCCTCGACCACCGATCCGTCCGCGCGCCGCAGCACCGCGGTCTGCGGCTCCTGGGGCGTCGAGTAGATGTCCACGAAGTAGCGACCATCGCTTGACGGTATTGCGATGTGGTCCTGCTTCTCGGGCGTCAGCAGCGTCGGCGTGCCGCCATCCAAGTCCAGTGCGTAGATGCTTCGGTAATAGGGATCCACGCCGGGCTCCCGCCCGACACCGGCGATCAGCATCTTGCCCGTACGCTCGTCGATATAGACCGGGTGGTCGACGTTCCAGTGTCCGTGCGTCACCTGCCGCACGAGCTTGCCGGTGACGGCATTGTACAGATAGTAATGACCCCAATCGTCGCGCTGCGACCACCACAGGATCTCGCCGCGCTCCGACAGATAGCGCCAGTTGAACCCCTCGTCATTGTACCCGCTATCGAACCATGTCGGCACGGTTTCGGTGAAAACGTCGCGCACCGCACCAGTGGTCGCATCGGCGATGCGCACCGTCTCCACCTTGTGGTCGCGCGAGGTGGACACGAACGCGAGCGTCTTGCCGTCCTTCGCCCATTGCATGTCTTGCGGGCCATCACCGCACACCACATCGTCGCACAGCGACGACCGGTGCAGGTCCGGCGGCATCTTCAACCGGATCACCTTGGCATCGTCCACGTCGACGATGACGCGCTGGATGTGAATGATCTCCTTGTCGCCGACGAACGGGTATTTCCACGTATCGGTGACGGAATGGCCGACCTGCGTCGTCGTGGTCGTGAAGTCGGCCACCGCGCGCTGATCCTGCTGGAAGGTCGCCACCTTCCTGGAATCCGGGGACCAGATCACGATCGCCTGATCCGAATGCTTCCAGCCCGCATTATCCGTCGCGTAGCCGAAATCCTTCACGCCGTCGGTCGTCAACTGCCGCTCTGCCCCGGTGCTCACGTCCCGGACCCACAGATTCCAGTCGCGCACGAAGACGGCGCGCTTGCCATCCGGGGAGAGCACCGCCGCCGCCGGGCCGCGTTGCGCCAGATAGCCTGCGATCTGCCCGGCGTGCAGCGCAGCCACCTTTTTGCAACCATAAGGCTGCGCCAGCGCGCACGCATACCGTTCGCCGCGGACACTCACGATCGCGGTGTTCTTGGCGAAATCCGGCTCGATGCCTTCGAAGTAAAGCTTCGTCGCGTCGCGTTCCTTCAGCCCGGCCGCATTCAGCGATCCCAGCAGCGCCACCGTCTCGAAAGCCGGCGCCTTCGTGCCCTTTTCCGCGTCGCCCAGCATGATCGTCGACACGCCGTGATCCGTGTCCACATACCAGAAGCGCCGCGCATCTATCCAATGCGCCGAGCGCACCGCGTGGTCGACCAGTGGAGCGGTCCACGGACCTAGCTGGTGCATGGCGCGCGTATAATCGGCGTCCGTCACTGTCGGCCGCTGTTGCGCGGCCGCCGTGCCGGCGATCATGGAAATCCAGAGACAGCAGGCGAGCAAACGCATCGAGAGTCTTTCCGAAGGAGAGGATATGGCGGTCCGCAGGAAGAATGGACGAGGGGTCGTCATTCCCGTCGCTCACCCCCCATGCGTTCCCGTCGCAGCAGAAACGGACAAAGGCTTTTATGCAGGCCGGTGGTGGCAATCGCAATAGCCCCGGTCCACCACGCGGATGGTCCGTCCGGCGCTATGACGGCTTTTGGGCGCTTCCTGCCGTTCCGTCCGTCATCCCCGTCTGAGCCGGCTGCCGACCGACCGCCTTCCCGTTCGCGCCGGTGCTGCGCTCGCTTTCGCAGCTACTCGGCAAATCCTCGGGACGGACGGGGCTGGCCAGTCGTTCACCGCCGCGCGGCGAGCTGGCCGCGGATTGCGCCCTTGGGGTATTCGGCGGTGTGGACGTTGACGTAATAGCCGGCCGGATCGGCGATGATCGCGGCGGCGAGCGCCTTGTCGACACTGAGGCATTCCTTGGAGCGCCCCGTCACCGGCGGTGACAGCGTGAGCACCGGCGGGCCGGCGATGCCGAGCGCGCCCTGGTGAACATGCGCCGCGGTCGGCCGCGAGATGCCGCGGACATCGAGCGTGTAGCAGATCGTGTCGGTCGCCGAATCGGCGGTGAGGCGAACGGTGCCGGTCCCGTCCGGATCGCCCGGGCCGGGCACCTCCTGCGCGCCGACCAGCGCCGCGCTCCAGCTTTCGCCGACGGTGCTCGCGATGGTCGCGCAGCCGGCGAGCGCGAGGGCGGGCAGGAGGAAGACGAAACGGGTCATGGGCGGCTCCTTATTGGGGTCGATCCTGGCGGCGGGGCGTTCTGCGAGGGCCCCTGCCCTCTCGCGCATGCGCGACGCCTTGCCTAAATGGGCAGCGCGACGGCATAAGCCGGCGCGTTTCCATCCTCCAGACGAAAGTGCTCTTCGTGTCCGAAATGTTCCGTATCACGCTGCCCGACGGCTCCGTCCGCGAGGTAGCCCCGGGGACCACCCCGGCGGACATCGCCGCGGCGATCGGGCCGGGACTCGCCAAGGCCGCGATCGCGGCGCGCATCGATGGCGACCTGCGCGACCTCACTCGTCCGCTCGACGCTGACGCGCAGCTTGCGCTGGTGACGGCGCGCGACGAGAAGGACGCGTTGGAGCTCGCGCGGCACGATTACGCGCACGTCCTCGCCGAGGCGGTGCAGAACCTGTTTCCGGGCACGCAGATCACCTTCGGCCCGGCGACCGACGACGGCTTCTATTACGATTTCGCCCCGCCGGCCGCGCACGGCCCCTTCACCGAGGAGGATCTGCCCGGAATCGAGGCGGAGATGCGGCGGATCATCGCGCGCGACGCGCCGCTGATCCGCGAGGTGTGGACGCGCGCGCAGCTCATCGAGCGGTGGACGCAGCACGGCGAGAGCTTCAAGGCCGAATGGGCGGCCGAATTGCCCGACGACGAGGAGCTGACCGTCTATAAGGCGGGCGCGGGCGAGGACGCATGGCTCGACATGTGCCGCGGCCCGCACCTCGTCTCGACCGGCAAGCTCGACCCGCAGGCGTTCAAGCTGACGCGCGTCTCGGGCGCCTATTGGCGCGGCGACCAGAAGAACGCGATGCTGAGCCGCATCTATGGCACCGGCTGGCTCAACAGGAAGCAGCTCGACGCGCACCTCCATCGGCTCGAGGAAGCCGCCAAGCGCGACCATCGCAAGATCGGCGCGGAGATGGACCTGTTCCACCTCCAGCCCGAGGCGCAAGGGTCGGTGTTCTGGCACCCCAAGGGCTATCTGATCTGGCGCGCGCTCGAAGCCTATATGCGCCGACGGCTCGATGCGGCGGGCTATGCCGAGGTCAAGACGCCGCAACTGATGGATGCCGCGCAATGGGAGCGATCGGGCCATTGGGGCAAGTATCGCGAGAACATGTTCGTCGTTCCCGACGAGATTCCCTCGACCGAGGACGAGGGGCCGGTGCTTTCGGGCGAGGCCGACCTGATGGCCCTGAAGCCGATGAACTGCCCCGCGCACGTCCTCGTCTTCAAGCAGGGGATCACCTCGTATCGCGACCTGCCCATTCGCATGGCCGAGTTCGGATGCTGCCACCGCAACGAGCCGCACGGCGCGCTCCACGGTATCATGCGCGTACGCCAGTTCACGCAGGACGACGCGCATATCTTCGTGCGCGAGGACCAGCTTGTCGACGAGGTGCGCGATTTCTGCGAGCTGCTCGATTCGATCTACAAGGATCTCGGCTTCGACAAATATGCGGTGAAGCTGGCGCTGCGCCCCGACAAGCGCTTCGGTTCCGACGAGATGTGGGACAAGGCCGAAAAGGAGCTGCGCGAGGCCGTGCTCCAGGCCGATATCAGCCAAGCGATCAAGGACGGGTTCGAGGAGCTGCCGGGCGAAGGCGCGTTCTACGCGCCCAAGCTCGAATTCCACCTGACCGACGCGATCGGCCGCACGTGGCAGGTGGGCACGATCCAGTCGGACCGCGTGCTCCCCGAGCGGCTCGATGCGTCATACATCGGCGAGGATGGCGAGCGGCACCGCCCGATCATGCTCCACCGCGCGATCCTGGGCACGTTCGAGCGCTTCATCGGGATATTGATCGAGCATTATGCCGGCAAGCTGCCCTTGTGGCTCGCGCCGGTGCAGGCGGTGGTGGCGACGATCGTCTCGGACGCCGACGATTATGCCCGCGAGGTGGCCGAGACGCTCAAGGCGGCGGGGCTGCGGGTGGAGAGCGACCTGCGCAACGAGAAGATCAACTACAAGGTGCGCGAGCACAGCCTCGCCAAGGTCCCCAACCTGCTCGTCGTCGGCAAGCGCGAGGCGGAGGAGGGCACCGTGGCGCTGCGCGTGCTCGGGAGCCAGGGGCAGCAGGTGCTCTCGCTCGACGCGGCGGTGGCGCGCCTTGCGGAAGAGGCGAAGGCTCCCGACATGAAATAAGGCGGCCGGACGTGCCTGGCGCACGCCCGCGTCCGTCTTCCGCAACGTCGTGCGATGCGTTATGCTCGCACGCCGAGGCAGTATTCGGCCACAACAGGAGAAATCGCTATACGACCCCCGATGCGGCGCCCGCTGGCGCCACCGCCGATGAACGGCCCCCGTTTCAACGAGTTCATCCAGAGCCAGAAGGTCCGCGTGATCGATCACGAGGGCGAGAATCTGGGTGTGATGTACACGCGCGAGGCGATCGAGCAGGCCGCCGAGGTCGGGCTCGACCTCGTCGAAGTGTCGCCCAACGCCGATCCGCCCGTCGCCAAGTTCCTCGACGTCGGCAAGTTCAAATACGAGGCGCAGAAAAAGGCCAACCAGGCCCGCAAGACGCAGAAGACGCAGGACATCAAAGAGATCAAGATGCGTCCCAACATCGATGACCACGATTATGCGACCAAGATGAAGAAGGTCCAGGAGTTCATCGAGGACGGCGACAAGGTGAAGGTCACGATGCGCTTTCGCGGCCGCGAGATGTCGCGCGGGCAGCTCGGCATGGCGGTGCTCCAGCGCGTCGCCGAGGAGACCGCCGAGATCGCCA
>CAMLGC010000054.1 GCA_946479505.1 uncultured Sphingomonadaceae bacterium
CGTGGTATCCGATGATCGTCGGCTTCGACGAGCGCCGCCACGCCTGGATGGACGAAGGCTTCAACACCTTCATCGACGTCTACGAATCGGACGAGTTCAACAACGGCGAATACGCGCCCAAGCGCGACGGCGAATATGCGCCGGGCGGCGGCAACCCGGTCGACGAAATCCTGCCGATCCTGGCTGATGCAGACGCGCCGCCGATCATGAGCCGATCGGACACGATCCGCGAGAAATGGCGCCATCCGGTGACCTATTTCAAATCGGCGCTGGGGCTCGTGCTGCTGCGCGAACAGATCCTTGGGCCCGAGCGTTTCGATCACGCCTTCCGCCGTTTCACTGCGGACTGGGCGTTCCGGCATCCCAAACCCGCCGACTTCTTCCGCGCGATGGAAAGCGATTCGGGCGAGGATTTGAGCTGGTGGTGGCGCGGCTGGTATTTCAACAATTGGGAGATGGACCTCGCCGTCACCAAGGTCGCTTATGTCGATGGCGATCTGGCCAAGGGTGCGCTCGTGACGGTCGAGGCGCACGACAAGCTCGTCATGCCGGTGACGCTGCGCATGATGTTCGCAGATGGCACCACCAAGGACATGCGCCTGCCTGCCGAAACGTGGATCCGCCAGGCCGCAACCGCGGTGCCGGTCGGCGGCACATCCAAGGTCGTGTCGGCGACGCTCGATCCGGAGCACAAGCTGCCCGACAAGGATCGGTCGAACAACGTGCTGGGCGGCTGAGCGGCTATTCGCCGCCGCCCTGGAGCGCGGCCATTGCGCGCAGGTCCCACCGGATCTGCAATGGCTCGGCCGTCTTCTCGCGATAGGCGCCGACATGGATGTGCGGCGCGCGCGCCATGCCGTTGTTGCCGTCGAGCGCGACGACCTGCCCCGCGCGCACGCGATCGCCCTGCTTCACGCGGATATCGGTGACGTGGGCGTAGACGACGATCACACCGTCGTCGCGGCGGAACTGGATCATGGCGGCGGGCGGCGTGCCCATCGTGCCGGGAACATTGGTCTTGGGCTTCGCGAAAACGCCGATGACGGTGCCGTCGACCGGCGCGAGCACCTCAGCATGCCATCCATACCAATCCTCGTTGGTCTTGCCGTCGGTGCGGTAGAGCTTCGAATAGCCGCGCCCGTCCTCCAGACCGCCGGTGACCATGCAGTCGGTGCCGAACGCGTCGCCGGCATAAGCGAGCTGCCCCGCATAATGCTCCATGCAGGTGAAGGGCGACGAAAAGAGCGGGGCGAGCGTCACCTGCCCGATCTCACCGGCAACGGGCGCCGCCTTTGGCGGGATCACGAAGGGCTTGGCCGGGGGCGACGCCTGGCCGGCGGCGGCGTGGAGGAGAACGGACAGCAGAATCGGCATGAGGGGACTCCGTGATGCGGACGATAGAGGGCGTGTGTTGCCAAACTAATACACAGACGAAGGAACGTCGACCCTCAATGGAAATCCCGGGATTTGGGGAGAATGCGCACGTCGCGCGGGTGGCGGTGGCGCGGATGCTGGGGATGAAGGAACGCGTCGGCGCGCGAGAGCGGGGTCGGCGGGCGGCCGTGCTCGGAGAGGCGGTCGAGCAGGTCGGTGCGGTCGATGATGCGGCTCGCCATCAGGTGGACGACGCCCTCGCGGCTGCGCTGGACACGCCCCTCGACGAGCATCAGCCGCGAGGCCATCACCGCGCGGCGCATGGTTTCGAACTGGCGTGCCCAGAGCAGGATGTTGGTGATCCCGGTCTCGTCCTCGATCGTGATGAAGACGGCATTGCCCTTGCCGGGGCGCTGGCGGACGAGGACGATCCCGGCGGTGCGGACGACGGCGTCGTTTTTTGCCGCGTCGGTTTCGGCGCAGCTCAGCACGCCCTCGTCGCGGAGCGTGGCGCGCAGGAACGCCATCGGATGGCCTTTGAGCGAGAGCCGCGTCGTCTGGTAGTCGGCGACGACATGCTCGGCCCCGGACATTGCCGGGAGCGCGGCATCAGTTTCCTCGCTCATCTCGCGCGCGGCGGCCGCGGCGAAGAGCGGGAGCGCGTCGGTGGGGGTGCGGCGCACCTCCCATAAAGCGGCGCGGCGATCGAGCCCGAGCGAGCGGAACGCATCGGCGTCGGCAAGCAGCCGCAACGCGCGTTGGGGGAGCGACGCACGGCGGGCGAGGTCTTCGATGCTGGCGAAGGGCTGCGCGACCGCGATTGCGTCGGCCCATTGCTCGCGGAAGCCGTCGATCTGGCGGAAGCCGAGACGCAGCGCGTGCCCGGTGATGCCTGCTTCCAACCCATTGTCCCAAGCGCTCGCATTGACGTCAATCTCGCAGACCTCGACCCCATGCTCGCGCGCGTCGCGGACGATCTGGGCGGGGGCGTAGAAGCCCATCGGCTGCGAATTGAGGAGCGCGCAGGCGAACACCGCGGGGTGGTGCCACTTGATCCACGCCGAGACATAGACGAGGCGCGCGAACGACAACGCATGGCTTTCGGGAAAGCCGTAGCTGCCGAAGCCTTCGATCTGCTTGAAGCAGCGCTCGGCGAAGTCTTGGCTGTACCCGCGGCGGACCATGCCGCCGACCATCTTCTCGCGGAATTCATGGATGGTGCCGAGATTCCGGAAGGTCGCCATCGCGCGGCGGAGCTGGTTGGCCTCGGACGGGGTGAAGCCGGCAGCGACGATCGCGAGCTTCATCGCCTGTTCCTGGAACAAGGGCACGCCGAAGGTTTCGCCGAGCAATGTGCGCAGCTCGTTCGGATCGTAGGGCGGCGCGGGCGAGGGATAGTCGACCTTCTCGACCCCGCTCCGCCGCCTGAGATAGGGATGCACCATATCGCCCTCGATTGGCCCCGGGCGCACGATCGCGACCTGGATCGTCAGATCGTAGAGGCAGCGGGGCTTTAGCCGCGGCAGCATGTTGATCTGCGCACGGCTTTCGACCTGGAACACGCCGATGCTGTCGCCCTTGCACAGCATGTCGTAGACCGCCCGATCGTCAGCCTTGAGATCGACCTCGAGATTGTGCTCGCCGAGCCCGTGCGCGCGCATCAGATCGAAGCTCTTGCGGATGCACGTCAGCATGCCGAGCGCGAGCACGTCGACCTTCATCAGCCCGAGCGTGTCGATATCGTCCTTGTCCCATTCGATGAAGCTGCGATCGTCCATCGCGGCGTTGTGGATCGGCACCGTCTCGTCGAGCCGGTCCTGCGTCAGCACGAAGCCGCCGACATGCTGCGAAAGATGGCGGGGGAATTGCAGCGCCTGATCGACGAGCCATTTGAGCCGCGCGACCGCCGGATCGGCGAGGTCCATGCCGTTTTCGGTGAAGCGGCGTTCATCGAGCGTGCTTTCGTAGCTGCCCCAGGCGGTGCTCGCGAGTTGTGCGGTCACGTCTTCCGAAAAGCCCAGCACCTTGCCGATCTCGCGCATGGCGCTCTTGGTGCGATAATGGATGACGGTCGCGGCGATGCCGGCGCGGTGGCGGCCGTAGCGCCTATAGACATATTGCATCACCTCCTCGCGCCGCTCGTGTTCGAAATCGACGTCGATGTCGGGCGGCTCGTTGCGGTCACTCGAGATGAAGCGCGAGAAGAGAAGATCATGCTGCATCGGGTCGATCGAGGTGACGCCGAGCAGGAAGCAGACGATCGAGTTCGCCGCCGAGCCGCGCCCCTGGCACAGGATCGGCGGCTCCTGCGCGCGTGCGAACTTCACGAGATCATGGACGGTGAGGAAATAATAAGCGTAGCCTCGATCACGAATAAGGGCGAACTCCTCGGCGAGAGATCGGCAAATCCTTTCGGGAAGATCGTCGCCGTATCGCTCGTGCGCTGCCTCGGTGACGAGGTGCTCGAGCCAGTTCTGCGGCTCCCAGCCATCGGGCACCGGTTCGTGCGGATATTCGTAGGCAAGCTGGTCGAGCGCGAAGCCGATACGCGAAGCGAAGCGCATCGTCTCCTCGATCGCCTCGGGGAAGTGCTGGAATAACCGCGCCATTTCGGCCGGGCGCTTCAGATGCCGCTCGGCATTGGCTTCGAGCCGTCGGCCTGCTTCGGCGATTGTGGTGCCTTCGCGGATGCAGGTGAAGACGTCGTGGAGCGGGCGCTGCTCGGGCGTCGCATAGAGCGCGTCGCCGATCGCGATCAGCGGTAGGCGGGCGCGCTGCGCAAGCTCCGCCAACCGCGTCAGGCGCCGCTGGTCGTCCCCGCGATGGTGCATCGTCGCGCCGAGCCACACCCGGTTCGGTGCCTTGACCGAGAGCCGGATCAGCAGATCGGAAAGGTCGCGTGGCGGCGTTTCGACGAGGCGGAGATGGGGCGCTTCGGTATCAGCCGCCGGGGCATCGTAGGGAACCGGCTTTCGATGCGGCGTCTGGTCGATCGCGGTGGAGTGCGGAAGTACGATCAGCAGCAGATCGTCCAAATGCGCGAAAAGATCGTCCAGCGTGAGGATGCAATCGCCCTTCACCGCCTTCAGATTGCCCGCGGTGAGCAATCGGGTGAGCCGGCCCCAGCCGTGGCGGGTCGCCGGATAGGCGACGATGTCCGGCGTGCCGTCGATGAAGACGAGACGCGCGCCAACCAGCAGCTTGAAATCGGTGCGGCAGTCCGCCTCCTCGGCTTCGGTGAGTACGAGCGGTTCGCCCTTAGAGCGCTTCTCTTCGATCCGTTCGATCCGCGCCTTTTCGGGCGCATCGCGCAACGCCTTGTAGGCGCGCACCACGCCGGCGACGCTGTTTCGATCCGCGATCCCGATCGCGGTGTAGCCGAGCGCCATCGCCTCGGCGACCATGTCCGACGGGTGCGATGCGCCGCGCAGGAACGAGAAATTGGTCGCGGCGACGAGCTCGGCGTAGCTCATGCGAACAGACCGTGGAGATACCAAAGCGGCTCCTCTTTCTCGCGATAGAGACCGTGGCGGAACACCCAGAAGCGGCGGCCGCGGGCGTCCTCGATGCGGTAATAGTCGCGTGTGAGGCCGGCATTGTCGTCGCGGCGCCACCATTCGGACGCGATCCGTTCGGGGCCTTCGTAGCGGATCACCGAATGCGCCGTGCGGCGCCAGCGGAAGTGCTTGGGCGGGCCATCCGGAAAAGCGGCAGCCGTCACCTCGATCGGTTGGGGCGGATCGAAAAGGTGGAGCGGGCGGAGCGGCGGCTCGCCGGGTTCGGGCGTGGGCCATCGAGCGGGCTCGGGCGTCTCGATCGCGGGGAGCGCGAGCGCGGCCTGTTCGGGGATGTGCGTATCGGCGGGCGCGAAGCGGCGAAAGCGGCCGCGGCCCATGCGGGTGCTGAGGCGATCGATCAGTGCAATCAGCTCGCTCTCGCGCACCTCGCCGCCGTCGAGCGCGAGCTGCGCGGGGGCGAGCGGCTCGAGCACGGGAATGGCGAGACGGACGAGATCGAAACCGAAGCCGGGATCGATCGGATCGGCGAGGCCGTCGATCCGCTCGCGCAAGAGGCGCAGCACGAGCGCGGGATCGCGGGTCGGGCGGCTGGTCTCGATCGCGAGGGTGCGCGTCGCGCCGTCGCTGCGGAAGAGGCGCACGGCGAAGCGGCGGCCGCCTTCGCCACGCTCGTCCATCGCGGTTGCCGCCTCGCGCGCGAGGTCGCCGATTGCGGCGAGCGCATCGTCGGTGCGGGCGATCGGCTCGGCGAAACGACGCTCGAAGCGGAGCGCGGGCGGGGGGCGGCGCGGGATGATGCGACTGTCGGCGCGACCGAGCAGGCGCGCGAGCGCGTCGGTGGTCGCGGCGCCGAAGCGGGCGGAAAGCGGCGCGGTGGGCCGGTCGGCGAGATCGCCGATGGTGCGCAGTCCGGCGCGGCGGAGCGCGACGATGGTCTCCTCGTCGAGCCGCAGTCCAGGGATCGGCAGCGCGCGAATCGCCTTGGCCTCGTTGGCGATCGGCAGCGGTGCGTGGCGGGCAAGCGCCTGCGCGGCCTCGGGTGTGTCGGCAAAGGTGGCGCGCACCGCAACGCCCCAGCTTGCCGATTGCCGGTCGAGATCGGCGAGCAGGCCGGCCTCGTCGCCGAAGACGTGGATGCTGCCGGTGACGTCGAGCGTCAGCCCTTGCGTGCTGTCGAGCGCGACGATCGGCGTGTAGCGGTCGCACGCATCGGCGAGCGCCGCGAGGAGACGGGCGTCGGCCGCGGGGTCGGCGTCCGCCACCGCAAGGTCGGGCACGCGCACGCGCGCATCGGCGAGCGCGAGCCCCGGCGCGAGTCCGAGCGCCTGCGCAGCGGCATCGCACGCGACGAGCCGCATCGCGCCGCGCTGTTTCTCGATGAGCGCGAGGGGCGCGCATTCCCCATCCTTGCGCTCCCGCCTACGCGGGAGCACTGTGGAGGTAGTGCGCTCGCCTTCAAGCCGCAGCCGATCGGTGCTCAGCCACGGGAACCACAGCGCCAGGAAACGGCGAGTCGCGGAAACGTCGCGCGTCACGATCCCATTCCATCCGCCAGCTTTGCCCTTCCGCCCCGCCGCGCTGACGCATCAATTCCAGATCGAATGCAGGCGCGCCGGGCGCATTCGCCTCGAGCGGGCGCGAGGGCGCGGCCGCCACGCGCCAGCGCGTGTGCGCGGCGCTGGGTGCGGGCGCGGCGTCGATCCGCAGCATCAGCGCAGTGACGCCCGAGCCCTCGGCCGCGACCGCCAACCGCCGGGTCGCGGTGAGATCGAGCGGGCGCGGCTGCTTCCAGAGCTCGACCACCGCGACCGCCACCTCGTTGCAGCGCACGATCTCCGCGGCGGCGCGCAGCAGCATCAGCGGATCGGCGGCGATCCCCAGCAGTACCCGCCCCGGATCGAGACCGAGTTCCGCCAGCCCCGGCGCATGGAGCCGGGCCTTGCGCTCTGCACCCTCTTCGCGCAGCCAGACGATCGGGCCGTCGCCAGCCAACCGCGCGGCCAGCATCGCCGCAAAGCCCGAGGCGGCGCCCGCATCCCCGGGCTCGGCCGCGAACAGCTCGTGCAATCGCGCGCGCGCGATCCCGCCACCCAGCGCCGCATCGACCGCATCGATCCCGAGCGGGACGCGCGCGAGCGGGTCGCTCGGCGGCCGCCGCTCGATCGCGGCGATCCTGCGACGCAGCGCAGACAGGGAAACCGAATGAGACACGCACGACTCGACGCCATTGTTCGCTATTTGTTCCATATTGCGGGTGAAAGTGGGAGAGAGTCAACTGGACTCAAATCTTCCCCTGTAAGGGGAGGTGGCAGCACGAAGTGCTGACGGAGGGGTGTAACCGCAAGCAGGGATACCCCTCCACCCGCCCTCCGGGCGCGGTCCCCCTCCCTTGCAGGGGAGGAATTCAGTGTTTGTATGGCTCGGGCTGGCAGCCGAGTAGCGGATCGAACGTCGCTTTTCGGCTCGCGATCAGCGGCACCGAGGCGGTGACGGTTCTGGTTTTGGGATGGTCGGCGAGGCGGATCACTTCCATGCCGGGTTCGAAATCCTTGTAGCAGCTCTGAAGCGAGCGACCCTCGATATAGCGGCACCCGCAGGCGACGCGCGCGGCGTAGCCGACGCCGAGCTCGAGCCTGGGCGTTATCAGGTGCGCATAGAGCGCCACCGCCGCAGCCACCAGCACGACCAGCGCCAGCGCGCTCCATCCGACGATGCGCTTTGTCTTCATACCTCCTCAGGCTAAGCTCGAACGATGCGAGGCAAAAGCCTTCTTTCTCTCGCCGGCTTGCTCGCCACCGCAGCGGCGACGCAGGCGCCGGCGCCGATCGCACCGCTCTTCACGGACAACACGGGCACGCGCGCGGCGCTGCTGATCGAGGACGGGCGCGTCGTCGCCAAGCGGTATGCGCCGGGCTTTTCGGATGCGAACCGCTTCATTTCCTGGTCGATGGCGAAGACGATCACCGGCATGCTGGTGGGCGAGCTCGTCGCCGACGGGCGGATCAACCTCGACGCGCCTGCGCCGATCGCCGAGTGGCACAAACCCGGCGACCCGCGCACGGCGATCACGCTTCGGACGCTGCTCCAGATGCGATCGGGGCTCGAACATATCGAGGTGGGCGATCC
The DNA here is from genome assembly GCA_946479505.1 of uncultured Sphingomonadaceae bacterium. The sequence goes on from CAMLGC010000054.1 coordinate 8,019, forward strand.
GATCGAGGCTTCGGACACCAACCAGGTGCTGTTCGTCGGCGGGACCGAGGACATGGCGGCGCGGTCGATCGCCACGCCGCTCGACTCCGCGCCCGGCAGCACCTTCGAATACAGCTCGCTCACCACGATCATCCTTTCCGAGATCATCACGCGCACACTGACCGACAGCCGCGAACCCCGGGTGCGGGCGAAAACGTATCGGGACTTCGCGACCGAGCGGCTGTTCCGGCCCGCGGGGGTGACAAGCGCGTTCCTCGAGTTCGATGGCGCGGGCACGCAGATCGGCGGATCGCTGATCTACATGACGCTCGACGATTGGGGGCGGATGGGGCGGCTTTTGCTCGACGGCAAAGGGGGCGACGGGCGGCAGGTGATCGATCCCGAATGGCTGGCGTTCATGAAGGCCCCCTCGCCCGCCAACCCCGAATATGGCGCGCAAGTGTGGCTCAACCGGCCGGGCGGGCTCGACCCCGAGGGGCCGACGCTGTTTCCCGGGCATGGGCCGGAGAGCGTGGTGTCGATGGTCGGGCACCTTGGGCAGTACGTGATCGCGGGTGAAGGAATGCGGGCAGGCGCGGAGCACGACATCGTGCTCGTGCGGTTGGGCAAGACGCAGGACGGCGCCCTCGATCCGGTTCGGCGGACACTGGGCGCGATCGTCGAATCGCGCATCCGCTAGAGCAGGAACGTCCCCTCGATCACCGTGACACAGTCGCCGCCGAGGACGACGCGGTCGTCGTCGAGCCGACACGTCAGATGGCCGCCGCGGGCGCTGGCCTGGAAGGCGGTGAAGCGGTCGCGGCCGAGACGATTGGCCCAATAGGGGGTGAGAACCGCATGAGCCGAGCCGGTCACGGGATCCTCGTCGATGCCGACGCCCGGCGCAAAGGCGCGGCTGACGATATCGGTCCCCTCGCCCGGCGCGGTGACAATCGTCAGCACGTCGCCCTCGGCGGCAAGGCGGCGGAAATCCGGGGCGCAGGTGCGAACCTGATCGGCACTCTCGAGCACGACCAGGCCGTATCGGTGCGGGTGCCACAGCGTCTCGACCGGGCGCTCCACGTCGAGCGCGGCGACGATCGCGTCGAGCGGCCTCGGCTCGGGCGCCCAGTTGGGAAGCGCGAGCTCGTAGCCCGTTCCGGCGCGCGATACTTTCAGCCCGCCGGCCTTGCGCGTGCGGAAGCGCACCGCGGTGCGGTCTGGATCGGAGGAGAGCACGAAATGCCCGCTCGCAAGCGTCGCATGGCCGCACAGGACGACCTCCGAGCCAGGGGTGAACCACCTCAGCTCGAAGTCGGCGTCGGGGTCGCCGTCGAGCGGCACGAGGAAGGCGGTTTCGCTGAGGTTGTTCTCCGCAGCGATCTTCTGGAGCGTTTCGTCACCAAGCCATGATGCCAGCGGCATCACGGCGGCGGGGTTTCCCGCGAAGGGCGCGCTCGTGAAGGCGTCGATCTGGGCGAAGGGGATTCTCATACGCGTTTGCCGAACCAATGCGGCGTAACGTCGGCTTCGGCGAGCGGATCCTGCGTGTCGACATGGCCTTCGGGATCGATATGGATCAGCACCTCGGCCTTCGGAAACGCGCGCTTGAGCGCCTTCTCGACCCCTTCGACGACATCATGCGCCTGGGCGACGGTGAGATCACGTGCGACCTCCATGTGGAACTGCGCAAAATCGTGGCTACCCGCGCGGCGGGTGCGAAAATCGTGGATGCCGAGCAGCCCCGGCTGGCGCGCCGCCACGTCCATGAAGCGCTCGCGCTCGCTTTCGGGCCACTCCTTGTCCATCAGGTGATCGACCGCGGTCGACGACGCCTGGAACGCACCCCAGAGCAGCCATGCGGCGATCGCGATGCCGAAGATCGGGTCGGCCGCCGGGATCCCGAAAAACTGGTCGAGCACCAACGCGGCGATCACCGACAGATTGAGCAGCACGTCGGATTGGTAGTGGATGTTGTCCGCGAGGATCGCGACCGAGCCCGTCTGACGGACGACCCGGCGCTGATACCAGAGCAGCACGAGCGTCGCCGCGATCGCGACGAGCGAAACGCCGATACCGAATTCGGCGTCGAAGGTCTCGGCGGGTGTCCCCAACGCCTCGATCGCGCGCCACGCGATGCCGATCGCAGACGCCGTGATGAGGCCGACCTGGAACAGGGCCGCCAACGCCTCGGCCTTGCCGTGACCGAAGCGATGGTCGTAATCGGCGGGGGTTGCCGCGAGGCGGACGCCGTAGAGCGTAACGATGCTCGCAAGCAGATCGAGCGCGGTATCGGCAAGCGAACCGAGCATCGCCACCGAGCCGGTGTGCCACGCTGCAAATCCTTTCAGGAGCAGCAGGAAGCATGCCATGCCGACGCTCGCCAGCGCGGCGCGTACCGCGAGCGGGAGGATTCGGCGGCGTTCGTTCTCGGTCATGGGTAGAGCAGGCCTTCGTGCCAGCCATCGTCGGTGCGCGTGAACAGGCGCCGCTCGTGGAGGCGATGCTCGCGGGCGCGCCAGAACTCGATCCGTTCGGGGGACACGCGATAGCCCGACCAGTGCGCCGGCCGCGGCACGTCGCGGCCCTCGTATCGCGCCTCCACCGCCGCGAACCGCGCCTCGAACGTGTCGCGCGAATCGAGCGGGCGGGACTGGTCCGACGCCCAGGCGCCGAGTTGCGAATCGCGGGCGCGGGTGCCGAAATAGGCGTCGGCCTCGGCATCGCTCACTTGGGCCACCGGCCCTTCGATCCGAACCTGGCGGCACAGCGATTTCCAGTGGAAGAGCAGCGCGGCCTGCGCATTGTCGGCAAGATCGTGGCCTTTGCGGCTCTGCTGGTTGGTATAGAAGACGAAGCCGCGCTCGTCGTGCGCCTTGAGCAACACCATCCGCACCGAAGGGCGGCCGGCGGCGTTCGCCGTCGCCGCCGCCATCGCGTTGGGCTCGGCAGGCTCCGACTGCTGCGCCTCGGCGAACCACGCATCGAACAAGGCGATGGGGTCCGCAGCGCTCATGTCGGCACCCGAAGTTGACCAAATTGACTCGCCCTCACGTACGCGATTGCACCCGCGCGAACGCCGGCCCGCACACGCGCCATCGTCCGAAATGCGCTGCGATCGATCATGCGCTTCCCATAGCCAAGCCGATGCGTGTAGGACAGCCCATAGTGCCGGCACGCACCCGGCCGGCATGGTATTGCGGAGCGCGGCAGACCGGCCCCTGGCGGTGGCGTCGAGCGCCGCACCCTTGTCGCGACCCCGGAATGCGCCCATATAGAGGCACGCTACAGTCGCATATCGACGGTCTTCGGCGCTTTGCGGCTCCCAACTCCTTCTTTCCCTGCAACCGCAGCACGGGCGCGCCGACCCTCGGCCGCTCACCAGAAAGCAAGGAATACCCAAATGGCCACCACTGGCACCGTCAAATTCTTCAATGCCGACAAGGGCTATGGCTTCATCGCCCCCGATGGCGGCGGCAACGATGCCTTCGTCCATATCACCGCGGTCGAGCGCGCCGGCATGCCGACGCTCAACCAGGACCAGCGCGTCAGCTATGAGCTCGAGCAGGACAAGCGTGGCAAGATGAGCGCGGTCAACCTCCAGCCGGCGGACTGATCCGCGGCGCGACGGCGGCCCGGCCGGGCCGCCGTTTCGTCCGCCATCCCCTTCGAGAGGCACTGCCCGCATGGCCGACGATCCCGTTTTCTATCGCGCTCGCGCCGCCGCCGAGCACCAGACCGCCGAGACCGCGACGCTTAGCAATGTCCGCGAGCGCGCCGAACGGGCCGAGCGCGCATGGACGCAGATGGCCGAACGCGCCGAGCGCACCCGCCAGCAGCGCGAGGCGCGTGAGCGCGCCCGAATAATGCCGGTTCAGGAGGGCTGATCCGCCCGCCTGCAATGCGCGCTGGAACGCTCCGGCGCCCCGTCCGTTCGACGCTCGACAGCCAGAAAAGGACATCGAGATGAACGTCAAGCGGATCGGAATCGGGATCGGCGCGATGATGGGCACCGCGCTGGCGATCGCGGGTGGTGCGCTGCTTTACGATGTCGCCGCGCGTAAACGCCTCCGCGCCGATGGTCACGAAGCGCCCGATCTCGACGAGGACAAGCCGCATCCCGGACCCGATCACCGCGCCCCCGAAGCCTTTCGCCCCGATCCCACTGCCCCCGTCCCCGCTTCCGAGCGCGAGGCGCTGGCGCCCGCCACCGGCCCCGCACCGACGCTCAGCGAAGACCGTGGCTCGATGCGCAGCCAGACCGCGCCCGCCAACGGGTAGATCCTGCTAGCGGCGGGTGAGTGCTGCGACGCAGCTTGCCCGATCGATCGGCGTGCCGTCGAGTTGGCGCGCGTCGACATAGGTGACGCGCGGTTCCTTGCCGTCCTCTGGATAGAGATAGGCGTCGAGCACGCAGATCGGCCCCTGGAACTGGAGCTTGCGCGCGGCGCCTTCGCGGAAATCCGCATCGGGCGTGCCGAATAGCGAGACGAGCCCCGCCGCATTTTGCCCCATCACCCGCTCGAGCCCGACCGTGCCGTAGGTCATCGGAACGCGCCCCGACACAGGGGTTCGCCCGGGAGGAATCGCACCCGCGCAGGCCGAAAGCAGCAAAGCAAGCGCGAGGGTCGCCGGAAGCCTTATCATCACGTTGGCCTGCCGTGACGGCGCGGCCGGGGCAAGCCGCGGCGAACGGATCGTCGCGCCACCGCCACGCCCTGCCGGACGACCCGCAGCCGAGCGCCGGTTGCGCTGCGTCATGCGGGTCTCTACGGCGCGAACCATTCGTGAATCCAAGGAGACCTGCGTGACCAGCCCCGCCTACGACGTCGTCGCGATCGGCAATGCCATCGTCGATATTCTCGCCCAAGCCGACGACGCCTTCATCGCGAGCGAGGGCATGACCAAAGGCTCGATGCAGCTCGTGTTCTCAGCCCAGGATGCCGACGCGCTTTATGCCAAAATGGGGCCGGGACAGGAAGTGTCGGGCGGATCGGCGGCGAACACCGTTGCGGGGATCGCGGCGCTGGGGGGACGATGCGGCTTCATCGGGCAGGTCGCCGACGACGAGCTCGGCACGATCTTCAAGCACGATATCAACGCGGCGGGCATCACCTTCGACACCGCGCCGCGCGACGGCGAGCCCACGACCGCGCGCTGCCTGATCTTTGTGACGCCCGACGGGCAGCGGACCATGAACACCTTTCTCGGCGCCTCGCAGTTCCTACCCGAAGGCGCGCTCGACCGTGGTCTGATCGCATCGGGGGCGATCCTCTATCTCGAGGGCTATCTGTGGGACCCCGAGGAGCCGCGGCGGGCGATGCGCACCGCGATCGAGGTGGCGCGCAAGGCAGGGCGCAAGGTGGCGTTCACGCTTTCGGACGTGTTCTGCATCTCGCGCCACGGCGACGACTTCCGCAAGCTGATCGCCGACGGGCTGATCGACATCCTGTTCGCCAACGAAAACGAGCTGCTCGCGCTCGCCGAAGTGGAGGAGTTCGAGGCGGCCTTGGCGAGGATTGCGCCCCAAGTGCCCGTGCTGGTCGCGACGCGCAGCGAGAAGGGCGCGATCGCCATCGCCGACGGGACGCGCGCCGAGGTGGCGGCCGAGCCGATCGCTGCGGTGGTCGATACGACCGGCGCGGGCGACCTGTTCGCCGCCGGGTTCCTGCACGGACAGGCACAGGGGCATGACCTCGAGAAGTCGCTGCGCCTCGGGGCGATCTGCGCGGCGGAGATCATCTCGCATTACGGCGCGCGGCCGCAATGCGACATGAAGGCGTTGATCGCCGGCAAGCTCGGCTGAGGCGCGCGAACCGTCCAAAAGAAGAGGGCCGCGGGATCATCTCCCGCGGCCCTTTCTCATTCAGGCGTCCTTGATGCCCGGCGTGTGCGCGTCGCCGATCGGCGGGACCGGTAGCGGCGGAGCGTCCTCATCGAGATCATGGACCTCGATGATCCCGCGTCCGACATGGCTCTTGCGATAGCCATAGGCGTAATAGATCACGAGTCCGATCGCGCCCCAGACCGGAAGCACCAGCATCGCCGGCCCGGGCAGGTTGAAGAACAGGAAGATGCAGCCGAGGATCGCGGCGGGCGCGACGATCCAGATGGCCGGAGTCCTGAACACGCGCTTTCGGGTCGGATCGGTCTTGCGCAGGATGAGCACCGCTAGCGCCACCATCATGAAGGCGTAGAGCGTGCCCGCATTGGCGATATCGGCAAGCTGGCCCACCGGCAGGAACGCCCCGGTGAAGGCCACGGCCGCGCCGGTGATGATCGTGACGACATGCGGCGTCTTCCACTTGGGATGCACGCGCGAGAGCATTTCGGGCAGCAGGCCGTCGCGCGACATCACGAAGAAGATGCGCGTCTGGCCGAACAGCAGCACGAGCACGACCGAGGGCAGCGCCAGGAAGGCGGCGACGCCGATCAGATTGCCCACCCAGGAGAAGCCGATCACGCGCAGCACGTGCGCGAGCGCCTCGTCCGAGCAAACGAGCGCGCTGGCATATTGCGGCAGCGCGCACTGGCGCGCGAGCTCGGCCGATCCCGCCGGGAACGGCGTTCCGTTCGGCCCCATGATGGGATCGCCGCCGATCGAGCCGATCGCGCCGGCGGCGACGAGGATATAGAAGACGGTGCAGAACAGGAGGCTGCCGATCAGCCCGATCGGCACGTTACGCTGCGGATTCTTGGTTTCCTCGGCCGCGGTCGAGACTGCATCGAAGCCGACATAGGCGAAGAACATTGTCGCCGCCGCGCCGATCGCGCCGACCCCGGTGCCGAAGCCGCCGAAGAGGCCCGCGGGCAGGAACGGATTGAAGTTCGCGCTATCCATGTTGGGCAGCGTCAGTGCGATGAAGGCGGTGAGCGCGGTCACCTTGATCGCGACGAGCACGGCGTTGACACGCGCGCTCTCGCTGGTGCCGATGACGAGCAGCCACGTCATCAACAGCGCGATTACGGCCGCAGGGAGGTTGATGAACCCGCCTGCCTCGCCGCCGAGCCAGAGCGGACCGGCCGCCAACCATTGCGGCAGATGGTATCCAAGGAATTTGTTGAGCACGGTGCCGGTGAAATAGCCCGACCATCCGACCGCGACGGCCGAGGCGGCGACCGCATATTCGAGGATCAGCGCCCAGCCCACGGTCCAGGCCAATATCTCGCCCATCACCGAATAGGTGTAGGTATAGGCCGAGCCCGCGACCGGGATCATCGCCGCGATCTCGGCATAGCAGAGCGCCGCGACGATGCAGATCGCACCCGCCACGAGGAAGGCGATCATCAGGCCGGGGCCGGCCTTCTGCGCGCCGGCGGCGGTGAGCACGAAAATGCCGGTGCCGATAACGCAGCCGATGCCGAGCATCGTCAACTGGAAGGCACCGAGCGTGCGGTGCAGCGATTTCTTTTCGGCGGTCGCAAGGATCGCGTCGAGTGGCTTTACGCGCCAGTCCATACAGATCATCCCCCGGGAGAGCGGCTTGCGGTGCCGCTACGGATTGCAAAGTGCGCGCGAACCTACGGGCCAGACCCGTAAAAGGCAACGACCGTGATTGCCCAACCGGTGACCGCCAGCAGGCGGGCGGATCGGCGCGCCGAGGGCGCCGGGGCGATCCTTGCGCGACTCAGCGCGCGAGCATCGGGCCGAGCGGCTTGCCGGCGAAGATGTGGACGTGGAGGTGCGGGACCTCCTGGTTGCTGTCGAGCCCGGTATTGGCGAGCAGGCGGTAGCCGGGGGCCACCAGCCCCGCCTCGCGCGCGACCTTCCCCACGGCACGGACGAAACCGGCGATTTCGCCTTCCGCGGCGCGTTCGCTGAAATCGTCCCACGAGACGTAGCGGCCCTTGGGGATGACGAGGATGTGCGTGGGCGCCTGCGGGGCGATGTCGTGGAAGGCGAACGCGTGCTCGTCCTCGTACACCTTGTTCGACGGGATTTCGCCGCGCAGGATCTTCGCGAAGATATTCTGGTCGTCATAGGACTGGGTCGCGTCGATCGGCATGGGTCAGCTCCTTTGTGCCTTTTCCTCGAGGCCCGACAGCCCCTCGCGGCGGGCGAGTTCGGCGCGGATGTCGTCGAGCGAGAGGTCGGCGTCGGCGAGCAGGACGAGGAGGTGGAAGACGAGGTCGGCGGCTTCGGACACGATTGCGGCGTCGTCGCCCGAGGTCGCGGCGATGACGGTCTCGACGGCTTCCTCGCCGAGTTTCTGCGCGATCTTGGCGCGGCCCTTCGCGAACAGGCGGGCGACGTAGGAGCTGTCGGGATCGCCGCCTTTGCGCGAGGCGATCAGCGCTTCGAGCGCGGCGAGCTGGTCTGCGGCCATGCGGGCTGGCTGGCGCAGGACGCGCGCGAGGTCAATCCTCGCGGTTCTTGTCGAAGCGGCGGACCATCGCGCGGCGGGCGAGGAACACGCCGGCCGCGGCCATGACGAACAGGGCGATGTCCGATAGTTCGGGGGCGGTGCGCTGATGGACGACGCCCGAATGCGGTGGGTTCGCCGCGAGCGCGGGGGTGGCGAGCAGGAGAAGGGGCAGGAGCGCGGGCATGGACGGGGTATAGGCGGTACGGGGTTAACGGGGGGCAAATCCTCCCCGGCATCGGAAAGGGACCAAGACGCGCAGCGGCTTGGTGGAGAGGGCCTCGAACCGGACGATTCGCTTGTGTTCGGGCCCCTCCACCATCCCCGCTCACGCGGGGACGGTCCCCCTCCCCGTTCCAGGGAGGAGTGGCGTGCGCACCGGGATTCCGGCGGCGGCCAGCGCGGCATGAGCGTCGGCGATGCTCGCCTCGCCGAAATGGAAGATCGAGGCGGCGAGGACGGCGCTCGCGTGGCCGTCGCGGATGCCGGCGACGAGATCGTCGAGATCGCCGACGCCGCCGCTCGCGATCACGGGCACCGACACCGCGTCGGCGATGGTGCGGACGAGGTCGAGATCGTAGCCCTCGCGGGTGCCGTCGCGATCCATCGAGGTGACGAGCAATTCGCCCGCGCCCAGTTCGGCGAGGCGCAGCGCATGCGCGACCGCGTCGATACCGGTGGCGCGGCGGCCGCCATGGGTGAAGACCTCCCACCCCTCTCCGACGCGACGGGCGTCGACGCTGGCGACACAACATTGGCTGCCGAAACGCTCGGCGATGTCGGCGACGAGCTCGGGCCGCGCGACCGCGGCGGAGTTGACCGCGACCTTGTCCGCGCCCGCAAGCAGCAGCGCGCGCGCATCCTCGGCCGAGCGCACGCCGCCGCCGACCGTCAAGGGCATGAAGCAGACCTCGGCGGTGCGGCGAACGATCTCGACGAGCGTGCCGCGAGCCTCGTGGCTCGCGGTGATATCGAGGAAGCAGAGCTCGTCGGCGCCGGCCGCGTCATAGGCGCGTGCCTGCTCGACCGGATCTCCGGCGTCCCTGAGATCGACGAAGTTGACGCCCTTGACGACGCGGCCGTCGGCGACATCGAGGCAGGGAATGACGCGGGCGCGCAGGGTCACATTACTGTCCCGCTAGCGGGAGGGATCAGGGGAAAGCTTGTTGACGTCATCGCTCCCGGCACATGCCCTCCCCCTGCCCAGCGTTGGGTAAACAGCGCCCCGCGCTGTTTAGGCCATGCCGGGGGCATGGCCGACCCAAC
>CAMLGC010000055.1 GCA_946479505.1 uncultured Sphingomonadaceae bacterium
CCCTTACAGGGGAGGAGCGGGCTCCTACAAATCCACGCCTGCCGCGATCGCTTCGAGCTTGCGGATGCGCTCCTTCAGATCCGCGATCTCGATCCGCGCGCTCGCATTGGGCAGGCCGCGATCGCTTTCGGCGTCCTTGCGGGCGTCGAGCTCCTCATGCTTGAGCTGGAGCCAGCCGCGCCAGCCGGAAAGCCCGGCCTGGATCAGCATGGCGAGGGCGAAGAGCCCGGCGCCGGCCAGGGTCATGGTAAGAATGCTGTCATTCATGACGCGTCCTTTCGCTGCTACGGTCGCGCAGCGCCTCGATCTCGCGGTCGAGCCGCGCGCTGCTGGTGTCGTCGGTAGCGAGGCGTTCGAGCACCTGGATCCGCTCCTTGAGCGTGCGGACCTCCTCGCGAAGCTGGCGGGCTTCGGCGCTGTCGTCGCTCGCTCGCGTGCCGCCACCGGCAGAATATCGGGCCTGGATGATCTTGCCGATCGTCACCACGATGATGATGCCCAGGACCATTTCGAATGGATTCATGTCAGGTTCTCCCTGTTCTTGTCGCCGTCAGTTGAGCGGATCGGCCGGGCGGTCATCGCGCAGCCTCTCGATCTCGTCGGAAAGCGCGATGCCCTTGTCGGTCACGATCCGTTCGAGCACGCGCACCCGCTGTTCCAGCCGTTCGGTATGCGCGGCGTATTGCGCCGCCTTTTCCGCCGTCTCGTGGCCCTGGCTCTCGAGCTGGCGCTCCTTGAACCGCAACCATTGTCGGAACGGGCGGCTGAGAATGGCGACGATCGGGATCATGAGCGCCAGGATCGGGATGAGCATGCGAAGACTGTCCATGATCGAATCTCCTCAGTTCGCCGGGCCGCGCAGCCGCTCGATCTCCTGATCGAGCAGGTGCCCGCTGTCGGTGACGATGCGCTCGACCGTAACCAGTCGATCCTTGACCGAGCCGAGCTCGGCGCGAAGCTGCGCGTTCTCCTGGCTCAGCAGCTTGACGCGCTCGACCGTCTCGTCGTTGGTCTTGGGATAGATCGCCTGGCCCCAGGCGCCGTTCAGCGGATAGCCGTTCTTGATGCGAAGCCAGGTCGTGAAGCTCCACCCGGCAATGCCCATGGCGGTCAGCATCACGGTGAGCGGCGCGATATAGTCCATCACTTCGGAAAAGGTCATCGTGGGTCCTCTCAGATCGCGTGGTCGCGCAGCGCGTCGATATCGCGCGCCGTCCGTTCGGCGGGGTCGGTCGTGATCCGTTCGAGCACGGCAAGGCGGCGGCGAAAATGCTCCATCTGGAGATCGTAGTCGCTGCGCTCCTGGGCGGGCTGCTCGACGGGCGCGAAGATGCCCTCACGGCGGGCACGCTTGAATCCGCGCCAATAGACGGCCTGGATCGCGAAAGCGGTTATGATGCCGATCAGGAATGCGAGTTCGGGTGGCATGTCTGTGTCCCTCAGCTCGCCTGATCGCGCAGCGCGTCGATTTCGCGCGCGGTGCGCTCGCCGGGATCGGTCGCGATCCGTTCGAGCACGCGCAGCCGCTCCTCGAGCCGGCCGATCTGGCCCGTCAGTCGCTCGTTCTCGCCCGACAGCAGCTCGATCTTGCGCTCGGCATCGGGGCTTTCGCCGCGGTACGAGCGGCCGCGCCTGCGGTGCTCGTCCTCGAGCGGATAGCCGTGCTTGGCGCGAACCCAGGTGCGGAAGGCGTGCGACGCGCTGATCGCGGCGACCACCCCCACCGGCACCATCCAACCCATGTCCATCGTCTTGTTCTCCCTGTATCCGGACGGTCGCTCAGCGCAGGCTGTCGATTTCTTGCGCGGTGCGCGCCGCGGGATCGGTGGCGATGCGTTCGAGCACCGCGAGTCGGTCCTGTAGCCGGCCGATCTGCCCGGTGAGCCGCTCGTTTTCGGTCGAGAGCAACTCGATCTTGCGATCCGCGGCGGGATCGCTGCGGGCGACCGTGTTGCCGCAATCGTCAGTGACCGGGTAGCCGTGGCGCGCACGAATGGCAGTCGTGATGACCCAGCCGATCGTCGATATTGCGATGAGGGTCAGCACGAACTCTGGTCCACTCCAACTCATCATTCTTCTCCCTGTCTGCCCTCCGCGCTCAGCGCAGGCTGTCGATCTCGTCGGCGAGGCGCTTGTTGCGGCTGGTGTAGATCAGCTCGATGTCGGCGAGCCGGCGGTCGATGTCGCGGAACTTCGAACGGACCTCGGCGGTCGAGCGGCGCGGATTGCTCCGCACGCCCTGCCAGAACTTGGCGTTCTCGTCCGACTGGTAGAGCCCGATCGGCTTCTTGGGTGCGAACCAGGCCATGGCGAGATAGCCGAGAAAGGCCCAGCCGCTGGTCGCGAGCGTCAGGAGCACCACGCCGACGCGGACGAGGGTGACGTCGATGCCGGTATAATCGGCGATTCCCGAACACACGCCCAGCCACTTGGCATTCTGCTTGTCGAGATAGAATTTGGTGCGGCTGGCGGACATCAGTTCCTCCTGTTGCGTTCGAGGGTCTCGAAAGACTGGTAGGTTTCGATCGGATCGTGCGCGGGCGGCAGCGGCTTCCACTCGGGATGGTCGGCGGCGACGATGCGCTCGACGGTATTGAGCCGTTCCTCCAGCCGACGGGCGAGGTTGTACATCTCGTCGAGCAGTTTTTCGTCCTCGTCGGTGATGCGCGGCGCCTGCTTCCACTTGGTGACGTAGTGCAGGATCAGCCACGGCAGTCCGACGATCGCGGCGAGGATCGCGACGAGGCCAAGGAAATCACCCATCTCAATCCTCCTTCGCCAGGCGCGCCTTCAAGGCGGCGAGATCGGCCTCGACCTTCTCGCTCGTCTTGAGCTCGGCAATCTCTTCGTCGAGGCTCTTCTGCGGGGCGCCGAGCGCGAGCGCATCGGCGCGGCCCTCGGCCATGTCGACGCGGCGCTCCATCACGTCGAAGCGCGAGAAGGCGTCCTGCACCTTGGTGCCGGCATAGACCTCGCGCATCCGCACGCGGTTGGTGGCGCTTTCGAGCCGGGTCATGATCGAGTTCTGGCGGTTGCGCGCTTCGCGCAGCTTGTTCTGCAACTTGGCGATGTCCTCTTCGGACGCGCGCAGCGCATCGTCGAGCACCGCGATCTCGGTCTGGAGCTGCTCGGCCATATCCGCGGCCTTCTGGCGCTCGACGAGCGCCGCCTTGGCGAGATCCTCGCGATCCTTGGACAGCGCCAGCTCGGCTTTGTCGGTCCAGTTCTCCTGGAGCTTGTCGAGCTTGGCGATGTGGCGGCGCATCTCCTTCTGGTCGGCGATCGTGCGCGCGGCGGAGGCGCGAACCTCGACCAGCGTCTCCTCCATCTCGAGGATGATCATGCGGATCATCTTGGCCGGGTCCTCGGCCTTGTCGAGCAGGTCGGTGAAGTTGGCGGCGATGATGTCCCGGGTTCGCGAAAAGATACCCATGTGGTGGTGCTCCTTGGTGATGGGATGCCGGGGCGGGGCAAGGGGGTTCCCGCCCCGGCGTGGCGGATCAGGCGAGGGTGCCGACCGCGACATTGTTGGGGGTCGTCGTCGTATGCGCCGGGCCCACCGCGCCCAGCACGCAGGCCGAGCTGAAGACGATGGTGCATGCGATTGCAGCGACGGTGCGGGTGATGTTCTCAAACTTGAACATTGGAAGTCTCCTGAACCTTTAACGGGGCCGCCGGGTGACGGGTGTTGCCCGATACTTTGCAGGGGGCGTGCCAATTTGTCGCTCGGCAAAAAATCCCGCTTTTCCGCCCTGTTTTAGCAACACCATACACTTTCCCTCTTGCCAAGGATTGGTGAATTACGCCAAGGCTTGGGGATGGAGCGGACAACCCAGGTCATCGGCCAGTCGAGCGTCTTCCTCGACGCGCTCGAGCGCGCGAGCCGCGCGGCCGCGCTCGATCGCCCGGTGCTGGTGATCGGCGAACGCGGCACCGGCAAGGAGCTCGTCGCAGAGCGCCTCCATCGCCTCTCGCCGCGCTGGGACCAGCCGCTCGTCATCATGAACTGCGCGGCGCTCCCCGAGACGCTGATCGAGGCCGAATTGTTCGGGCACGAGGCGGGCGCCTTCACCGGCGCCACCAAGGCGCGGGTCGGGCGGTTCGAAGAAGCCGATGGCGGCACGCTCTTCCTCGATGAATTGGGCACGCTCTCGATGGCGGCGCAGGATCGGCTGCTGCGCGCCGTCGAATATGGCGAGATCACGCGGATCGGTTCGTCGCGCCCGATCAATGTCGACGTGCGCATCGTCGCGGCGACCAACGAGCATCTGCCCGACAAGGTGGAGGCGCACAGCTTCCGCGCCGATCTGCTCGATCGGCTGTCGTTCGAGGTCGTCACGCTTCCGCCGTTGCGCGCGCGCCGCAGTGACGTGATGGTGCTCGCCGACCATTTCGGCCGCCGCATGGCCTCGGAGATCGGGTGGGCCGATTGGCCGGGGTTTGGCCCCCACGCGATCGATGCGCTGAGTGAATATGCGTGGCCCGGCAACGTCCGCGAGCTCAGGAATGTCGTCGAGCGCGCGGTGTATCGCTGGGACAGGGAAGGGGCGGTCGACGGAATCGAATTCGATCCGTTCAGGTCGCCCTACCAGCCGGTTACGACCGACAAGCCTGCGCAGGCGGCACCAGCGGAGGTTTCGCCGCCGGCGGATCAGGAGGACCCGGTCACCGCCTGCGAGGACGGCCCGTCCGATTTCAAGTCGCGCGTCTCGCGCTTCGAGCATGCGCTGCTGAGCGGGGCACTGGCCGACAACCGCTTCAACCAGCGCCAGACCGCGGAAGCGCTTGGCCTCACCTACGACCAGCTCCGCCACGCATTGAGGCGCCACGAACTGCTGGGATCGCAATAACTCTTCTTCCCCGGCGAAGGCCGGGCCCCAGTTGCGATCGCCCCGATACCGGGCGCCGGCCCTTGCCTCTGAAGAACGAGCTTATTAGCCCAAATACCTCCAGGCCGGTTGCGTAACGATCCCCGCGGACCCATTTCGGTGGCCCCGGCGTTGCGTTCAGCGACCCCCCAGATCAGAACGAGGAGAAAGAGCCATGGCTTTCGAACTGCCGCCGCTGCCCTACGGTTATGACGCGCTGGAGCCGACCATCAACGAAGAGACGATGAAGCTCCACCACGACAAGCACCACGCCGCCTATACGAACAACCTCAATGCCGGCGTCCAGGAATCCGGCCTGGAGGGCAAGTCGATCGAGGAGCTGCTCGCCGGCGCCTCGGGGCTTTCGGCCAAGGTGCGCAACAATGGCGGCGGCTATTGGAACCACGATTTCTTCTGGAAGATCATGGCGCCGGGCGGCAGCCAGCCCTCGGGCAAGCTGGCGCAAGCGATCGCCGAGTTCGGCGGCCTCGACAAGCTGAAGGACGAGTTCAATGGCAAGGGCGCGGGCCAGTTCGGCTCGGGCTGGGCGTGGCTGATCGCCGACGGCTCGGGCAAGCTCAAGGTCACCTCGACCCCGAACCAGGACAATCCGCTGATGGACGTCGTCTCGGATCGCGGCACCCCGGTGCTCGGCAACGACGTGTGGGAGCACGCCTACTATCTCACCTACCGCAACGATCGCGGTGCGTATCTGAAAGCGTGGTGGGACGTCGTGAACTGGGACCAGGCCGCCAAGAACTACGACAAGGCGGCGGGCTGAGGCTCTATTTCCCCTCTCCTTGTAGCAGAGGGGCGAGGTGCGTCAGCGCCGAGGGGTGAGGACAGGTGCGAAACGCAAGCCGTCCTCACCCTTCCGCAGCCTTCGGCTGCTCCCTCCCTCTCCCAACGGGAGAGGGAAGTTGGGCAAATCATCCCTCCGGCGGAATATCCGTTACGGCATCGCTGGTCACCGTCAGCCCGTGCTTCAACAGCATCGGCACGTTCGCGATTGCGAACAGCAGGGTCAGCGGCATTGCGCCCCACAGCTTGAACCCCACCCAGAAATCCCAGCTCGTGTTGCGCCAGACGGTCTCGTTGAGCACCGCCATGAACACGAAGAACACCGCCCAGTTGCGCGTCAGCTTGCGCCATCCGAGCGCCGAGAGCCCCGGATAGGCCGCCTCGAGCAGTGTCTGGAGCGTCGGCCGGCCCGTTACCAGCCCGAAACACAGGATGCCGGCGAACATCAGATAGATGATCGTCGGCTTCATCTTGATGAAGGTGGCGTCGTGAAACCAGAGCGTCAGCCCGCCGAACACGACGACGAGCACGCCCGTCATCCACAGCATCGGGGAGACGTGCCCGGTCTTGACGCGCGAGATCACGATCGCCGCGACCGAGGCGACCATGAACGCCCCCGTCGCGGTCATCACCCTCAGGATCGCGGGGCCGCCGGTCAGGAAATTGACCAGGAAAAACACCACCAGCGGCCCGAAATCGAGCGCCATGCGCAGGCCAGGGGAGGTTTCGCGGGGAGTATCGGTCATTCTCGTTCCTTGTTCCCCCGCGAAGGCGGAGGGCCAGTGTCGTTGACGGGGCGCTTATGATCCCGGATCCTGCTTCTACGGGACCCCGAGGAGCTATTTCCGCACCCCCTCGACCCCCGCGATGATCCGCGCCACCTCGTTCGCATCGAACGGCCGCAGATCCTCGATTGTCTCGCCGACGCCGATCGCGTGGATCGGCAAGCCGTATTTCTCCGCCGCCGCGACCAGCACGCCGCCGCGCGCGGTGCCGTCGAGCTTGGTCATCACCAGCCCGGTCACGCCCGCCATTTCCTTGAACACCTCGATCTGGCTGAGCGCGTTCTGCCCGGTCGTCGCGTCGAGCACGAGCACCACGTCGTGCGGCGCCTGCGGGTTGAGCCGCCCCAGCACGCGCCGCACCTTGGAAAGCTCGTCCATCAGCTCGCGCTTGTTCTGGAGGCGCCCGGCGGTATCGACGATCAGCACATCGGTGCCCTCGGCGGTCCCGCGCTTGACGCCTTCATAGACGAGCCCCGCCGCGTCGCCGCCCTGTTCGCCCGAGACGATCGGCACCCCGATCCGGTCGGCCCACACCTTCAATTGCCCGATCGCCGCCGCACGGAAGGTGTCGCCGGCGACCAGCATCACCGAATAATCCTGTTCGGTCAGCAGGTGCGCAAGCTTGGCGATCGTCGTCGTCTTGCCCGATCCGTTGACGCCGATAACGAGGATCACCTGCGGCCGCGGAAACGCCTCGATCTCGAGCGGCTCGGCGACCTTGGCGAGCGATTTCTCGATCTCCTCGGCAACGACGAGCCGGATTCCCAGCTCCTCCATCCCACGCTCGAAGCTCCCCGCGGCGAGCCGATCGCGGATGCGCCCCGCGGTCTCGGGGCCGAGGTCCGACGCGATCAGCGCCTCCTCGATCTCGTCGAGCGTCGCGTCGTCGAGCCGCCCGAGCCCGAGCCCCGCGAGATTGCCGACGATGCGATCCGAGGTCCGGCGAAAGCCGCCGAGCAGCTTCTCGTGCCAGGAAGGTGTGGTGCTCATCACGTTTCCATCCCCCTCGTTACCCCCGCGAACGCGGGGGTCCCGCTGCCTTTGCTCAGCGACATAGAAGCGGAATCCCCGCGTTCACGGGGATGACGGGCCTTGGCAACGCCGTCGGCGACGGAATCGACCGTCACCCGCTGAACACTCCCCACATCACACGCGCCGCCAAGCCGAACCTCTGCAAAATTTCCGGCATGCCCGCGATCCCCCGGCCGTTCGACGAGCACCTCCTGTGTCTTCCCGACCAATTCTGCCAGCCACCGTTCCCGCCGGCCTGCGGCGACCGCCCGCAATTCCGCCGCGCGCGCCTTGCGCACCTCGACCGCCACCTGCGGCATCCGCGCCGCGGGCGTTCCGGCACGCGGCGAATAGGGAAAGATATGCGCATGCACGATATCGCACTCGTCGATCAGCGCGCGCGTGTTGGCGAACATGTCATCGGTCTCGGTCGGGAAGCCAGCGATCAGGTCGGCGCCGATCGCGATCTCGGGTCGCGCTGCCTTCAACCGCTCGACCATCGCCAACGCCTGCGCCCGGCTGTGGCGGCGCTTCATGCGCTTGAGCACCAGATCGTCGCCCGCCTGGAGCGACAGGTGGAGGTGCGGCATTACCCGCCGTTCCTGCGTCACCAGCGCGAACAGCCGGTCGTCGATTTCGATCGAATCGAGCGACGACAGCCGCAGCCGCGCGAGCGCGGGAACACGCATCAGGATACGCTCGACGAGCATTCCTAGGCTCGGCGCGCCCGGAAGATCGCCGCCATAGCTCGTCAGGTCCACGCCGGTCAGCACCACCTCGCGATGTCCCGCCTCGACGAGGTCCGCGATCCGCTCGACCACCGCGCCCGCGGGCACCGAGCGGCTGTTGCCGCGGCCATAGGGGATCGCGCAGAAGGTGCAGCGATGGTCGCACCCGTTCTGCACCTCGACGAAGGCGCGGACATGATCGGCGAAGCTGCCCGCGAGGTGCGGCGCGGTTTCGCGCACGCGCATGATGTCGCCGACGATCACGCGCTCGGCCGACCCCCAAGCCGCGGGATCGAGCTTCTCGACATTGCCGATCACCCGGTCGACCTCGGGCATCGCCGCGAAGCTTGCCGTGTCGATCTGCGCCGCGCACCCCGTCACCGCGATCTGCGCGCCCGGTCGCCGGCGCCGCGCCTGGCGGATTGCCGCGCGCGTCGCCTTGACTGCCGCGTTGGTCACCGCGCAGCTATTGACGACCACGATCTCCTGGTCGCCGAGAAGCGTGCGGATCGTTTCGCTTTCCGCGATGTTGAGCCTGCATCCGAGGCTGATGATCTCGGGCTCAGGCATGGCAGGGAAGGGGCCTCATGGCGGACGATCTAGGGGCGCACGAAGGCGAAGTCCACGACGAGGCCGAAGCGGTGCTCGCCTTCTGGTTCGACGAGGTGCCGGCTGACAAGCGCTTCGCCACGGACGCCGCGCTCGATGCCGCGATCACCGAGCGGTTCGGGGAGCTGCGCCACCGACTGCTGCGCGCCGACGTGCAGGGCTGGCGCGCCGATCCGCGCACGCTGCTCGCCGCGATCGTCGTGCTCGATCAATTCTCGCGCAACATCTTCCGCGGCAAGCCCGATGCCTATGATGGCGATGGGCTCGCGCTGTCGCTCACCGAGGAAGCGATCGCGCACGGTTGGGACGAGGAAATGTCGATCGCCGAGCGCCAGTTCCTCTACATGCCGATGATGCACGCCGAAGACGCCGTGGTGCAGCTCAAGAGCCTGCGGCGTTTCACCGATCTGGGGGACGACAACGCGCTGCGCTTCGCCAAGGACCATGCCGACGTGATCGCACGCTTCGGCCGTTTCCCGTCGCGCAACGCCGCGCTCGGCCGCGTCTCGACGGCGGCCGAGGAGGAATATCTCAGCCAGCCAGGCGCCGGCTGGTAGGCGCGTCGGTCTCCGCCGATGGCGGCGGCCCCACCTCGAGCGCCGGCCGCAGCAGCCGTTTCTCGGCGAGCATCTTGCGCACATGCGCCTGGTTGAGCGGCCGGCCATAGAGCCAGCCCTGACCCTTGGCGCAGCCCAGTGCGCGCACGCGCTCCTCGATGGCGGCGTCCTCGATCCCCTCTGCGGTGATCGGCAGGTTGAGGCTTTCGCCCAGTCGCGTGATCGCGCTCACGATCGCGGCGCTTTCGGCATTGTCGTTGATCGAGGTGACGAAGCTGCGGTCGATCTTGATCCGGTCGAACGGGAGCGCACGCAGGTGCGCGAGCGACGAATAGCCCGTCCCGAAATCGTCGAGCGCAATGCAGATACCCTGGTTCTTGAGGCTGCCGACGATCGACTGGGCAAGCGCCAGATTCTCGAACAGCGCCGTCTCGGTGATCTCGATCTCGAGCCGCGCCGCCGGATAGCCCGTCTCGGTCAGCAGCTTGATGATCTTCTGCGCGAGCCAGGGATCGCGAAGCTGCCAGGGCGAGACGTTAATCGAGATCGAAAGCGACGAATCCCAGTCGCGCGCGGCGACGAACGCCTGGCGCATCACCGAAAGCGACAGGTCGGCGATCATGCCGGTTTCCTCGGCGATCGGGATGAACAATTCGGGCGAGATCAGCCCGCGGTGCGGATGCTCCCACCGCGCGAGAACCTCGAAGCCGTTGAGCCGGCCGGTCGCCAGATCGATCTGCTGCTCGAAATAGGGGACGATCTCGTGCCGCGGGATCGCCGTGCGCAGGCCCATCTCGAGCTCGTTCCTCGCGTGGAGCTCGCGCTCCATCGAAGCGTCGAACCACGCGAGGCGGTTTCGACCGGCATTCTTGGCGGCGTACATCGCGATGTCGGCGCTGCGCAACAGCCCGTCGATCGAGGCGCAATCGAAATCGGATCGTGCGATTCCGAGCGACGTGCTGACGTGCATGTTCAGCCCTTCGATCGCGAAGGGCTCGCTCAGGCGCGACACCAGCCGCTCGGCGACCTTCTCGACCGTGTCGGGATGCTCGGGGTCGAACAGCATCGCGCAGGCGAATTCGTCGCCGCCGAACCGCGCCGCGAGCGCGCCGGTCGGCAGCACCTCGCCGATCTTGGCGGCGATGCAGCGCAGCAGGGCGTCCCCCGCCGAATGGCCGTGCATGTCATTGACCGTCTTGAAATGGTCGAGATCGAGCAGCAGCAGCGCCAGCGCCTTGTTGCGCCGCTGCGCCTGCGCGAACAGCATCGCGCCCTGCTCGGTCAGCGAGCGGCGGTTGAGGAACCCCGTCAGCGGATCGCTCGCCGCGAGCGCGCGCGCGCGCTCCTCGGACACGGTGCGCACGCCGAGCTCGCGCGCCAGCATGGCGTGCCGGCGCCATCCGAACAGGATCAGCGCGATGTTGAGGAGGAGCGCGACGGTGAGCGGCCGCTCGGGCGGCGCACCGTCGTGGAGATAGCTCGACACGATATTGGAAAGCGCGACGCTGCCCAACGCCAGGAACAGAACGATCGCTGCGGCAGTGACGATCGGCGTGACGAGGTCGCGCGCCGGCAACGGCGGCGACTCGACGTCCATTGTCTCGATCGCCATGCGTCGGCTTCCCCCAGGTGGAACCAGCGTCGCTTCTCGCACGCCAGACGTGTAGAAGGGGTTAAGGCCCGCCCGGTTGCGCAGTGCGTCGCGTTCGGCTATCGGCTGCGTCGATCGTTCCAATCAGGAGCGCGTGGCATCCGCCCATCAGGGCGACGCCGGCCGACGAGGTTTCGTCCGCCGGCGTGTTTTGCGTTTGGCGGATGCGCGTTCCGGACGGAACCGATGGGAGTTGATATGTTCGAAAGCCTGAGCGACCGGCTTGGCGGTGTCTTCGATCGGCTGCGCGGCCGTGGCGCGCTGACCGAGGCCGACGTGCGCGCCGCGATGCGCGAGGTGCGCGTCGCGCTGCTCGAGGCAGACGTCGCGCTCCCCGTCGCGCGGCAGTTCGTCGATCAGATCACCGAAAAGGCGGTCGGTCAAAACGTGCTGCGCTCGGTCACGCCGGGGCAGCAGGTCGTCAAGATCGTCTCCGACGCGCTCACCGAGATGCTGGGCTCGGATCAGTCCGAGCTGCTGCTCGACGTCACCCCGCCCGCGGTGGTGATGATGGTCGGCCTCCAGGGCTCGGGCAAGACGACCACCACCGCCAAGATCGCCAAGCGCCTCAAGGAAAAGGACCGCAAGAAGGTCCTGATGGCGTCGCTCGACGTCAACCGCCCCGCCGCGCAGGAGCAGCTCGCGACGCTGGGCACCCAGACCGAGGTCGCGACGCTCCCGATCGTCGCCGGCCAGCGCCCGGTCGAGATCGCCCAACGCGCGATGCAGGCGGCGAAGCTCCAGGGTTACGACGTCCTGATGCTCGACACCGCCGGGCGTCTCCATGTCGACCAGGCGCTGATGGACGAGATGAAGGCGATCGCCGACACCTCGAACCCCGCCGAGACCCTCCTCGTCGTCGACTCGCTGACCGGTCAGGATGCGGTCAACGTCGCGCAGAATTTCTCCGATCAGGTCCCGCTCACGGGCGTCGTCCTCACCCGGATGGACGGCGATGCGCGCGGCGGCGCGGCGCTGTCGATGCGCGCGGTCACCGGCAAACCGATCAAGTTCGCGGGCACCGGCGAGAAATTGGACGCGCTCGAAGCCTTCCACCCGAGCCGCGTGGCCGGCCGCATCCTCGGCATGGGCGATGTCGTCAGCCTCGTCGAGCGCGCCGCCGAATCGATTCAGCAGGAAGATGCCGAGCGGATGGCCGCGAAGCTCGCCAAGGGTCAGTTCGATATGAACGACCTGCGCGGGCAATTGGCGCAGATGCGCCGCATGGGCGGCCTCGGTGCGCTCGCAGGCATGATCCCGGGCATGAAGAAGGCGCAGGCCGCGATGGCCTCTGGCGCGGTCGACGAGAAGATCCTCGTCCATATGGACGCGATGATCGGCTCGATGACGGTCAAGGAGCGCGACAAGCCCGCGATCATCAACGCCAAGCGCAAGATCCGCATCGCCAAGGGATCGGGCACGACGGTGCAGGAGGTGAACAAGCTCCTCAAGATGCACCTCGAAATGTCGAATGCGATGAAGAAGATCCGCAAGATGGGCGGCCTCAAGGGATTGCTCGGCATGATGGGGAAGGGCGGCATGGGGGGCTTGGGTAACCAGATCGGTGGCCCAGAGCTGGGCGATATGATGAAGGGCATGGACACGGGGCTTCCGGGCCTCCCCAACGGCCCCAAGAACATGTCGAACGTCCCACCGGGCTTCGAGAATTTCATGAAGAAGAAGTGACTCGCCTCGGCCGTCACCCCAGCGAACGCTGGGGTCTCGTGCCCCGAGGAACAACATCAACAAGACTCCAGCGTTCGCTGGAGTGACGGTTTGAAAGAAGGAAAGACTAGAACATGGCACTCAGCATTCGTCTGTCGCGCGGCGGTTCCAAGAAGCGCCCTTATTACCGCATCGTCGTCGCCGACGCGCGCAGCCCGCGCGACGGCCGCTTCATCGAGCGGATCGGCAGCTACAACCCGCTCCTCGCCAAGGACGACGAGAAGCGCGTCCAGCTCGACGGTGATCGCGCCAAGCACTGGCTCGGCGTCGGCGCGCAGCCGACCGACCGCGTCGCCCGCTTCCTCGACGCCGCCGGCGTGCGCGAGCGCGCCGCGCGCAACAATCCCAACAAGGCCGAACCCGGCGAGAAGGCCAAGGAGCGTGCCGAAGAGCGCGCCGAGAAGCTGAAGGCGCAGCAGGAGGCCGAGGCCGAAGCGAAGGCTGCGCCGGCAGCGGCTGAAGCGGCGCCCGCCGCCGACACCGACGCCGGGGCCGAAGCGGTCGTCGCGACCGAGGTCGAGGCTGCGACCGAAGAGCCCACCCCCGAGGCCGAGCAGGTTGCCGAGGCGACCGCCGAGGAAGCCCCGCCCGTCGAAGAGGCTCCTGCCGCAGAAGCGCCCGCGGAAGAAACCCCGGCCGCCGAAGAGAAGACTTCGGCCGCCGAAGCCTGATCTTGGTGCAGCCGATCCTGCTCGTCATGCGTTCGTTTGCCCACAGCGAAGGAGCGCATGATGAGCACGGATCGCGACACGCAGAAGCCGGGCAGGGCCGATGACCAGGAAGACGCCACCAACCGCGGTGTCTCCGCCGAAAAGCCCGCTGAAGGCGGAGACCAAACCCCGCCGGAACGCCCCGGCTCCCCCAAAGGCTGACTCAATCCCCCTCCCGCCTGCGGGAGGGGTTAGGGGAGGGCATGTCCCGATGGCCGCGAAGCCGACGAGCCCTCCCACGAGCGGAGAGTATCCCGTAGTCCTAGCTGCGATCGTTGGCGCGCACGGCGTCGCGGGCGAGGTGCGCCTCAAGCTCTTCACCGGAGACCTGAAGCGCTACCGCAGCTTCAACAACGGCGCGCTCACGCTCACCTCTCTGCGCGAAGGCGCCAACGGCGCGATCGCCCGCTTTGCCGAAATCCCCGACCGCAATGCCGCCGAGGCCCTCCGCGGCACCGAGCTCACCGTCTCCCGATCCGCCCTCCCGCCGCTGGAAGAGGGCGAATACTACCACGTCGACCTGATCGGCCTCCCGGTCCGCACCGAGGAAGGCGAGCCTGCCGGCACCGTTGTCGCAGTAGAAAATTTCGGCGCCGGCGACCTCCTCGAAATCGAACACAACGCCCGCCGCACCCTCGTCCCCGTCACCGCGGCAAAGATCGACGAAACAGTAACCATCCCCACCGCCTTCCTCGAATAGCACCCGCCTTTCCCCATCCATTCCGTCACGGCGGCGTTGAGCCGTGGTCCCGCTTTTCTTGTCCAATCTTCAAGAAAGCGGGACCGCCGCCTTTGCGCAGCTCCTCACCATCCAGAAAGATCGTGGGACGAGATTCGCATCGGCTATGCCATTGTTTTAGGCTGCGTTTGCGACTCGAAAAGAAGTCGATACGGGGAGAGAAGGAATGGCTTACGAATTCGTGGATCAGACGCTGGCGCTCCAATCAGGGTCGGAACTACCATATTTCGATGGTGCGACAGGTCCAACGGGGGAAAGCGGTCTCACCGCCGAGCTTCAGCGAAGCGACCGTTCAAGCGCCCGATAATGATTTGGTGCTCGGGCCGCAGCCGGCGGCGTTCGGCGAAGCCGGCGAGAGCGACGGCTCTGGCGATATTATCGTTAGCTACGGGGATCCTGACGTGGCGATGACGGTTATCATGTCGGCCGTAGTTATGATGACGGCGGCAGTAGTGGCGGCGGCGGAGCTGGCCACGACGGGCAGCACGATATATTTCGCACATATCTACCTGCCGACATAAATAACGACGGGCAAAATGATCCTGGAATTTGGAGAGACGCGGAAACGGGAGAGTACTATTATAGACCGGATGCGTCAGAATATACTATCTATGAAATTACAGATATACAAATGGGCGTCACTACAACGTCACCTACCGCAAGTTTATCATTAGGCATAACGCTCGATGTTCCTAATGCAACACTTACGTATAATACCGGAAATACTCAAACAAGTTACACATTTCATTGGGACCCGGATCACCCAAAATACGTCCAATCTGGCAGCTGAGTGGATTTGATGGCAACGGAGATCATGTTGTCCGAAATGGTCTCCGCGCCACCAAATTTTCGGAAGGTAGGTCATTTTTCTGACCAATCTCACCCATGTTTAATAATACTTTATTGTATATTTTTCTTTGCTCTCGTTCAATCCATACCGAGTAGTGCAAACGCTCAAACGCTGCGCAGCGCCACATCCAGTGAAATTCGGCATATTCGTGAAGGGTGGAAAGATACTGAACACGCCGTTCCGAGATTGGATAATTTCGAATGCAAGGAATTTAGATTTAGATTAATTTTTAAAGTCGCATCCTCTCTTTCGAAAAAAGAGGTTGTTTGTAGTGCCCTATCTTATTCTAAGGATACGGGGGAATATAGGGAGCTAAATTATTATAAGGTTAATGGTAATTTGGTGCCCGTCTCCATTTTCGGAAATAAGAATAACAATGACGCAAATCACATCATCTTCTTGACGGGTGGCCCGCGAGGAAACAAGCTTGGGCCTAATAGATTAATTGAACACCTTGTTGGTACTGGATATACAGTATTTGTGCCGATTTATCAAGGGCAAGTCGAAACATATTATCCATCTGAAGATATCTCCGAGGCAATCGCTCAGGTACGAAGACTACGAGCCATTCTTAATGACGGACTGACGGCAATTATCGGCGCGAGTGCTGGTGGCTATCTCGCGGAAGCTGCTTGTAGTGATGGATGTGATGTTCCTTTAATTCTCATTGCACCCCTGCTCAGGTCACCTAAGAGTCAGTTAAGCGATTCAAGAAAATTAAAGGACCCTGAAATGGGGAATGAATGCCTTGTGTCGTCCAATACCGACAAACAGATGTGCGCTTCACCGTTGGCGCTTGCGAGAAGTTTTTGGGGTATTTGGCGGAACAGATCGTTAGGTGAATCTATCAGGCGCGGTATAAATCAACGACGAACAACTGTGATTGTTTCGAAAAATGATAGAGTTGTTTATTCTAAATCGCAAATATCTTATCTTAAAAGCATAAATGTTAGAGTTCGAATGTTGAAACACTTAACACACAGCAATATGCTCAATTCGAGAGAGGTATGGGAGAGCGTTGATATTGCGTTGGCCACATACGGATCAAGATAACTCGCGATAATCATCATCTTCTTCTTTGGTCAGATAATGATGAAGCAGGCGTTGAACGTACACGGGATGACGCGCTTATGGACCGATACAATAATGTATCCGCTAGGCTAGGTTTCAGAACGTGAAAGACGCTCGACGCTTCGCCACTGCATTGAGTCTTCTGGCGCCATTGACGGCTGCGTATGCCGCTCCTGGTGCATCGATCGCTCAATGTCCGATCGAGCGCGCGCACTACCGGTCGATCGACGACCAGGCCATCACCGCAGAATTCGGGATCGTCGGCGATCATGAAGGATGGCCATCCGATCTCGCGCTGGGAATCCGCACGCCTGCGCAAAAGACATACTGGTTCCTCTTCGATCGTGGGGCCGCGCGCTACATTAACCTGATCTCCACAACGGACGTCAAGCAGCCCGGCTGGTCGCCGCCACCGCACGACGGCGGCGCGCGGCCGTTGGGGGAAATGCACTATATCGCGGCGGACGGCCGTCTCCGGATCGATCGGACGCTGCCTCATGCCGGTTCTGCGGCGCCGATCTATATTCTGCTTCCCGATCCTCCCGAGGTCCTGGCGCGCCGAGCGTTACCGGCCGAAAGCGTGTCGCTCAGCTTCCTCAAGCTCGCCGATTGCGAATAGCCGCGGCGGTCTTTTGGCGGTGATTTCCTCGCAGCAATAAATTTTCCGTTCCGCTCTTGTTCCGTGAGAACAAATGCGATACACACGCTCCACATTGAACGCGTCACACGATTGCTCTAGCGACGGGAACCTCCAATGGCAGCAACTCTGAAGGTCATCGACATCGGCATGGCGACAGCAACTTCCGACAGGCAGAAGGCGCTTGACGCCGCGTTGGCGCAGATCGATCGCGCCTTCGGCAAGGGCTCGGCGATGAAGCTCGGGCAGAAGGAGGCGATGCAGGTCGAGTCGATCTCGACTGGCAGCCTCGGGCTCGATATTGCGCTCGGCGTCGGCGGGCTGCCGCGCGGCCGCGTGATCGAGGTTTATGGCCCCGAAAGCTCGGGCAAGACGACGCTTGCGCTCCATGTCATCGCCGAGGCGCAGAAGAACGGCGGCACCGCCGCGTTCGTCGATGCCGAGCACGCGCTCGATCCCGTTTATGCCAAGAAATTGGGCGTCGACATCGACGAGCTGATCGTGTCGCAGCCCGATATGGGCGAGCAGGCGCTCGAGATCGTCGACACGCTCGTCCGCTCGAATGCGATCGACGTGCTCGTGGTCGATTCGGTCGCGGCGCTGGTGCCGCGTGCGGAGATCGAGGGCGAGATGGGCGACAGCCATGTGGGCTTGCAGGCGCGCCTCATGTCGCAGAG
>CAMLGC010000056.1 GCA_946479505.1 uncultured Sphingomonadaceae bacterium
CCGCTGCTCATCATCGCCGAGGACATCGAGGGCGAGGCGCTCGCCACGCTCGTCGTCAACAAGCTGCGCGGCGGCCTCAAGGTCGCGGCCGTCAAGGCGCCGGGCTTCGGCGATCGCCGCAAGGCGATGCTCGAGGACATCGCGATCCTGACCAAGGGCGAGATGATCTCCGAGGATCTCGGCATCAAGCTCGAGACCGTGACGCTGAACATGCTCGGCCAGGCCAAGCGCGTGACGCTCGACAAGGACAACACGACCATCGTCGATGGTGCCGGCGAGTCCGACGCGATCAAGGCCCGCACCGAGGCGATCCGCCAGCAGATCGAGAACACCACGTCCGATTACGACCGCGAGAAGCTCCAGGAGCGCCTGGCCAAGCTCGCGGGCGGCGTCGCTGTCATCAAGGTCGGCGGCTCGTCCGAGGTCGAGGTCAAGGAGCGCAAGGATCGCGTCGATGACGCGCTCCACGCGACCCGCGCGGCGGTCGAGGAAGGCATCGTCCCCGGCGGCGGCACCGCGCTCCTCTACGCCACCAAGGCGCTCGACGGACTCAAGGGCGACAATGACGACCAGACCCGCGGCATCGACATCGTCCGCAAGGCGATCGAGGCGCCGCTTCGTCAGATTGCGCAGAATGCAGGCTTCGACGGCGCCGTCGTCGCGGGCAACCTGCTGCGCGAGAACGACGAGACCAAGGGCTTCAACGCCGCGACCGACGTGTACGAAAACCTCGTGGCTGCCGGCGTGATCGACCCGACCAAGGTCGTGCGCACCGCGCTCCAGGACGCCGCCTCGGTCGCAGGGCTCCTCATCACCACCGAAGCGGCGGTGAGCGAGCTGCCCGAGGACAAGCCGGCGATGCCGATGGGCGGCGGCGGCATGGGCGGCATGGGCGGCATGGACTTCTAAGAAGCCCGCCACCTGCCGTTCAGGCGCAAACGAAGGGCCGGGAAAGCGATTTCCCGGCCCTTTGTCGTGCGTGAACCGCGCGCACGGGTTACCGAAATCTTTACCAACATCGGCGCAAGAGCGGACGGAATTCACCGTTGGAGATTGGCATGGATTCGCGCCGGATCGCGCTCGTTCAGGATAGCTTCGCGCAGATCATTCCATTGCCGGACGAGACCGCGGCCTTCTTCTACGATCGCCTGTTCGCGATCGCGCCCGATGTGCGGCCGCTGTTCAAGGGCGACATGGCCAAGCAGGGGCGCAAGCTCGTGATGACGCTCGCGACGATCGTCAACGGGCTCGACCGGCTCGACCGGATCATGCCCGCCGCGCGCGAACTGGCGATCCGCCATGTCCGCTACGGCGTGAAGGAGAAGCATTACGACCAGGTCGGCCGCGCGCTGCTCGACACGCTGCGCGCCAAGCTGGGGGCGGCGTTCGATTCCGAGACCGAAGCGGCATGGGCCGAAGCCTATCAGTTGCTCTCGAACGTGATGATCGAGGCGGGGCGCAAGGCCGCATGAACGCGATCGCGTTCGCTCGCGGGGGCGATCCGCCCGCGCTCGATTCGGTCGGCGAGACGCTGCGTGCGATCGCGCGCAATCTCGCGGACATCGCCGCCAGCGTCAGCAGCGAAGCTGCCGAGGCGACCGATTCGGTGCGCCGTTCGGCCGAGGAGGCGCGCGAGACGGCGTTGCTCGCCGCCGAGATGCTCGCCATCGCCGATCAGGTCGCGCACGCCATGCGGCACCAGGCAACGCTGCTCGATCGCGCGCGCGCGGCCACCGACGCGAGCGGGGTCACGATCGAGGCGCTCGACACCGCGGCCGAGGGGATCGGCCATATCACCCAGCTTATCGCAGGGATCGCCGGCAACAGCCGCCTGCTCGCGCTCAATGCGCGAATCGAGGCGGCCCGCGCGGGCGAGGCGGGGCGCGGCTTCGATGTCGTCGCCAACGCGGTCAAGTCGCTCTCGCAGCAAACCTGGGATGCGACGCGCGATATCGAGACCCGCACCGCCGCGCTCCAGGATCATGTCGGCGATACCCGAACGCTGCTCGCCGATCTCGGCGACAGCGCCGCGCGACAAGGCGAGATCGGCGCCGAGATCGCGGCGGCGGCGCAGCGCCAGCACGAAGCGTCGAGCGATGTCGCACGCCGCACCGCGGCGACGGTCGAGGGCATCGACGATGCCGCTGCGGCGATCGGCCGCGTCGCCTCGGCGGCGATCGCGGTCGACGTGCTCGCGCGGCAGGTGATCCGCGCCGCCGATGCGATCGTCGGCCCGATACCGGCCGAGTGACCTAGTCTGGTCAAACACCCCGACGTCTGGCAGGAAGCGGATCATTCCGCGCGCCGGAGCACTTCGGCGCATCCACCGGGGGACCGACATGACCGACCTAACCCGCCGTGAAACCCTGACCGCGTCTGCGCTCGGCGCGCTCGTGGCCGCAATGCCCGCCTGGGCGCAGGACAAGACGATGACCGCCGATATCGCGCAATGGGACCTGACCGACCTCTATCCGAGCGACGCCGCGTGGGACGCAGCCCGCAAGCAGGCGCTCGCGGCGATCCCGGGGATGAAGCAATATCAGGGGACGCTCGGCACCAGCGCCGACGCGCTCGCCAAGGCGCTTGTCGCGCAGTCCGATCTCGGACGCACGATCGCGCGGATCTACACGTATATCAGCCTCAAGGCCGACGCCGACCTGCGCGTCGCCGAGAACCAGGAGAAACAGGCGCAGGCGGTCGATCTCTACACCGCCTTCGGCCAGGCGACGGCATGGATCGCGCCCGAAATCCTGTCGGTGGGCGAGGCCAAGATCGGCTCGTTCATCGCGTCGAACGACACGCTCAAGAAGCGCTTCGATTTCTATCTCGCCAACGTGCTGCGCGAGGCGCCGCACACGCGCTCGCCCGAGGTCGAGGCGCTGCTCGCGGGCACGTCGGCGCCATTCGCAGGGCCGGGCGACATTCGCGGCCAGCTCGTCGCCTCGGACATTCCGTGGCCGACGGTCACGCTTTCGACCGGCGAGAAGGCGCGGCTCGACGACCAAGGCTACACGCTCCACCGCGACGCAGCCAACCGCGCCGACCGCAAGCTGGTTTTCGACACCTTCTGGAAGGAATACGGCCAGTTCCAGAGCTCGCTCGGCGCGGCGTATCTGTCGCACCTCAAGGCCGACGTGTTCGACATGAAGGCGCGCAACTACCCAACCTCGCTCGCCGCCTCGCTCTCGTCGAA
This sequence comes from uncultured Sphingomonadaceae bacterium, assembly GCA_946479505.1. The sequence goes on from CAMLGC010000056.1 coordinate 3,194, forward strand.
CAACATTCCCGAGACGGTCTATCGCACGCTGGTGGCCGAGACGAACAAGGGCCTGCCGCAGCTCCACCGGTATTTCGAGCTCCGCCGCCGGATGCTCAAGCTGCCCGACATGCACTATTACGACATCTATCCGCCGCTGGTGCAGCTCGACAAGCCGGTGAACCTTGCCCAGATGCGCACCACCGTGCTCGCCGCGCTCCAGCCGCTGGGCGCCGATTATGTGAAGCAGCTCGCCACCGCCACGGCGGCGAAGTGGATGGACCCCCTCCCGCGCGAGGGCAAGCGCTCGGGTGCGTACATGAATCCGGGTGCGTTCGACGTGCATCCTTATCTCCTCCTCAACCTCAAGGAGGATTATTCGGGCATGACGACCTATGCCCACGAGTGGGGCCACGCGATGCACTCGCTGCTCGCGAACAAGGCGCAGGTCTATGAGAAGGCGGATTACCCGCTGTTCCTCGCGGAGATCGCGTCGACCTGCAACGAGCAGCTCCTCGTCGCCTATATGGTCGAGCAGGCGAAGACCCCGGCCGAGAAGCTCTATTATCTGGGCCAGCAGCTCGAGAATATCCGCGGCACCTTCTACCGCCAGGCGATGTTCGCCGAATTCGAGCTCGCCGCGCACGACAAAGCCGAGGCCGGCGAAGGGCTCTCGGGCGAGACCTTCACGTCGGTATATTCGGACCTGCTGCACCGCTATCACGGCCCCAAGGTCGAGATCGATCCGAGCTATGCGGTCGAATGGGCGTACATCCCGCATTTCTATTCGAGCTTCTACGTCTATCAGTACGCGACCTGCATCGCGGCAGCCTCGTACTTCGCTCGCTCGATCCTCGGCGGCGGGGCGAAGGAGCGCGACAATTATCTGAACGTGCTGCGGTCGGGCGGCTCGGATTACCCGACCGATATCCTCAAGCGCGCCGGCCTCGATATGGCCTCGGCGGCGCCGTACCAGGCGGTGGTTGCGGTGTTCGCGGACACGCTCGATCAGGCCGAGGCGCTGATGGCGTGACGGTCAGAGGTCACGCATCGCCTCGGCGGTGATCGTCAGGCTGCGCTTGCGCGCGTTGGGATCGTAGATCGCGCTGGCGATCATCAGCTCGTCGACCTGCGTGCGCTCGACGAACGCCGCAATCCCGCGCGCGACCGTGTCGCGGGTGCCGATCGCCGAGCATTGCAGCACATGGTCGAGGATCGCGCGGCCCTGCGCGCCGAGGCTCTCTCGATAGCCTTCGACCGGCGGCGGAAGCTGGCGCGGGTTGCCGGTGCGCAACGAAACGAACGCCTGCTGCTGCGAACTGGCGAGAAGCGCTGCCTCTTCGTCGGTGTCGGCCGCGAACACGTTGAACCCCGCCATCGCATGGGGCCGATCGAGCTGCGCCGATGGCCGGAAATCCCGCCGATACAGCGCGAGCGCCTCGTCGAGGGCATCCGGCGCAAAGTGCGAGGCGAAGGCATAGGGCAGCCCCAGCATCGCCGCGAGCTGCGCGCCGAACAGGCTCGACCCCAGAATCCAGATCGGCACCGTCGCGCCCGCGCCGGGCACCGCGCGGATGCCGGTCTCGCCGTCGTCGGCGAAATAGCTCTGGAGCTCGAGCACGTCGCGGGGGAAGGCGTTGGGATCGCTGTCGAGCGTCCGCCTGAGCGCCCGCGCAACGCGCTGGTCGGAGCCTGGCGCCCGGCCGAGGCCGAGATCGATCCGGCCGGGGAACAGCGCGTCGAGCGTCCCGAACTGCTCGGCGATCACGATCGGCGCGTGGTTGGGGAGCATGATCCCGCCCGCGCCGACGCGGATGCGGCTCGTCGCCGCGGCGATGTGGCCGATCACCACCGATGTCGCGGCCGAGGCGATGCCCGCCATGCCGTGATGCTCGGCGACCCAATAGCGGGTGAAGCCCAGCCCCTCCGCATGGCGCGCGAGGTCGGCGGAATTGGCGAGCGCCTGAGCGGCCGTGCCGCCTTCGACGATGGGGACGAGATCGAGCAGCGAGTAAGCGGTCATCGGCGGGAGATGGGAAGGCGGGCCGGTTCTTGCCACCGCAGCGATCGGCGGTGTTTCGCGGGAAGCATGGGATCGGGACGGTTTTCGGAGGTTCCCTCGGGCAGTCCCACGGTACACGAGAACGCGGAACGCAGTGAAAGCAGCGCTACGTCCCCCCTGATTTCCCCTTCCCCGATGCCGCGCCTCCATGGGCACGACGGATCGGCCGGCGAACCGCCGGCACGCGTGAGATCGACCGAATCAAAGAGCGATGTGCACCATGGCACGAATGCAGGGTTGTAGGACAGCGAAACAGAACAAAGAAGGAATCACGAAGGCGCGACGGCGAAGATTCCGACGTTCCGGACTCCCGTTTCGCAGAGCGCTGCATTCAGAACGCGACCGAATACCGCACCGCCGCGCCGTAATCACTGGGCAGGCTCGCGATGTTGCCCGGATCGCGGCGCCAGAAGAGATTGGTGTCGAGCCACCCTGCGCCCAGCCAGCGGGCATAGCGTGCCTCGACATCGATCTCGCGGCCGGTCGGCGCAAGGTTGAGGCGCTGAGTCGTCCAGGTGCCGACGCTCGAGGTCGCGTAGTCCCAATAGGTCGGCAGCGCGAGATCGATCCCGCCCCTGGACACGCGGAGCGGCTGCGCGATGCGCAAGCCGATGCTGTCACCGCCGAACACGCCCCGTTTGCCGAGATCGGCCGCGAACGCGCTGGTGCGGATTACGCCCGACCCGCTCAGCCCGCCGCGCACGTCGGCCGCGGTCCAGCCGAGCCGAAACGCGCCACCCAGGCTCCAGCCATCGCCCGCCTGCCAGCGCCCGCCCGCGTCGAGGAACCATGTGGTCGCGCGGCTCGCGCCGAGAGCGCCGCCGAAGCGGGCGCCGAGCACGCTATCCCCCTCGTCGAGCCGCGCGACCGAAAGCGCGGTCGCGACATCGCCGAAGCGCCGGTCCAGGCCGATCGAGAAGCGGTCATAGCCCGATCGTCGATAGCGGTCGGCGATCAGCGGCAGATCGCCGCCGGTGCGGGCGAGCACCGCGCCGCTCTCGGCCGCTGCGGTCACGCCCCAGCCGCCGAGCTGTCGTCGGATCGCGGCCGAGCTTCCGATATCCGAAAGAAACCCCTGCTCGCGCGTCGGATCGCCCGCGATCAGGAAGGCGGGTTCGTCGAGCCCGGCAAGCTGCGCGGTGAGCGCGGCGCTGCTGCGCGAAAATCCGATTGCGAAAGTCGCGTCGCGGCCCAGCCGGCTCGTCACCAGCCCTGCGATCGCGCGCGCCTGTCGCGCGTCGTCGGGTGTGAGCCGCATCGGCACGATCGTCGGCTCGCGGGCGCCCGGCGCCAGCGTGAGCGACACCGTCGTCGCGCCGAACGTGCCGGCCAGGTTGCGCTGACGCGTCTGGAGCGCGCCAGTGAGCGTCGGCGCGGGGCCGCTGGTGTCGATCGTGCGCGCGAGGTCGATCGCGAAGGCGCGGTCGAATCCGTCGAGGATCACCGCCCCCAGCCCACTCTGCGCGGCATCGCCCATCGGCGCCGACAGCGTTGCGTTGCTCGCGAGCGATACCGCCGATTGGGTGCCCGCGACCGAATTCTCCCCGAGCGGCTGGAACGCGCGGGTGAGATCGAGCACGCCGTGGCCGTAAACCTTGTCGACTCCGGCCGCGCCCACATCGCGCGCCGAATCGTAGAGAATCTGGACAATCTGGGCGCCCGACAGGTTCGGAAAGGCCTGCGCGAGCAACGCGACCGCACCGGCGATCTGCGGCGACGCGAACGAGGTGCCGTTCCAGAAAAAGGGCGTATCGTTCTGGTCGGGCGCGCGGACCCGTTCGCCGACCGCGGAAAGGTAATGGGCGGCGCCGTCGCCGGCCTTGTCGCTGAAGTCCGAGAGCGTGTCGGCGGAGTTGACCGAACCCGCGATGATGACCAGCCCATGCGCCGCGTCGTTATTGGCGACCTCGGCGAACGGATCCGGGTTGGCTGTCGAATCGTTGCCCGCGCTGATGACGACGATGACACCCGCCTGCGTTGCGCGGCGGATGGCGCCGATCAACGCGAGCCCCGCCGGATCGCCACCGAGCGAGATGTTGATGACGCGCGCGCCGTTGGTGGCTGCCCGATCGACCCCGCGCGCGATCGCGTCGTCGAAGAACGAGCAGCCGCCATCCTCGCTCGTGTCGGCGCACGTCCCCGGCGCGTCGGCGCGCATCACGAGCAGCGTCGAATCGAACGCCACGCCGTGCGTGCCCGTGCCGTTGCGGCGGCCCGCGATGGTGAACGCGACCGCGGTGCCGTGCCCGCCCTCGTCGTCGATACCGCGGTTGGATGCGACGTCGGCCGAGGCCGGATCGATCCGGTTCGGAAATTCCTGGCTTTGGAGATCGATCCCACTGTCGATCACGCCGACCTTGATGCCGGCGCCGGTCGCCCCCTCCTGATAGGCAGCGAGCGCGTTCATCGATACCGCACCGATCGTCGCGCGATACTCGCCCGTATCGTAGCTCGCCGGCGTGGGGGTAGGGGTAGGGGTCGGCGTGGGGGTAGGCGCCGGCGTGGGCGTCGGGGTAGGCGTTGGAGTCGTCCGCGGAGGCGGCGGCGTGCTGCGGACGCCCCCCCCGCCGCCGCAGGCGGCAGTCAGTCCACAGCCGGCGGTCGCCGCCAGCGCCATGATACGCTTACTCAATCGTGCGGACATATCGGATCCTGGAATCAACACTGGCACGCACGCGCCGCCCTGTCCATCGAAGGGCGCGCGCCGGCTCCGGCCCTCTTGTGCGAAGCGGCGCTTTTACAGAAGCTTAACGGCGATGGCCCCCGAGCGCCTTGCCCGCCCGCGCGCCGCCACCTAAGCGTGCGCCCGCGATGCGTTTCGAGCTTTCCCATATCCGCACCTGGATCTTCGATCTGGACAACACGCTCTATCCGGCGAGCGCGGACCTGTTCGCCCAGATCGACGAACGCATCGGCGGCTATGTCGCGCGCCATTTCGGCTGCTCGCCCGCCGACGCCCGGCGCATCCAGAAGGACTATTTTCATCGCCACGGCACCACACTCGCGGGGCTGATGGCGGAGCACGGGGTCGATCCGCACGATTATCTCGCCGATGTCCACGACGTCGAACTGGAGGTGCTCGAACATGACGCGCCGCTTGTCGCCGCGATCGCGGCGCTGCCGGGGCGCAAGCTGATCTTCACCAACGCCGATGCGCGCTATGCCGCGCGCGTGCTCGGCCGGATCGGGCTTGGCGAAAGCTTCGAGGCGCTGTTCGACGTCCACGCGACCAACTACGTCCCCAAGCCCCATCCGGACGCCTATGCCGGGCTGTGCGCCGCCTACGATCTCGATCCTGCGCGCTGCCTGTTCGCGGACGACATGGCGCGCAACCTGGCCCCCGCAAAGGCGATCGGGATGACCACGGTCTGGGTCGACAACGGGTCGGAGCAGGGCGCCGACGCCGACCGCAGCTTCGTCGATTACACCGTTACCGACGTCGCAGCCTGGCTGCATGACATTCAGGAGGACAGATGAGCGAGGATCTTCAGGCGACGATCGACACCGCATGGGAAGAGCGGGCGGAGATCGGCGGCGAAACCAAAGGGCCGGTCCGCCAGGCGGTCGATCGCGCGCTGGCGATGCTCGATTCGGGCGCGGCGCGCGTCGCCGAGCCGGACGGAGAGGGCGGCTGGCGCGTCAACCAATGGCTCAAGAAGGCGGTTCTGCTCTCGTTTCGCCTCAACGACATGGTTGAGATCGCTGGCGGCCCGGGTGGGGCGAACTGGTGGGACAAGGTGCCCTCCAAGTTCGCCGCCTGGAGCGCGGGCGAATTCCGCCAGGCGGGGTTCCGCGCGGTGCCCGGCGCCATTGTCCGACGCGGCGCCTATATCGGCAAGGGCGCGGTGCTGATGCCGAGCTTCGTCAACATCGGCGCGCATGTCGGCGAGGGGGCGATGGTCGACACCTGGGCGACGGTTGGGAGCTGCGCGCAGATCGGCCGCAACGTCCATATTTCGGGCGGCGCGGGAATCGGCGGGGTGCTCGAGCCTTTGCAGGCCGATCCGGTCATCATCGGCGACGGCGCCTTCATCGGCGCGCGTGCGGAAGTTGCCGAGGGCGTGCGCGTGGGCGAGGGCGCGGTGCTCTCGATGGGCGTCTATCTCGGCGCCTCGACCAAGATCGTCGACCGCGCCACCGGCGACGTGCTGCGCGGCGAGGTTCCGCCTTATGCGGTGGTCGTGCCGGGGAGCATCGGCGGGGGAGAGGGCAAGCCCGCGCTCTATTGCGCGGTGATCGTCAAGCGCGTCGACGCGCAGACGCGGGCAAAGACGGCGATCAACGAGCTGCTGCGGGATTAACTGTCATTCCTCCCCTGTAAGGGGAGGTGGCAGCACGAAGTGCTGACGGAGGGGTGTCACCATCAGCGGGGACACCCCTCCACCACGCCGCCGACGCGGCGCGGTCCCCCTCCCCTTACAGGGGAGGATCAGGTAGGGCCTTACCTCCGCCCGCGGCCGCCGAACGTGACGAGGCTCTCGCGTCCGTCGGTCGCGAGCGCGGATACGCCGACGAAATGGTCGTCGACCGATACGTTCTCCAGCACCGCCTCGGTGCCGGTCACGTCGCGATGGTCGGTCCAGTCCTGCCGATCGTTGCGCCGCCAATAGATTCGGTAGCCGGCCGCGCCTGGCACGGCATCCCACGTCACCGTCGTGTCGAACGATAGCGCGCCGGAGATCACCACCGCTTCCGGCGCGGCGGGGGCCGAGGCGATCCGGCGGAGCGCCGCGACGTTGATTGCGGTCACCTTCGCCAGATACGGGAAATCCATCTTGTCGACGGTGTCGCCGTATTCGATTCCGTTCTCGGTGCGCAGGTCCTGGTGCTGCTGCGTCCAGTTCTCCGCGCCGACCGAGAAGCGCACCGCGGGATAGCCGAGTTCGAGGAACGGCTCGTGGTCGCCGCCGCGGCCGAACCGGTCGGGGCGGCGATCGACGAACACGTCGAGCCCGTCCAGCCCTTCGGCGACGTCGTCGATCGCCTTCGCGAGCGCACGGCTGGGCCCGTCGTCCTCGCCGCCGTTCGCACGCCGCGCCATCGCCTCCGCCAGGCTTTCGGAGGCGCGGATGCCTTCGGAGAAGACGCGCACGCGATCGGCGACGCGGACGCCGTTCTGGCCCATCGTATTGCCGACGATGTCGTTGTTGAGCATCGCGTCGATCTGCCAACCCCGCGCCTTCGCGGTCTCGGCGAGCAGGGTCGAGCCCCACAGCCCCTGTTCCTCACCCGAGAAGAGCGCATAGACCACCGTCGCGCGCAGCGTCTCCTTCGAGAGCAGCCGGGCCGCCTCCAGCACCAGCGCTACCCCGGAGCCGTCGTCGTTGGCGCCGGGGGCGTCGCTGGTCACGTCCATCACATTGGTGACGCGGCTGTCGATGTGCGCGCCGACGATCACGTACCGGTTCGGGTCCGAGCCGCGCTGGATACCGAGCACATCCTCCACGACCACGCCATCGGGCGCGCGCGGGCCGGTGAAATGCCGCGACAGCCGCTCGACCGTGACGCAGCCGCCGCACGCCCGCCCGATCGTGTCGAACCGCGCCGCCGCCCAATTTCGCGCCGCACCGATTCCGCGCTCCGGGTCGGTGGTGGTCGAAAGCGTATGCCGCGTGCCGAAGCCGACCAGCGCCTCGACCGTGGCGCGCAGCCGCGCGGGGTCTGGCGCGGCCTGCGCGGGAGCGGCGGCGGTGGCGAGAAGCGCAAAAAGAAGCATCAGCTCATCCGATCGATTGCATCGTTGTCGAGGCCGCCGGGCACGATCATCAGCGGCACCGTGAGCACCCCCGCATCCGCGCCAGTGAAATGGCTGACCAGCGGCCCCGGTGCGCCGCTTGCCGCGGTCGCGAGCACGAGCGCGGCGATATCGGGGTCTTCGGCGATCAGCTCGCGGATGACCTTGCGCGCGTCGCCCTGGCGCACGGTGATCGACGGCTTCAGCCCCGATTCCTCGACGAGCGTGCCCGCCGCGGCGGCGACCAGCCCTTCCGCCTTGAGCCGCGCCTCTTCCTCGATCGTCGCCTGGACGCCGCCCCATTGGACGAATTCGGGCGGAGGCACGAGCGCGAGAATCTCGACCCCGCCGCCCGTCTTCACCGCGCGCCGCGCCGCGAAGCGCAGCGCGACGCTTGCCTCGACCGATTCGTCGATCACGACCAGATAGATGCGCATGCGGCCACGTCCCCCTCGTGCGCGGAAGGTGCCGCGCGAATTCGGTTCGCGCAAGGGCACGGTCTTGACGCGTGGACGTTGATGGCGAAGGAAGCGCCGGCGCCCTCGCCAGACGCAAGCGCCAGATACAAGGACTTCGCAATCGATGCCGATCGAGATCAAGATGCCCGCCCTTTCGCCCACGATGGAGGAAGGCACGCTCGCCAAGTGGCTCGTCAAGGAAGGCGATCAGGTGAGCGCGGGCGACCTGATGGCCGAGATCGAAACCGACAAGGCGACGATGGAGTTCGAGGCGGTCGACGAGGGCACGATCGCGAAGATCGTGGTGCCCGAAGGCGCCGAGGGCGTGAAGGTCGGTGCGGTGATCGCGGTGCTCGCCGAGGAAGGCGAGGATGCCTCGGCGGTCGAGGCGCCGAAAGCGAAGAAGGCAGAGGCGCCGAAAAAGGAAGAAAAGACCGAAGCGAAGCAAACGGCTGGGGGCGAGAAGAGCGAAGGCAAGGTGCAGGAGGCTCGCGCCGAGCGTGAGGAAGCTGCCGCTCCGCCGTCGCCCGAGCAAGGCGGAGAAGGCGAGCGCGTGAAGGCAAGTCCGCTCGCGCGCCGGATCGCAGCCGAGAAAGGGATCGAGCTTTCCGCACTCGACGGCTCGGGCCCCGGCGGACGGATCGTCAAGGCGGATGTCGAGGGTGCCAAGCCCGGCGCCGCGCCCGCAAAGAAGGCGGAAGCTGCCGCACCTGCGCCGTCCGCGGCTCCCGTGGAAGCCAAGGCCGTGTGGTATGACGACTCGATCCCGCACGAGGAAGAGAAGCTCACCAACATCCGCAAGACGATCGCGCGCCGCCTCACCGAGGCGAAGCAGACGATCCCGCACATCTATCTGACGCTCGACATTCGCCTCGACGCGCTCTTGAAGCTCCGCAGCGACCTCAATGGCGCGCTCAGCGGCCGCGGCGTCAAGCTGTCGGTCAACGATCTGCTCATCAAGGCGCTCGGCGTCGCGCTCGAGGCGTCGCCGAAATGCAACGTCACCTTCGCGGGCGACAAGCTGATCGCCTACAAGCGGGCGGACGTTTCGGTCGCGGTGTCGACGCCGTCGGGGCTCATCACGCCGATCATCCGCGACGCCGCCAACAAGAGCGTCTCCGCCATCTCGACCGAGATGAAGGAGCTCGGCGGCCGCGCCAAGGAGAACAAGCTCAAGCCGGAGGAATATCAGGGCGGCACCGCGAGCCTTTCCAACATGGGCATGTTCGGCATCAAGCAGTTCGAGGCGGTCATCAACCCGCCGCAGGGGATGATCCTCGCGGTCGGCGCGGGCGAGAAGCGGCCGTACATCGTCGACGACGCGCTCGGCGTCGCGACGGTGATGAGCGTCACCGGCAGCTTCGATCACCGCGCGATCGACGGCGCCGACGGCGCGCAGATGCTCAAGCTGTTCAAGGGGCTTGTCGAGGCGCCGCTCGGCATGATCGCGTAGGATGCGGATCGCGGTAGAACTGCTGCACATCCTCGCCGGCCTTGCCGCCGCGCTCGCGGTGACGTGGGTGTCGGCTTGGGCCTATCCGCTGGGCGAGAGCACGATCTGGACGATCGGCGCGGTCGCGATGGTGCTGACGGTGCTGATGGGGATCAACCCGCTGCGCCGCGCGATCCGCGTCACCCGCAGGAGGCGCGCGCGTGTCTGAGCCCGAAACGCTCCCCACCGGCGCGCCCGCGATCCGCGTCACGACGATGCCCGCCGACGCCAATCCCTATGGCGACATCTTCGGCGGCTGGCTGATGGGCCAGATGGACATGGCCGCGGGCCTCGTCGCCTCGCGCCATTCGAAGGGCCGCGCGGTGACGATCGCGGTCGAGGGGATGAAGTTCCACCGTCCGGTGCTGGTCGGCGACGAGGTGTCGGTGTTCGCGCGGCTGGTCGCGGTCGGCACGACCTCGATGACGATCGATATCGAAGCCTGGCGCCGCGCCCGCGACAGCGAGGACTCGCACAAGGTGACGCAGGCCAAGTTCGTCTTCGTCGCGATCGACGAAGAGCGGCACCCGCGACGGGTGCCGGAATCGAACAATGCGTGAGATTTCCCTTCAATCCTCCCCCCTCGCGGGGGAGGAAGGGGCCCGCCGCGGAGCGGTGGGAAGGAGAGGGGGCGCGCTCGTCAGAGCGCGTCGGATGCGTCGCGAGCCGACCGAAGCCGAACGCGTGCTGTGGAGATTGCTGCGCAACAAGCGCTTGGCGGGCTGTAAATTCAGACGCCAACAGCCGATCGGACGCTACGTTGCAGATTTCATCTGCTTCGAGGCGCGTCTGATTATTGAAGCTGATGGCTCTCAACACGTCGGCAATGCCTATGACAAGAAGCGCGATGCGTGGCTTTCCTCGCAGGACTTTCGCCTGCTGCGCTTCTGGAACAACGACATTCTCGGCTGTCCTGAAAGCGTCTTGACGGCAATCCTAATAGCGCTCGACGCGGCATCGAGCCGCGCCGAGCGCGCCCCCTCTCCCCGGCCCTCCCCCGCAAGGGGGGAGGGAGAAGATCATGGAGATTCTTGTGCCTGATACCTACGACGTCATCGTTCTCGGCTCGGGCCCCGGCGGGTATGTCGCGGCGATCCGCGCGGCCCAGCTCGGGCTCAGGACCGCGATCGTCGAGCGCGAGAATCTGGGCGGCATCTGTCTTAACTGGGGATGTATTCCCACCAAGGCGCTGCTGCGCTCGGCCGAGATCTTCCATTATATGAGCCACGCCAAGGAGTATGGGCTGGCGGCCGAGAAGATCAGCGCGGATATCGAGGCGGTGGTCAAGCGCTCGCGCGGGGTCGCCAAGCAGCTCAATCAGGGCGTCACGCACCTGATGAAGAAGAACAAGATCGCCGTCCACATGGGCGAGGGCGTGCTGACGGGCAAAGGCAAGCTGTCGGTCACCGACAAGGACGGCAAGAAGACCGAGCTTTCCGCCAAGCACATCATCGTCGCCACCGGCGCGCGCGCGCGCGACCTGCCGTTCGCGCCCGCCGACGGCAAGCGGGTGTGGACCTATCGCGCGGCGATGACGCCGCCCGAGATGCCGACCAAGCTGCTCGTCATCGGATCGGGCGCGATCGGGATCGAGTTCGCGAGCTTCTACAACGACATGGGCGCCGAGGTGACCGTCGTCGAGATGCTCGACCGCGTCGTGCCTGTCGAGGATGCGGACGTGTCCGCCTTCCTCGAAAAGGCGCTCAAGAAGCAGGGCATGACGATCATGACCGGCGCGGGCGTCGACAAGCTCGAGGTGGGCGACAAGGGCGTCAAGGCCGCGATCAAGGGCAAGGACGGCAAGGTCGCGACGGCCGAGTTCAGCCACGTCATCGTCGCGATCGGCATCGTGCCCAATACCGAGAAGATCGGGCTGGGGGCGTTGAAGGTCGAAACCGAGCGCGGCCACATCAAGACCGACGGGCTGTGCCGCACCAATGTCGACGGGCTGTGGGCGATCGGCGACGTCACCGCGCCGCCCTGGCTCGCGCACAAGGCGAGCCACGAGGGCGTAATCGCGGCCGAGGCGATCGCGCAGGCGCTCGGCAACAAGGAGGTGCACCCGCACGAGATGGACGTGCGCAACATCCCGGGCTGCACCTATTGCCACCCGCAGGTGGCGAGCGTCGGCCTCACCGAGGCAAGGGCCAAGGAGGCGGGCTATGAGGTGAAGGTCGGCACCTTCCCGTTCATCGGCAACGGCAAGGCGATCGCGCTCGGCGAGGCGGAAGGCTTCATCAAGACGGTGTTCGACGCCAAGACCGGCGAGCTGCTGGGCGCCCACATGATCGGCGCCGAGGTGACCGAGCTGATCCAGGGCTATACCGTCGGCAAGACGCTCGAGACCACCGAGGTCGAGCTGATGAACACCGTCTTCCCGCACCCGACGCTCTCCGAGATGATGCACGAGAGCGTCCTCGCCGCATACGGGCGGGCGCTGCATATCTGACGTGGTCGCGAGGGACGATCACGACGAGCTCTATCGGCGCTTCCGCGATGCCGTGAACATGACGCCGGAAGAGATCGAGGAATGGCTCGACACGGCGGAAAGCCGAAAGGTCGGATTCAAGCGGGATGGCGGAGAGAGCGTCGGCCATGCGTCGGGGCGGCGGATCGTGCAGATGTTGCGCACGAAGAAAGCCGATCTCGACGGCGGCGACTATGCGCACATGCGCAAAGTGATCGGCTTCGTCCGCCGGCACCTCGCGCAGGGGCCGCACGAGGAGTATAGAATTCCCACGTCGCGCTGGCGCTATTCGCTGATGAACTGGGGGCACGATCCGCTTCGGGACTGAAGCGGAGCGCCGCACGCGACCTGCGCCCGACGCAATGCCGGTGGATTTCGATGCGATCCTGAAGCCCTCCTCAGCCTGGCCCATCGCACCCTGTTGACCCGAGCCGGGCGCCTCAGTATAGGCCGCGCCTGCTTGCGGAAGGGCTGGTGGTGCCGGGGCCGAGTCTCCGAATGCCGCCCATTTTCGAATATGAGCATTGAACATTGCCGGAAAGCACGGGGTCAAGGGGCCGGGAACGGCCTGCGGGGCCTCTCGTGCATTTTGCATTTTCGGCACAGTAACCACCGGGTTTTCCGGTAACATAAGGTGAAGGGCTTCATGCCGACGATCAACCAGTTGGTCCGCAAGGGCCGTGACCTGCAGAAGGCCAAATCCAAGGTCCCTGCAATGGAGCAGAACCCGCAGAAGCGCGGCGTCTGCACCCGCGTCTATACGACAACCCCGAAGAAGCCGAACTCGGCGCTGCGCAAGGTGGCCAAGGTCCGCCTGACCAACCAGCGCGAGGTCATCAGCTACATTCCGGGCGAGGGCCACAACCTTCAGGAGCACTCGGTGGTTCTGATCCGCGGCGGCCGTGTGCGCGACCTTCCGGGTGTGCGCTACCACGTGCTGCGCGGCGTGCTCGACACCCAGGGTGTCAAGGATCGTCGTCAGTCCCGCTCCAAGTACGGCGCCAAGCGTCCGAAGTGACCGCGACCGAGGTCGCGGTCATCCCCGCGAATGCGGGGATCCAGTGCGACCCATCCGCTGGATAGAAGGAATTTCAAATGTCACGTCGTCGTCGTCCCGAAAAGCGGGAAATCCTGCCTGATCCCAAGTTCGGGGATGAGGTTCTGTCGAAGTTCATGAATTCGGTGATGCTGGACGGCAAGAAGGCCGTCGCCGAGGGCATCGTATATGGCGCGCTCGATACCGTCGAGACGCGCGCCAAGAAGGACCCGCTGGGCGTGTTCCACGAGGCGCTCAACAACATCAAGCCGGGCATCGAGGTCCGCAGCCGCCGCGTCGGTGGTGCGACCTATCAGGTGCCGGTCGAGGTTCGTCCCGAGCGCGCGCAGGCGCTGGCGATCCGCTGGCTGATCACCGCGGCCCGCGCGCGCAGCGAGCACACGATGGCGGCGCGGCTGTCGGGCGAGCTGCTCGATGCGTCGAACAATCGCGGCAACGCGGTGAAGAAGCGCGAAGACACGCACCGTATGGCCGAGGCGAACCGCGCCTTCAGCCATTACCGCTGGTAAGTTTCACGAATAAGCCGGGGCGCGTGCCCCGGCCACGGAGTTGACAATGGCTCGCAAAGATCCGCTCGAAAAATATCGCAACATCGGCATCATGGCGCACATCGATGCCGGGAAGACGACGACCACCGAGCGCATCCTCTATTATACCGGCAAGTCCTACAAGATCGGCGAAGTGCACGAAGGCACCGCGACGATGGACTGGATGGAGCAGGAGCAGGAGCGCGGCATCACGATCACGTCGGCCGCGACGACCTGCTTCTGGAACGATCACCGGATCAACATCATCGACACGCCCGGCCACGTCGATTTCACGATCGAGGTCGAGCGCAGCTTGCGCGTGCTCGACGGTGCGGTCGCGTGCTTCGACGGCGTTGCCGGCGTCGAGCCGCAGTCGGAGACGGTGTGGCGGCAGGCCG
>CAMLGC010000057.1 GCA_946479505.1 uncultured Sphingomonadaceae bacterium
GCGCTCAAGAAGAAGCTGCAGCGCGAGGGCGTCTATCGCGAGATGAAGCTGCGCCGTCATTACGAGAAGCCGAGCGAGAAGCGCGCGCGCGAGCGTGCCGCCGCCGTCCGCCGCGCCCGCAAGCTCGAGCGCAAGCGGATGGAGCGCGACGGCGTCCGCTAAAGGACGCACGCAGGCGGGGACGTTAATCCCCGCTACACTCCTGTTCTCGTGCCAGATCCAAGGGGCTCGCCCATGTCCGTGACCGCCGTTCCCCTGCAACCGACGCCGCGGCGCTATGTGGTACTGCTCTGGATCGGAATCGTCGTCGCGGTGATCGCGGCGGCAGCGCTGGCGTGGGTCAGCACGGCGGGCGCGGTGGCGGCGACCGGCACCAACGAGCAGTTCCTCGCCTACAACGCATCGCAGCCCGGCGTGGAGACGACTGCCAGCGGACTCCAGTACAGGGTGCTCGAGAAGGGCGAGGGCGGGCAGCACCCGACCGATCAGGATGTCTCGCTGATCAACTATACGGGCATGCTGCGCGACGGCACCGTGTTCGATGCCTCGAAACAGGCCACCCCGCTTCCGGTCGCTGGCAGCATTCCGGGCTTCTCCGAAGGCCTGAAGCTGATGACCAAGGGCGCCAAGTACCGCTTCTGGATCAAGCCCGAGCTCGGCTACGGCGATCATGAAGCAGGGCCGATCCCGCCCAATTCGCTGCTCGTCTTCGATGTCGAGCTGATCGATTTCCTGCCGCAGCAGGTCATCCAGCAGATGCAGATGCAGCAGATGATGCAGGGCGGCGCCGGCGCACCTCCAAAGGGCCAATAGGCCGCTGCCTGCGGCCACCCTCGATATTGTGGGTTGTACTCTCTCGCAGTGCCTGCCGAACTGCTTAGTCCAAATCACCGTTAGTTGTGATCGGTTGCCGGTCGGCGGCGGCGCTGCGTTCGCGTGCGATCCGGCGCTTACCTCCAGAACGCGGAAAGGGCCTCAATAGGCATTCCGGTGAAGGAGCACGCGAAACGTCTGAATGATGATCTGGATGTCCCGCCAGATCGACCATTGATCGAGATATTCCAGGTCGGAATGCAGGCGGTTGACGAGATCGTCTTCATGGTGCGTTGCGCCGCGATAGCCGCGGATCTGCGCCAGGCCGGTCAAGCCGGGCTTGGCTGCGTGTCTGCACCAATAGCGGCTGTCGATCTCCCAGAACAGCTTTTCCGCCGCGCGTGAGCCGAGCGCGTGCGGGCGCGGGCCGACGATGCTCATGTCGCCCTTGAGGACGTTGAGGAGCTGAGGAAGCTCGTCGATGCTGGTCTTGCGGATGAAGGCACCGACGCGGGTTATCCGGTCGTCGTCGCGCGCCGTCGAGCGATGGCCGGGGCCGTCGCACCCATCGGCGCGCATGCTGCGGAATTTGAGCATCTTGAACATCTCGTTTGCGCGCCCGATGCGGACCTGCCGGAAGAATATGGCGCCCGGGCTGTCCAGCTCGATGGCGATCGCAACGATGAGGAAGACAGGGGAAAGGAACACGAGCGCGAGCAAGGCGATCGCGACGTCGAAGGCGCGTTTGACCGCCCGATCGTAGAGCCCGAGTGGTCCCGTCGAGACGATCACCGTCGCCTGATCGCCCTGACGGCCGACGCCGAGCGGCATCAGCACATCGAGCTCGGGCGCAACGATCTCGCCTTGGATGTTGGCGCCGCGCAGGGCATTGGCCCAGATCAGCCTGCGCGACGGATCGCATGCGACGACGACCCGATCGGCGCCGTCGAGCGCCTTGGCGAGGCGGTCGTACATCCCCGGATCGTCGCCCGCCGGATCGAAATAGCCTTCGGTCGAAATCCGTGCGCTGAATTCGCCTGTCGGCAACGGCTGATCCCCATCGACAAGGAGAACGACACTGAACGGAGTGCCGCCGATCAGGCGTATCGCGTGCTTCATAAACCAGTAGCGCGTGCCCACGAGCAGGAGCACGCTCAGCACCGCGCCAATCGAGAAGGTGAGCCGCGAGAAGGAAGCGCTGGCCTTGAAGGCGAACGCTACCAACAGCAGGAACCCGACCGAAAGAACCAGCGCCTGCGCCCCGAGCGCCGCGGCCCGGAAAAGGCGATGAATGAGTTCGGACGAGTAAGCCCCCGCATTGGCTGCCGTGAAGAGATAGACCGGCAGCAGCGCGCCCATCATCACCTCCAGCCGACTGCTCGAATAGGGTGCGTCGTGCAGGAGGGGCGCGACACCATAAGCGAGCAGGATGCAGGCGAGATCGACCAGCAGCAGATAGCTGACCAACCGCACACGCAGCATCTTGGGCCGCGGCCGAGCGTCCGACGAAACAGAAGTAGCGGATGCCGAAAAGGAACGGCCCAGTTGGAGGTTCATTCCTCACCCTGTGCAGAAGTTACCCGCCCTGCCCTTGGCGAGCAGCTTAGCCATCCTTCATTTGCGCGTGCAACCATTTTTTGCATCGCAGCAGTCAACGATTGGCTGGTGGCGTGGGACAAATAGATGTCTTATTTGGCACAGGGATGGTGTCAGGTGAAGGCATGAGAATGCGGAATTCGGCACAGCGGCTCGCCTGCGCGGCGTCCGGAGTTCGCAAAACGACGGCGGCAGACGCGTGACCGCGCGGCTCACGCACCTCCAGCGGCTCGAGGCCGAGAGCATTCACATCATGCGCGAGGTCGCCGCGGAAGCGACGAAGCCGGTGATGCTGTATTCGGTCGGCAAGGATTCCGCGGTGATGCTGCATCTTGCGCGCAAGGCCTTTTTTCCGTCGCCGCCGCCGTTCCCGCTGCTTCATGTCGATACGACGTGGAAGTTCAAGGCGATGTACGAGCTGCGCGAACGTGCCGCCAGGGCGGCCGGCATGGAGCTGATCGTCCATCAAAATCCCGAGGCCAAGGCGCAGGGGATCAACCCGTTCGATCACGGCAGTCGCCACACCGACATGTGGAAGACCGAAGGGTTGAAGCAGGCGCTGACGCAGTACGGCTTCGACGCAGCATTCGGTGGTGCGCGGCGCGACGAGGAGAAGAGCCGCGCCAAGGAGCGCATCTTCTCGTTCCGTTCGGCAAACCATCGCTGGGATCCCAAGAATCAGCGCCCCGAGCTCTGGCGGCTCTACAATGCGCGCAAGGCCAAGGGCGAGGGCATCCGCGTCTTCCCGCTCTCCAACTGGACCGAGCTCGACATCTGGCAGTACATCCAGCTCGAGAAAATCGAGATCGTGCCGCTCTATTTTTCGGCGCCACGGCCAACGGTCGAGCGCGACGGGTTGATCCTGATGATCGACGACGAGCGCTTCCGGCTCGATCCCGGCGAGAAGCCCGTGATGCGCTCGATCCGCTTCCGCACGCTCGGCTGCTATCCGCTGACCGGCGCGGTCGAGAGCGAAGCGGCGACGCTTTCCGAGGTCATCCAGGAAATGCTGCTCACCACGACTTCCGAACGCCAGGGCCGCGCGATCGATCACGACGACGCAGCGTCGATGGAGAAGAAGAAGCAGGAGGGGTATTTCTGATGGCGATCAGCCCACCCGCCTATCAGGTCGACGCGCTGATCGCCGAAGATATCGATGCCTATCTCGCGCTGCACCAGCACAAATCGATGTTGCGGTTCCTCACCTGCGGCTCGGTCGATGACGGCAAATCGACGCTGATCGGGCGGTTGCTCTACGATTCGAAGATGATCTTCGAGGACCAGCTCGCCGCGCTCGAAAGCGATTCGAAGCGCGGCGGCAGCCAGGGACAGGAGATCGATTTCGCGCTGCTCGTCGATGGCCTCGCAGCCGAGCGCGAGCAGGGGATCACGATCGACGTCGCCTATCGCTTCTTCGCGACCGAGAAGCGCAAGTTCATCGTCGCCGATACGCCCGGCCACGAACAATATACGCGCAACATGGTGACGGGCGCCTCGACCGCCGACCTAGCCGTGATGTTGGTCGACGCGCGCAAGGGCGTGCTCACGCAGACGCGGCGGCACAGTTTCCTCGCGCACCTGCTCGGCATCCGCCATATCGTGCTCGCGGTGAACAAGATGGACCTGGTCGATTACGACCAAAACGCATTCGACGCGATCGTCGCCGATTATCGGGAGTTCGCGGCGAGTATCGGCATCGAGGATTTCGTCCCGATCCCGCTGTCGGGGTTGCGCGGCGACAATATCGCGCATGCCTCCGGCGCGATGCCCTGGTATCGCGGCCCGACCCTCATCGAACATCTCGAAGGCGTCGAGGTGGACGTCGCTGCCGATCGTGCCAAGTCGTTCCGCATGCCCGTCCAGTGGGTCAACCGGCCCAATCTCGATTTCCGCGGCTTTTCGGGACTGGTCGCCAGCGGGGCGATCCGGCCCGGCGATCCAGTGCGTGTCGTGCCCTCGGGCCGAACCTCCACGGTGTCGCGCATCGTGACGATGGACGGCGACCTTGAGCAGGCGGTCGCGGGCCAGTCGGTCACGATAGCGCTCGCCGACGAGATCGATTGTTCGCGTGGTGATGTCGTCGCAGCCGCCGACGCGCCGCCCCAGGTCGCCGACCAGTTCGAGGTGACGTTGGTCTGGATGGCCGAGGAGGCGCTCCAACCGGGCCGCGCCTATTGGCTCAAGCTCGCCACCCAAGGCGTGAGCGCGACCGTCCGGCCGCCCAAATACGCGATCGACGTCAACACGATGGCAGAGCTGTCCGCCAAGACGCTCGAGTTGAACGACATCGGCGTCGCCGAGGTCTATACCGATCGCGGCATCGTGTTCGAACCCTATGCCGACAATCGCGATCTCGGTGGCTTCATCCTGATCGACAAGGCGTCGAACGCGACCGTGGGCGCCGGACTGATCAACTTCGCGCTCAGGCGCTCGCAGAACGTCCATTGGCAGGCCGTCGAAATAAGCCGTGAGGCGCACGCCGCCCAGAAAAGCCAGCGGCCGCGGCTGCTCTGGTTCACCGGGCTGTCGGGGGCCGGCAAGTCGACGATCGCGAATCTCGTCGAGAAACGCCTGCACGCCCTCGGCAAACACAGCTTCCTCCTCGACGGCGACAACATCCGCCACGGCCTCAACAAGGACCTCGGTTTCACCGACACCGACCGGATCGAGAACATCCGTCGCGTCGGCGAGGTCGCCAAATTGATGACCGATGCGGGACTGATCGTGCTCACCGCCTTCATCTCGCCCTTCCGCGCCGAGCGCGAGATGGTGCGTGCGATGGTGCCCGAGGGTGAGTTCATCGAAATCTTCATCGATACGCCGCTTACAGTCGCAGAGGCGCGCGACGCCAAAGGTCTCTACAAGAAGGCGCGCAGCGGTGCGCTCAAGAATTTCACCGGCATCGACAGTCCCTATGAGCCCCCCGAGAGGCCCGATATCCATATCGACACATCGACGATCAGCCCCGAGGAAGCGGCCGAGCAGATCGTCGAGCACCTCCTCGCGCTCGGAAACGACGGCCGATGACCGACGCCGAGCTGGCGCGCGCGATTGCCGAGGAAGCAGGCGGTCTGCTGCGCCGCATCCGCGACGAGGGGCGCGAGAACGGCAAGCCTTTGGGTCAGCGCGGTGATCGCGAGGCGAATGGGCTGATTCTCGCGCGACTGCGCGCCGAACGGCCCGACGATGCCATCCTTTCGGAAGAGGCGAAGGACGACCGGTTGCGTTGTGCGGCGCAGCGCTGCTGGGTAGTCGACCCGCTCGACGGCACGCGCGAATATAGCGAGCGGCGCGACGATTGGGCGGTGCATGTCGGCCTGACGATCGATGGCAAGCCCGCGCTCGGGGCGGTGGCGGTGCCCGATCGCGGTGAGGTGTTCGTGAGCGACGCCGTGCCGCCGCCCACGTCCGCGCATGAGCGGCCGATCATGGTGGTGAGCCGCACGCGTGCGCCCGAAATCGCGATCGGCGTCGCGGAGGCGATCGGCGCCGAGCTGCTGCCGATGGGCTCGGCGGGCGCCAAGGCGATGGCGGTGGTCGACGGTCGTGCCGACATCTATCTGCACGCCGGCGGACAATATGAATGGGACAATTGCGCCCCGGCCGCCGTCGCGCTGGGGGCGGGCCTTCACGCCTCGCGCATCGACGGAGGCCCGCTCGTCTATAATTGCGAAGATCCGCATCTGCCGGATGTGCTGATCTGTCGGCGTGAGTGGGCCGAACGGGTGCTGGCGACGATCCGAGGTCTATCGGGTTTTGCGACGCGTTGAGTTTTCATGGCGACATCGATGATCGACACGGCCGATCTCCTCGCGGTCCGGAGACACGGAAACGAGCGATGGTCGTTTGAAAGTCAAAATCGGGATAGAATAGAATGTCGCTTGGTGATCTCGCGCGAGCATGGGGTACAGAGAAGGCGTGGTTGTCAGACGTTTTGGGGCTGAGCCCTGATGCGCTGCATGTCCATGTCAGCATTCTGATAATGCTCATGGCGGCAATCGGGTGGCGCCGACGTATGGATCATGCGCTTCCGTGGGTGACCGTGCTTTTGCTCGAGCTGTCGAACGAGATGCTCGACCTGAGCGCGCCGGGAAATGGCGAAAACACTATTCATGCCTCGCTACACGACGTGTACAACACGATGTTCCTGCCGACCATCATCCTCTTATGTCTGCGATTCACGCGGACATGGCGGCGCGCTTGAGCCTCGGGCATGCGCGGGGAGCCGGCGTCGACAAGGCGCTTGTCCTGAGGCGCCATGATCGCCCCGATCTGACCTGCGCTGTATAATCTGCACAAAAAAAGCCCCGCATCCTTGTAGAGGAGCGGGGCTCTTTTGTATTTGCGTCGCAGGCGATCAGCCCTGGCTGTCGGGCTCGCTGCTGCCGCTGGTGCCGGCGGCGACACCGGCAATCACGGCCGCCGTCGCCAAGACGCCGATGCCGATCGCGGCGCCGGTCGCAATTGCATTGCTCTTCTTCTTGAGCGGGGTCGCGGTCCGAACGCCCTGCGTCGGCGCATGGACGGTCTTCTGCGCTACCGGAGCGGGGAGCGCGTTGCTCGCCCGCGTGGCGTCGGCTGCGAAAGCCGCCGTCGAGGTAAGCAGGAAAGCGATCGCACCAAGGCCGGCGGCGTACTTTCTCCGAGTCATCGTCGTCTCCCTTTGGAATGTGTTGCAGGGCGAGATACTGCACGGGGCAGTAAACGCAAGCGCTTTTTACTTTTTTCGCGCCGATTCCCGACAAAGCGAGGCAGTCGTGCCACACGTCGCAGGGTTGTCGAGCGGTTAACCTCGCGCCGGTGCGGAAGTCGCTACACCGCGTTGCGGCATATGCCCTGTGAATGATAGCGGAGCGGAATGGCGACCTGGCGACATCGGATGATTCTGGGGTTTGTCGCGACGGCGGCAGCGGTCGCCCCGGCATGCACGAGCACGGCCAACTCGCCGCATAGCGAATACGGACAGCAAGGAGTGCTCGATGGCTTGCGCGCAGCCGATCTGCGGCTTGCGACGATTGCCTATCGATTGATGGCCGCCAATGTGGCGTTGTGCGATCGGCGTGCCGCGGGGACGGGGCTGGTGCTGCACGGGCTCGACACCTACGATGCGGACATCCGATCTGCGGCGCGACGCGTGTTCGGGTTCGTAACGCCGATCGCGGTAGAGGGCGTCGTCGTCGGGAGTCCGGCAGCGGAAGCCGGTCTCCATCGCGATGAATCGATTGCCATGGTCGATGGCGCGGCCATTGGAACCGAAGGCCTTTCGCTTGAAAGGGTGCGCGCCCGGATCGCGAACGCGCGCGCGGGCGGTGCGGTGACGCTGAAATTAATCGATCGCGGAGGCCGTGCCCGTCAGGTGGTGATCCATCCGGTCGACGCCTGCGCCGGGCGCGCCGAACTGAGGCTGACCGACGATCTCAACGCGGCGACCGACGGGCTCGTGCTCCAGGTCAATTCGGCGATGCTCAACGTGATCGGCGAGGATGACGAGCTCGCCGCGCTCGTTGCGCACGAGCTCGCGCATATCGTGCTGCGCCACCCCGAACGCCTGACGGCGGCGCATGTCTCGCGTGGGATGTTCAGCATCTTCGGGCGCAATGCGCGGCTGATCCGGCGTACCGAAATCGAGGCCGATCGGTTGAGCGTCGTTCTGCTCGCCAATGCCGGCTACGATCCCATGGCCGCCGCGCGGTTGTGGCGGAACCACGGCGAAGAGCTAGGCGACGGCGGTCTGTTCGCCGGCACTACCCATCTGGACCTCGAGGACCGGATCGCGCTGGTCGAGCGCGAGGCGGCGCTCATCCCGCGTGACGCGCCGCGCCCGATCGTGCCCGAATGGATCAATGGCCGCGATCAGCCGCTGCGCTGAGCGACGCCGCGTCGCCTTCGGCGTCGGTCTGTAGAAACCATCGCTCGTCGCCTTCCAGTCCGATCGCGGTGAGCACTCCCGTCATGAAGGCGCCCGTATCGATCCCGATCCGCTGGTGGCCGGTATCGACCGTGTCGTTGGGGGTATGCCCGTGGATCACCATCCAGGGGTCGCGCCGCCGCGCCGACAGGAACGGTTCGCGAATCCAGCGGAGGTCCGCGCCGGTCTGCTGATCGAGCGGCTTGCCCGGCCGGATGCCCGCATGGACGAAGAGATAATCGCCGAACCTCACCATGTCCTCGCCGCGATCGAGCAGCGCGATCGCATCGGGGGGGATGCGCGCGCGAATCAGCTCGGCCAGATCCTGGAGCGTGCCGTGATCGGCTTCCTCCTGATGGATGCCGTAGCTCGCCAGCGTCTCGGCGCCGCCCATCGCAAGCAGCCCGCGTGCGGCGCGCGCGCTGCCCTGGGCCGCTTTGACGAACACCTCCTCGTGGTTGCCCTTGACGAGGCGAACGCGGTTGCTCGCCGCCATCAGCTCGCCGACGAAACGGACCACGCCCGCCGAATCGGGGCCGCGATCGATGAGGTCGCCCAGCAGGATGAGGTGGGTTCGGGCAGGGCCGCGGCTCGCATCGTCGTTGTCGATGCGCTTCAGCAGCTCCTCCAGCAGGTCGCGCCGGCCATGGATGTCGCCGATCGCATAGGCCCGCTCGCCGGGCGGCAGCGCGAAGGTCGCGGCGCGGCCGCGCGCAAATCTACCGAACACCATCGCACCCTCCATGCGGCGCAGTTAACTCGACGGTCAAGGTCGTGGCGTATGGGAGGCGCGAAGAAGGGGGACGAATGAAGGGCATCATCCTCGCAGGCGGCAGCGGCACGCGGCTCTATCCGGCGACGCTGTCGATCTCGAAGCAGCTTCTGCCGGTGTTCGACAAGCCGATGATCTATTATCCGCTGTCGACGCTGATGCTGGGCGGCATCCGCGAGATCCTGGTCATCTCCACACCGCGCGACCTGCCGATGTTCGAGGCGCTGCTGGGCGATGGATCGGCGTTCGGGCTGGAGATTTGCTATGCCGAGCAGGCGGCGCCCAACGGGCTTGCCGAGGCCTTTCTGATCGGCGCGGACTTTCTCGCAGGCGAGGCTGCGGCGCTGATCCTGGGGGACAACATCTTTCACGGCGACGGTCTTTCGGCCAAGGCGCGCGAGGCGGCCGAACAGCGCGAGGGCGCGACGATCTTCGCCTATCGCGTCGAGGACCCGGAGCGCTATGGCGTGGTCGCGTTCGACGAGAGCTTGCGTGTCACGAGCATCGAGGAGAAGCCGGCGGTGCCCAACTCCGACTGGGCGATCACCGGGCTCTATTTCTTCGATCGCGACGTCACCGACATCGCACGAGCGGTGCGGCCATCGGCACGCGGCGAGTTGGAGATCACCGAGGTTATTAACGCATATCTCGGCCGCGGCACATTGCGCGTCAGCCGGCTGGGGCGCGGCTATGCCTGGCTCGATACCGGAACGCATGGCAGCCTGCACGACGCGGGCTCGTTCGTGCGCACGATCGAGCAGCGTCAGGGCTTCAAGATCGCCTGTCCCGAGGAAATCGCATTCGACAGCGGCTATGTCGATGCCGACCATCTGCTCGCGCGCGCCGCGGCGATGGGGAAAACCGATTACGCCGCCTATCTGCGCCGCTGCGTCGAAGGGGTGCGCTGATGCGGACAGTCCTTGTCACCGGCGGCGCGGGCTTCATCGGCTCGGCCGTGTGCCGCCACCTGATCGGGCGCGGCGACACGCGCGTGATCAACCTCGACAAGCTCACCTATGCGGGCAATCCGGCCTCGCTGAGGACGATCGAGCGCTCGCCCCTCTACCATCTCGTCGAGGGCGATATCGGCGACGCGCGGCTGCTGGCTGATCTGCTGCGCGCGATGCGGCCCGACGCGATCATGCACCTGGCAGCCGAAAGCCATGTCGATCGCTCGATCGACGGGCCCGGCGCGTTCGTCGAGACCAACGTGGTCGGCACCTTCCGGCTGCTCTCCGCTGCGCTTGACTATTGGCGCGGGCTGCCCAACGCAGAGCAGGCGGCATTCCGCTTTCATCACGTCTCGACCGACGAGGTGTTCGGCGACCTGCCCTTCGACAGCGGCATCTTCACCGAGGAGACGCCGTACGATCCGTCGTCGCCCTATTCGGCGTCGAAAGCGGCGTCGGACCATTTCGTGCGGGCATGGCACGCGACCTACGGGTTGCCGGTCGTGCTGTCGAACTGCTCGAACAATTACGGGCCGTATCACTTCCCGGAGAAATTGATCCCGCTCGTCATTTTGAATGCGCTCGAGGGGAAGACGCTGCCGGTCTATGGGTGCGGTGCGAACGTGCGCGACTGGCTCCATGTCGAGGATCACGCGCGCGCTCTCGATCTCGTCGTCAGGAAGGGGCGGGTAGGGGAAAGCTACAATGTCGGTGGACGCGAGGAGCGGACCAACCTTCAGGTGGTCGAGGCGATCTGCGATCTGCTCGACGCACGCGTGCCGCTCGCGGGCGAAGGATCGCGGCGGGAGCTGATCCGCTTCGTGACCGACCGCCCCGGGCACGATCGACGCTATGCGATCGACCCCTCCAAGATCGAGCGCGAATTGGGCTGGCGCGCCCAGGAGAGTTTCGCAAGCGGACTCGCCAGGACGGTCGATTGGTATCTCGACAATCGCTGGTGGTGGGGGCCGATCCGCGACGGACGGTATGCGGGTGAGCGGCTCGGGATTGCGGCGGCGGGGTGATCGCTTCGCGCTCGTGCGAAAACGAGAGCTTCGCGAAATTCCCCACGAATTGGGATTTGCGTTCGAACGACGGGTTACTGGCCGGTATATTGCCGATACCAGTCGACGAAGCGCGGAATGCCTTGTTCGATTGCCACCGTTGGCTTGAACCCGAAGTCACGCGTTGTCGCGGTAATGTCGGCCCCGGTGGCGACGACGTCACCGGGCTGCATCGGCTGATAATCGCGCACCGCGGTGCGGCCGCACGCCTGCTCGATCACCTCGATCAGGCGGCCGAGCTCCTCGGGGTTGTTGTTGCCGATATTGTAGAGTGCGTGCGGCTTGACGCTGCCGCCGGGCTTCACCGTTCCGTCGTCGGCGGGGGGCCGGTCGAGCGCGGCGACCACGCCGGTCACGATGTCGTCGATATAGGTGAAATCGCGCCGCATCGCGCCGTTGTTGAAGACAGGGATGGGCTCGCCGGCGAGGATCTTCGCGGTGAAGATCCACGCCGCCATATCGGGGCGCCCCCATGGACCATAGACCGTGAAGAAACGCAGACCCGTCAGCGGAATGCGGTACAGATGGGCGTAGCTCTCGCTCATCAGCTCGTCGGCCTTCTTGGTGGCGGCGTAGAGCGAGACCGGATGGTCGACGCGATCCTCGACCCGGAAGGGGAAATCGGCGTTGCCGCCATAGACCGACGACGAAGAGGCATAGACCATGTGCGCCACGCCGCGCGCGCGCGCGATCTCGAGCAGGTTCAAATGACCGGCGAGGTTGGCGCGTGCATAGGCATGTGGGTTGACGAGAGAATAGCGCACCCCCGCCTGCGCGCCGAGATGGACGATGCGGTCGATGTCGTGAGGACCGAGCGCTTGCTCGAGCGCTTCCCAATCGGAGAAATCCTGATCGATCAGCGTGAAATCGCCATGGCCTTCGATTCGGGCGACCCGGGTGCGTTTCAATCCGGGATCGTAATAATCGTCGAAATCGTCGATTCCGATCACCGCGTTGCCGCGTGCGAGCAGCCGCTCGGCGACCGCCGCGCCGATGAACCCCGCTACGCCCGTCACCAGGATCGCCATGTGTTTCCCCTCGTGCGCCTCGTTATCACACCAGGGCGCTTTGGTCATCGCGGACGGAACGTGCCCGCGGTACGCTCGTTACCCCGTCACAGATGGCGAAGTGTTGCCGATTCCGCTAGGAACAACGCGTTGATTGGCCTGTCGAGGTAAAGAATGGCCAATGTGTTCCAGTTGGTGTGGTGCCGGTTCGGCAAGCATCTGCGCGATCGTCGCGCTGCATGGTTTGACGGCAGTGTCTGGCGATCCACGTGTATCGGCTGCAAACGGCCGATGTACCGCGAGTTCGACGGATGGCACATGGCCGACGACGAGCTCCCGCACAGCGCCACGCCGCACGATCACACCTGAACGACGGCCCCTCCGTCGACCGGCGCAGCCGGACCATCGTCC
Source organism: uncultured Sphingomonadaceae bacterium (assembly GCA_946479505.1). The sequence continues at coordinate 12,522 of CAMLGC010000057.1, forward strand.
GGGACGGTCGCGAGGAACCAGCGGTCCGCTCCTTCGAGCGCCAGTGCGGTCAGGCGGCCGGTTTCGAAAGCGCCGGTGTCGATGCCGATCCGATTGGGCCGCACCACCGCCTCGTCGCTGATGCTGTGGCCGTGGACCACCATCTTTCCGAAATCACCCTCATGCTGGAGGAAGCGATTGCGGATCCAGCGCAAATCGGCCGCGCGCTGCTCGGCAAAGCGCACGCCGGGGCGCACACCGGCATGGACGAACACATAATCGCCGATCTCGATCACGTCTTCGGTCTCGCGGAGGAAGGCGAGGTGCGTTTGCGGCACTGCCTCGCGCACCAGCGCTGACAGCGCCGGATAATCGGCGCGGTCGTAATCGGTCTCGGCCACGCCGTAGCTCAGGATCGTCTCGCGCCCGCCGATGCGGGTGAAGAGCCGCAGCGCCTCGATCCCGCCTTCGAGCACGTGCAGAAACACTTCCTCGTGATTGCCCATCAACACGCGGACGTGCGGCCACTCCTCAGCCAAGCGGATGATCCGGTCGATAACTCCCGCCGAATCGGGGCCTCGATCGACGAGATCGCCGAGAAAGATCAGCTCCGTGCGCGCGTCGGCGCGGCTCGCGTTATCTTCGTCGATGCGCGCGAGCAGCGCGTCGAGCAGGTCGAGGCGCCCGTGGACGTCGCCGATCGCATAGATGCGGCGGCCTGCAGGAACGGAGCGGAAAGGCACGGGATCGGGCGCGGCGCGCCTACGGAAGGGATTGAGCATCGGAACGCAGGAACGCTTTACAGGCGGGTTGGTCGCATTGTGCGCCGGCGCATCGCACAACGGTCGTGCGGCTTCAACTGGCCAGGCGAATGTCCGGTTTCGGCTCAGCCGCGATCGGTTGATCGGGCCAGATACCGCGTGTGTCGTACACGTGCTTGCCCGCGCGCTCGTCAAGCGGGACCGATTTGAAGAGCTCGTGATCGACGAGCACCACCATCAGCGGACAGCTTTCGATCGCATCGTCGAGATCGATGAGACGCGCACCGGTGCCGGCGAACTCCGCCGGCAGACCATCGGCATAAGGCTCGACGATCCGGATGCGATCGCCGAAGCGGCGCGCGAGCGCGGCGGTGACCTTGACCGCGGGGCTTTCGCGGAAATCGTCGATATTGGCCTTGAAGGCGAGCCCCATGCACGCGACCGGCGCGCCGGGATGCGCCTCGATCAGCGCGGTGGCGGATTCGATGACGTGCGCGACCTTGCCGTCGTTGACCTCGCGCGCGGTGCGGATCAGCGGCGTCTGCTCGGGCGCAGCGCTGACGAGGAACCACGGATCGACCGCGATGCAATGCCCGCCGACGCCGGGGCCGGGCGACAGGATGTTGACGCGCGGGTGGCGATTGGCGAGCCGGATCACCTCCCAGACGTCGACGCCCATCGTATCGGCGACGAGGCTCAGCTCGTTGGCGAAGGCGATGTTGACGTCGCGGAAGGCGTTCTCGGTGAGCTTGGTCATTTCCGCGGCGCGTGCCGAGGTGGTGACGCAGGCGCCGCGGACGAAGCGTCGGTAGAAGGCGAGTGCCTTGCGCGCGCACCGCGGGGTGATGCCTCCGATCACGCGATCATTGTCGATCAGCTCGACGAGGATGCGCCCCGGCAGCACCCGCTCGGGGCAATAGGCGATTGCGATGTCGGCGGTTTCGAGCGCGCGGCCTGGCACCTTGAGGTCGGGGCGCAGCTCGGCGAGCAGGTCGCGGACCTGTTCGGTGGTGCCGACGGGCGAGGTCGATTCGAGGATCACCGCATCGCCGGGCTTGAGCACGGTGGCGATCGTCGTTGCGGCCCGGAGAACGTAGCCGATGTCGGGCGCGTGATCCTCTGCGAAAGGGGTGGGAACGGCGATCACAAAGACGTCGGCGGGCTCGATCTGCGTCGCGGCGCGCAGGCTGCCGCGCGCGACGACGCCCGAAACGAGGCCATCGAGATCGACTTCCTCGATATGCACCTTGCCCGAGTTGACCGTCTCGACGACGCGTTCCGACACGTCGATGCCGAGCACAAGCGCGCCCGTGCGCGCGATCACCGCGGCGGTGGGCAGTCCGATATAGCCGAGGCCGAGAACGGCGACCTTGAGCTCAGCATCCGAAACCATTCGCGACGATCCCCGCAATCCGCTCTGCCGCGTGGCCGTCGCCGAACGGATTGTGGGCGCGGGCCATGGCGGTCCAGGCATGGTTGTCGTCGAGGAGCGTGAAGATTTCGGAAACGATGCGGTCTTCGTCGGCGCCGATGAGCTTCGCGGTGCCGGCGGCGACGCCTTCCGGGCGCTCGGTCGTCTCGCGCATCACGAGCACGGGCTTGCCGAGCGCGGGCGCTTCCTCCTGCACACCGCCCGAATCGGTGAGCACGATGTGCGCGAGGCCGAGCGCGCGAATGAAATGTGGATAGTCGAGCGGCTCGATACGAGCCACATTGGTTCGCTGGCCAAGGATCGCGTCCATCACCGAGACGACGTTGGGATTGGGGTGCATCGGGAAGAGCAGGGCGACGTCGGGCCGCTCGGCGATGCGGGCGATCGCGCGTGCAATCGACTCCATGCCGCCGCCGAAATTCTCGCGGCGGTGCGTCGTGACCAGGATAAGCCTTTTGCCGGCGAAGCGCGCCGCAATCTCGTCTAGGCCGGCGGCGAGCGACGGTGTCTCCTCGATCCGCGCGGCGGTAGCGTGGAGGGCGTCGATCACGGTGTTGCCGGTGACATAAATGCTCGCGGGATCGATATTCTCGCGCCGCAGCGCCTCGGCGGCGGTTTCGGTAGGGGCGAAATGCTGGTCCGCGATCGGTGCGACGATGCGGCGGTTCACCTCCTCGGGCCACGGCGCATAGATGTCGCCCGAGCGCAGCCCCGCTTCGATATGGCCGACGGGAATGCGGCGATAATAGGCAGCGAGCGCGCCCGCCATCGCGGTGGCGGTGTCGCCCTGGACGAGCACGCGATCAGGTTTCTCCCGATCGAGCGCCTCGCCGATCCCGGTCAGCAGCCGCGCGGTGAGGCGGTCGAGCGACTGGCCGGGCTCCATCAGGTCGAGATCGATGTCCGGGCGGAGACCGGCGATGCCGAGCACCTGATCGAGCAGCCCGCGATGCTGCGCGGTGACGCAGGTGCGCACGTCGATCCCCTCGGTCGCCGCGAGCGCGCGGACCACCGGGAACAGCTTGATCGCCTCGGGCCGTGTGCCGAAGATCACGAGAACTTTTCGTGCGAGCGATATCAACGTCGATTCATCCTGCAAATGGCAGCCATTACCTAATCATCCCGCTCTTAAAGTTCGGCTAAGTGCGGGCGGACCTGCCCGGTCGTTGGAAATTGGCAATTCCGTTCGCCTGTGCGCTATCGGCTCGCTTCACTGGACGGAGAGACGGGATCGCCCCTATCAGAGCGTCCTCGCTTGGAGAGATGCGGCGCAATGCGGTTCAGACACGAAGCACCGACTATTCGATGGTCGATCGCGGGCCTTTTGCTGATCGTTGCGATCGTGTTCGGTGGCGGCGGCACGCCGGCGCCGCTGCCCGAGCTCATCGTCGAGATGGCGGCGCTCGTCGCCCTCGTCGCCTGGGTTTGGTTTGGAAGGCGCGATGGCGCAGTTCGGCGCTCGGAAACCGATTGGCCCTTGCTCATCCTGACGGGGCTGTTCGTTGCCATTCCGATCCTCCAGCTCGTGCCGCTACCGCCTGCTATCTGGCATCGGCTTCCCGGGCGAGAGGTCGAATTGCAGGCGCTGGCGCTGGTGGGATCCGAAAATGTATGGATGCCGCTTTCGGTCTCGCCGATGCGGACGCTCGCGTCGTTGCTATCTCTCATCCCGGCCGTGGCGATGCTGTTGTTCGTTTCACGGATGACGGCGCACGAGCGTTCGAGGTTGCTTGGGCTGCTCGCGGTGCTTGCGCTGCTATCGGTAATCGTCGGCGTGCTCCAACTCGCGAGCGGGAACAGCAACTGGCTTCGGTTCTACGATTCAACGAGCTACGGCTTCGCAACGGGGTTTCAGGCCTATCGCAACGCCGAGGCCGACCTGTTGATCGTCTCATCCATGGCGCTTGCCGCCTGGGCGGTGTCGAGCCGGCGGATCGCCCGATCGCATCCGGCGCGGATTGCAGCCGGAATGGTGGTGCTCGTCATCTGGCTGGCGGTGGTCGTGACCGGATCACGTTCGGGCGTCGGGATGATCGTGATCGCATTGGCCACGTGCCTCGCCATGGTGGTTCGGCGGCGGCGGCTGCCCGGTCGTCAGACCGCAATGGTCTTGGTCGCCGCGCTGTCGGTTGCGGTCATCGCCGGCGTCGTGCTTCACGACAATGTGCGGGTGGAGCGGACGCTCGCCCGGTTTGATGATCTGCAGGACGTCCGCCCGGAGATCTGGGCGGACACGTGGTACGCGATCGGGCAGCATTGGCCCGAGGGGGCGGGAATGGGGACGTTCCCGCCGGTGTTCAATGCCGCCGAGCGGCTCGAATATGTTCGCCCGACCTACGCCAACCGTGCGCACAACGATTATCTTGAATATCTGCTCGAGGCCGGACTTGCAGGCGCATTGCTGCTGATCGCGGCAATCGTTTTCGCCGTCTGGCGCATCGTGGCGATCCTTCGTCGCGACGATGACAGGGTGCGTGCCCAAGCGCTGTTCGTCGCTGGTTCGCTGCTGGCTTTGGTCTTGCATTCGCTGGTTGATTACCCGATGCGGTCGGTGTCGCTGGCG
>CAMLGC010000058.1 GCA_946479505.1 uncultured Sphingomonadaceae bacterium
CTTGACGTACTGATAGCTCGGATCGACCGTCAGGACGAGGCCGTCTGCCAGCGTGAAGCGAGAGTTGACGCGGATATTGCCCGTGTTCGACGGGTTGAAGCGATAGTCGAACTCGGTGCCGCAATCGTTGGGCTCGTCGACGACGCCCGCCTCGGGCGTGTCGATCCGGCAGCGGCCGAGCTCGTAGAAGCGCTCGTCCTTGGTCTGCGGGAAGCCCGACGGCACGTCGCGATCGTTGCGCAGCGCGACCGAGCCGAAGAAGTTGTTGCGGTTCTGGTTATAGTGGCCCGCGATCGAGACGAAGTCGCCGTTGACGCCGATCGGCTGATAGACCTTGGCGTTGTACTGGTCCTTGTCGATCCGGCCGTGATCGTTGAACACGTTGTCGTTCTCGGCGTGGCTCGCCGCGAAGAACGCCTTGGTGCCCCAGGGCGTGAACACGCCGGTGTCGACCGCGCCGAAGATGCGGAAGAAGCTGTAATCGCCGACCGAACCCTCGAGCCGCGCGCCGAAATCGTCATAGGGGTCGCGCGTGCGATAGTTGACGGTCGAGCCCGAGGCCGCCGCGGTCGGGCTGTCGACGTCGGTCGAGCCCAGGTTGACGTTGACCTGCTCGATCAGCTCGGGGTCGAGCTGCTGGTTCGAATAGAGCGCGTAATTGCCCGAATCGTTGAGCGGGATGCCGTCGAAGGTCTGCGAGATGCGGCTCGCGTCGAATCCGCGGATGGTGAGCGTGCCGCCGGCCGAGCCGAACGGATCGTTGTTCTGGAAGCTCACGCCCGGGAGCATGTTGATGATGTCGTCGACCGTCTGGCCGGGCGCCTGAGTCTCGATGAACTCCTGCGTCAGCACCGCTTTGGCTTTGGTCGTATCGGGCACTTCGATGCCGCCGACGTCGGTCGATCGCGCGCCGGTGACGACGATATCCTTGCCGAAGTCCACCGATCCGGTCGACTGGGCATAGGCCGCGCCCGGAACCATCAGCGCGGCAAAGGCCACGCTGGTCAGAAATGTGATGCGCATTGTGTCAATTCCCCCGCGGAAATGGTGAGTCGTTGAATGGTTGTGACGAGGCTTGCGGCCCGTCCATGGGCGCGCCCCTGCTCTTCAAATATGTCCTTTCGGTGACAAGCAACCTGCATCGCGCACGGCTTGTCTCAGCGCCGATGCTGCGTTGCAAAAAAGCATCACTGCGCGGCGGCGACGATCGCTGCCCAGCCGGCTTCGTCGACCACGCGAATCCCGAGTTCCGCGGCCTTTTTGAGCTTCGATCCGGCGCCGGGGCCGGCGACGACGAGGCCGGTCTTCGCCGACACCGATCCGGAGACGCGCGCGCCCAGCGCCTCGGCCTGCGCCTTCGCCTCGTCGCGACTCAGCGTCTCCAGGCTGCCGGTGAAGACGATCGTCTTGCCGGATACTTCCGAGTCGCGAGTCGCGTGGACGAAGGGCTGGGGCGAGACGACCGAGAGCAGGTCGTCCCACGCCGCGCGATTATGCTCTTCGGCGAAGAAATCGATCAGCGCCTCGGCGACCACCGGGCCGACCCCCTCGACCGCCTCGATCTCGGCGCGCGCCTCGGGCTCGGCGGCGGCGCGGGTGGCCACGTCGGCGACTCGCTCGACCGTGCCGAACGCCTTCAAGAGGTCGCGCGCGGTGATCGCGCCGATATGGCGGATGCCCAGCCCGAACAGGAAACGGGCGGGATCGGGCGCGCGCTTGGAACGAATCGCGGCGAGCAGGTTCGCCGCCCACACCGTGCCGTCCTTCTTGCGCGGCAGCAGCTCGGCCTCGGTCAGGCGGAAGATGTCGGCGGGGGTGTGGATGAGCGAATCGTGGAAGAAGTCCTCGATCTGCTTGAGGCCCAGTCCCTCGATATCCATCGCGCCGCGGCTGACGAAGTGGCGCAGCCGCTCGACCCGCTGCGCGGGGCAGATCAGGCCGCCGGTGCAGCGGATATCGACCTCGCCCTCCTCGGCAACCGCATCCGACCCGCAATCGGGGCAGATGCTCGGGAAATGCCATTCCGGGCGCTCCTCGTCGCGCGTGAGGTTCTCGACGATCTGCGGGATCACGTCGCCCGCGCGCTGGATCAGCACGCGGTCGCCGGGCCGCACTCCCAGCCGCGCGATCTCGTCGGCATTGTGGAGCGTCGCGTTGGTGACGACGACGCCGCCGACCGTGACGGCCTCGAGCCGCGCCACCGGAGTCAGCTTGCCGGTACGGCCGACCTGGATGTCGATCCGCTCGAGCGTCGTCTGCGCGCGCTCGGCGGGGAATTTGTGTGCGATCGCCCAGCGCGGCGCACGCCCGACCGAGCCCAGCCGCGCCTGCCAGTCGAGCCGGTCGACCTTGTAAACCACACCATCGATGTCGAACGGCAGGTCCGCGCGCTGCGCTTCGATCGCGCGATAGGCGGCGAGCGCGTCGGCCACCGTCTCCACCCGCTGGAACGCCTCGGCAACGGGAAAACCCCAGTCGCGAATCGTCCCGATCACCGCATGCTGGGTCTCGCCAGGCAGCGCGTTCGTCTCGCCCCAGCCATGCGCGAGAAAGCGCAACGGCCGCGCGGCGGTGACGGCGGCATCCTTCTGGCGCAGTGAACCCGCCGCGGCATTGCGCGGATTGGCGAACTGGCGCGCCTTCTCCGGGTCATCGGCGTCGGCGAGCAGCCGCGCGTTCAATGCCGCGAACGCCGCCTTCTCCATATAGACCTCGCCGCGCACCTCGCACACGTTGGGCGCGCCGGCGGGAAGTGCGTCGGGAATATCGTCGATCGTGCGCACGTTGGCGGTCACGTCCTCGCCGACCTGCCCGTCGCCGCGGGTCAGCGCCTGCACCAGCCGGCCACGCTCGTAGCGCAGCGAGCACGAAAGCCCATCGATCTTGGGTTCGGCGGTAAGCGCGACCGGTTCGTCCACGCCCAGCTTCAGGAACCGCCGCACCCGCGCAACGAATTCGGCGACCTCCTCGTCCGAAAAGGCATTGTCGAGGCTCATCATCGGCCGGGCATGCGGCACCTTGGCCAGATGCCCCGCCGGCGCCGCGCCGACCTGTCCGCGAGGCGAATCGGCGCGGATCAGGTGCGGAAACGCCGCTTCGATGTCGCTATTGCGGCGCGTGAGGGTGTCATACTCGGCGTCCGAGATCTCCGGCGCGTCATCGGTGTGATAGAGCCGATTGTGCCGCGCGATCTCGGTGGCGAGCCGTTCGAGCTCGGCGGCGGCGTCTTCGTCGGTGCTGGGCAAGGTGGACATGGCGCAAGCGCTAGACCGGATCGGCTTTCAGGAAAATATGCCGCGCGCCTTTCTCGTCACCGGCATGACGACGAGGAGGCCTGTCCTACAGCCATCAACCTGTGGCACAGCGAGGCGGTGCGCTCTGTCATCGTTCCTCACGTCGATCAGCGGCCGTTGACAGCGATCATCTGTACCCGCCGCAACGGTCAACTTGGTCAACTTCGCTCGTGACGCCGCTTCCCATCCACGCCATCCTCCCCGATCTGCTCGCGGCGCTGGAAACGGCTTCGAGCGCCGTGTTGGTGGCGCCGCCGGGCGCGGGCAAGACGACCGCGGTGGCGCCGGCCTTGCTTGACCAGGGCTGGTGCCAGGGAGAGGTTCTCCTCCTCAGCCCGCGCCGCCTCGCTGCGCGCGCCGCGGCCGAGCGGATGGCGGGGCAGGCCGGCGAGCGGGCAGGGGAGACGTTCGGCTACGCGACCCGGATGGACAGCAGGCGCTCGGGAAAGACGCGCGTGACGGTGGTCACCCAGGGCATCTTCCTCAACCGCATCCAGGCCGATCCCGAACTCGCCGGCGTCTCGGCGGTGCTGTTCGACGAGGTCCACGAGCGCAGCCTCGACGGCGATGTCGGGCTCGCGTTCGCGCTCGATGCGCAAGGGAGCCTCCGGCCCGATCTGCGCCTCGTCGCGATGTCGGCGACGCTCGATGGCGCGCGCTTTGCGGCGCTGATGGGCGACGCGCGCGTGATCCAAAGCGAGGGGCGTTCGCACCCGCTCGATTTGCGCTATCTCGGCCGCCGCGCCGAAGCACGGATCGAGGATGAGGTTGCGCGTGCCGTCCGCACCGCCTTGGCCGAAGAGGAGGGCGGGGTGCTGGCGTTCCTGCCCGGTGTCGCCGAGATCGAGCGCACCGCCGAGCGACTCGACCGCCTCGGCGCCGGTATCGTCCTCCACAAGCTCCACGGCAGCCTCGATCCCGCCGCGCAGCGCGCCGCGATCACGCCCGATCCCCAGCATCGCAAGGTCGTGCTCGCTACCTCGATCGCCGAGACCAGCCTGACGCTCGACGGCATCCGAATGGTGGTCGATTCGGGTCTTGCGCGCCGCCCGCGCTACGACCGTTCCGCCGGGATGACGCGCCTCGTCACCGAGCGCGCGAGCCAGGCCGCGGTCACCCAGCGCGCGGGCCGCGCCGCGCGGCAGGGCCCCGGCATCGCCTACCGCCTGTGGGAGGAGGCCGCGACCGCCGGCCTGCCGCGCTTCGACCCACCCGAGATATTGGAGGCGGACCTGTCGGCGCTGGTGCTCGATTGCGCGTTGTGGGGCGTCGCCGACCCGCGCGCGCTCCAGTGGATCGATCCGCCGCCCGACGCCGCCATTGCGGAGGCGCGGACGCGCCTCGTCGCGCTCGGCGCGCTCGACGAAGGCGGCCGCCCGACGCCGCACGGTCGCGCCATCGCCGCGCTCCCGCTGCCCCCGCGCCTCGGTCACATGCTCGTCGCCGCGGCCGGGCTCGGCCTCGTCCGCACCGCGGCGGAGGTTGCGGTTCTCCTCGGCGAACGCGGGCTGGGCGGGAACGACCCCGATCTCGACACCCGCCTCCGCCGCTGGCGCACCGAGAAGAGCAGGCGGGCCGCGGCGGGGCGAAAGCTCGCGGAGCGGTGGAGCATGCTTGTCCCCCTCCCGCTTGCGGGAGGGGGGAGGGGAGGGCCTGTTCCCAAAGAACGTGCGCTTCTGACGAGCCCTCCCCCGATCCCTCCCGCAAACGGGAGGGGGGAAGAAGTTGCCACGTGTATTGCCCTGGCCTTCCCCGATCGCCTCGCTCGCCGCCGCGATTCTTGCGGAGAGCATTGGGCCTCGGTCGGCGGCCGCGGGTTCCGCCTCGATCCCGCCTCCTCGCTCGCGCGCAACGAATGGCTCGCCGTCGCCGAAACGCAGGGCATGGCCGCGGGCGCGCGCATCCTCTCGGCCGCGCCGATCGACGCCGCTGCGGTCGAAGCGCTGTTCGGCGACCGCATCGAAACACGCCGCAGCGTCGCGTTCGATCCCGCCACCGGCGGTGTGAACGCGCTGCGCGAGCGGCGTCTCGGCGCGATCCGCCTCGCGAGCGGCCCCGATTCGGCCGCCGATCCGGACGACATCGCCGCCGCATTGCTCGAGGGCATCCGCACCCACGGGCTCGACCTGCTCCCGTGGACCGACGCTGCTTCCGCATTGCGCGAGCGCGCGCATTTCGCGGCCGAGCATGGCGGCGAGGCGCTCGCGCTCGACGACGCCGCGTTGCTCGCCCGCGCCGAAGAATGGCTCGAGCCGCTGCTCGCAGGCAAGCGGCGGCTCGATCAGGTCGCGCCGGCCGCGCTTGCCGACGGCCTGCGCGGGATCATCGGCTGGGACGCGATGCAGGCGATCGATCGCCTCGCGCCCGCCCGTCTGGAGACGCCCGCGGGGAGCAGCGCGGTGATCGATTACGGCGTGGAGGGCGGTCCGCGCGCCGAGCTGCGCGTGCAGGCGCTGTTCGGGCTCGCCGCGCATCCGACCGTCGGGGGAGGGCGCGTGCCGCTGATGCTCAGCCTCACCTCGCCCGCGGGCCGCCCGATCCAGACGACGCGCGACCTGCCGGGTTTCTGGGCGGGAAGCTGGGCTGCGGTCGCGAAAGAGATGCGTGGCCGCTATCCCAGGCATCCCTGGCCCGACGACCCCGCCGCCGCCGCGCCGACCTTGCGCACCAAAAAGGCGGATGCACGGCGAAGCCAATCGCGCTAATGCCCCGATGAACCAAGGAGCAATCATGCCGAGCGTCAGGATCTATCAGCGCCCGAAAAACGCGATGCAGTCGGGCAAGGCGCGCACCGACCGCTGGATCGTCGAGTTCGAGCCCGGCGAGGCCAAGCGCGCCGATCCGCTCACCGGCTGGGCCGGCTCGGGCGACACCAAGGAGCAGGTGCGCCTGAGCTTTCCGAGCCTCGACGCCGCGAAGGCCTATGCCGAGCGCGAGGGACTGGCCTTCACCGTCACGCCCGCACCCGAGAAGAAGCTCAAGCTTCAGGCCTACGCCGATAATTTTCGCTAGAGTTCAAGCGAGGATCGATCCCGCAAGCAACAGCAGCAGCCGGACATCCATCGCCACCCCTGCCGCGCGCCGCTCGGCAACGAAATCGGCGACCTCGTCGATCGGCACGCGGTGCACGGTGATCTGCTCGTCGCCGTCGCCGCCGCCCGCGCCGACCCTGGTCAGCCCGGTCGCCCGCACCAGCGTGAAGCTCTCGGAGACCATCCCCGGCGAGGACTGGAATACGCCGATCGTCTCGACGGCGCCCGGCCGATAGCCGGTCTCCTCCTCGAGTTCGCGCGCCGCCGAGATCTCGACGCTCTCGCCCGCATGTCGATCGCCGACGAGCCCGGCGGGCAATTCGAGGCAGCGTTTGCCCAGCGGCACGCGATATTGCTCGACCAGAATGACATGTCCCTCGTCGATCGCGACGATGACCGCCGCCGAAATTCCGCCGACGCGCCCGACGAATTCCCACGGCCCCTGCCGCCGCGCTACGATGTACGTGCCCTGCCACATCGTCTCGATGGGCACTTCGGGCCCGGGGATGCTCACAGTTCGATCAGGCGATCGGGAAGCTCGTTGGGGTCGCGGTCGGTCTTGGGGAAGGTCTCGGCGAGAATCGCGCCGATCTGGGCGACCGCCGCCGCCATGCCCTCGGCCGGCCGGCCCGCGCGAACCTCATCGACCAACGCCGCCATCGCATCGCCCCAGCGTTCGACGGGCACCGCCGAATGGATCGCCTCGTCCGCGACGATCTCGGCCCGCCGCTCGTCGAGCGAGAGGTAGAGGAGGATGCCGACCCGCGCCGCCGTCCGCCGCTCGGCGCCGACCTTGAAGCATTCGACCGAGCGCCGCCGCACCCGCCGCGACCGCGTCGCCGCGGGCGTGAGCGCGATCCTGAGCGGCATCCAGGCGAGCGCGTACCGAACGACGAGGAACACCACCGCCTCGACGAGCATCAGCGCGAAGAAGCTCCAGCGCGGGTCGATTCCGCTCACCCAGCCGCCCGAGAACCAGCCGACCAGCGCTTCGACCCAGCCGGGGAAAAGCGCCGCGAGCGCCACGGTCAGCAGCATCGCGCCGATCGCGTAATGCAAGGCCACGTCGTGATAGGCGTTCGACCGTGCCGTCACGATCGTCACGATCTCGCCGTCGGTGCCGCGTTCGGCTTCCGCGACTGCTTCGGTGACGCGGGCATGCTCCTCGGCGGAAAGCCGTATGACGCGCGCCATCTACCAGCCCCCCGAGGCGCCGCCGCCCCCGAACGATCCGCCGCCTCCGGAAAAGCCGCCGCCGCCGCCGAATCCGCCGCCGCCCCAACTCGACCCGCCGCTCGATCCGCTGCTCCAGCCGCCAAGCGCGGGTCCCCACAGCCAGACCGAACCGAGCCCGCTGCGGTGGCGCCGCCCGCGCGCGCGGCCGAAGATCATCGGGAAGATCACGAAGAACAGCACGATGATCCAGAAGATGCCGACCGCCCAGCCACCGCCGTCGTCCGACTCTTCCTGCTCCGCCACCACCTTCTGGGCGCGTTTCTCGGCCGCCTCCATCGGCAGCTTCATCTGCTCGCCGATCGCGGCCGCGCCGGCGAGGATGCCGCCCGCCATGTCGCCATCGCGAAAGCGCGGCAGGATCGTCTGGTTGATGATGACGCTCGATAGGGCGTCGGTCATGATCGGCTCGAGCCCGTATCCCACCTCGATCCGCACCTTGCGCTCGTTGGGCGCGACGATCAGCAGGATGCCGTTGTTCGCCTTGGTTCCGATCTGCCAGTCGCGGCCCAGGCGATAGCCGTAATCCTCGATCGGATAGCCCTGAAGGTCGGGAATCGTCGCGACGACGAACTGGCGCGTCGAGGCCTGCTCGATCTGCCGCGATAGCTGACTGAGCTGCGCTTCCTGCTCGGGGCTGAGCAGGTTCGCGGCGTCGACCACTCGCCCGGTGAGCTTGGGGAAGGTCTGCGCATCAGCGGGCGGTGCCAACACGAGCGCGAGCAGCGTCAGCGCCAGCCAAAGAAGCCCGGTCGCCCGGAGCTTGTCGGAGAGACGCACGTGTCTTGCTCCCGTGTCGAACGAGGAAAGCAGGGTGTCGATAGCCCGGGCGATCAGCTCATATTCCCGAAATCGACCGTCGGCGCGTTCTCGGCACCCGGGGTGGTCGCCTGGTAGGGCACCTTGGGCTCGGCGCCGTAGAAGACCTTGGCACCGATCGCGTCGGGGAAGGTGCGGATGCGCGTGTTATACTCCTGCACCGCCTGGTTGTAGTCGCGGATGGCGATCGCGATCCGGTTCTCGGTGCCTTCGAGCTGGCTCATCAGCGTCGTGAAGTTGGTCTGGCTCTTGACCTCGGGATAGGCCTCCACCGTCGCGAGCAGGCGGCTCAGCGAGCCGCCCAACTGGCCCTGCGCCGCCGCGAACTGCTGCATCTTGGCGGCATCGCCCAGATCGTCGCCGCTCACCTGGATCGACGTCGCCTTGGAGCGCGCCTCGATCACGTCGGTCAGCACCTTGTCCTCGGCGTTGACCGATGCCTTCACGGTGTTGACCAGATTGGGGATCAGATTTGCGCGGCGCTGGTAATCGGCCTGCACGTCGGCCCAGCGGGCCTTGACATTCTCCTCGGCCGTCGGGACGGAGTTGATCCCGCAGGCGCTTACCGTCATCGCGGCGGCCAGCACGATCGGCGTTCGGTATCGCATCATGGTCTCCCTCCAGCCCTTGCGGTTCGCATCCTAGAGGAAGCGGGATAGAAGACGAAACCCAAATCGGACAAGAGCGAGGGAGGTTTTTGGGGATGTTGAACGAATTCAAGAAGTTCGTGCTGCGCGGCAATGTGCTCGATCTCGCCGTCGCGGTGATCATCGGCGCCGCCTTCACCGGCATCACCAAGTCTTTGACCGACGACATCATCATGCCGGTGGTCGGCTGGCTGTTCGGGGGGCTCGATTTCTCGAGCTATTTCGTCCGCCTCGGCCCGATCCCGGAGGCCTATCGCGGTTCGCTCACCAACTATGCCGCGCTCAAGGAGGCGGGCGTGCCGATGTTCGGATATGGCGAGTTCATCACTGTCGCGATCAACTTCCTGATCCTCGCCTTCATCATTTTCCTGATCGTGCGGGCGGTGAACCGTCTGGTCGAATCGTTCGAGCAGGAAAAGCCTGCGGTCGCCGCGCCCGAGCCGACCGACGTCGTGCTGCTGCGCGAGATCCGCGACGAGCTCAAGGCGCAGCGGGAGGCCGCCTCTTGAGGGATTGCGGAGCTCAGGCGGCGGCCAGATCCTCGGCCAGCGCGTCGGCGAGGCTGGTACCGTCGAGGATGCGCGCCGTCTCGTCGCGCACGCGCATCATCGCATGGCGGATCGCGCAAGCTCCCTCGTCGTGGCAATCCTTGCAGCTTTTGTAGGCGGTCCGGCTGACGCACGGCACGAGTGCGAGCGGCCCCTCGATCACGCGAATGATGTCGCCTAGCGAGACGAGGTGCGTCGGTTTGGAGAGTCGGTACCCCCCCATCTTGCCGCGATAGCTCACGAGCAGCCCCGCTTCGCGTAGATCGGCGAGGATCAGCTCCAGAAACTTGCGCGGGACGTTGGCGTGGGTGGCGATCCGGTGCATCGGGATCGGCGGGCCGGCGGCGGGCGCTTCGGCGAGAAAGAGCATCGCGCGAAGCGCGTAACGGGAACGCTGCGTCAACATGAGAAGCGTTATGCGCGTCCTTTATGGCGCTTCAAAGGCGTTTCGGAAACAGCAGCGACGGCTTTTCTTTCAAACTGGCAGCCCTATATAGGGTCTCGTCGGCTTCGGTCGGCTATGGCGATAAACTGCGGCGTACAATAGGCGCAGCGGACCCGGGGGCAGTACCCGGCGGCTCCACCAGGTGGCCCCTCCTTGCACGCGAGGGACTAGCTGATGGGGCCGAACCAGGATCGACGTGTGTTGAAAAGCGCTGTTTTCGCCCGGAATGGGACCACCGCAACGGCCCATTACACAAGTGCCAATGACAATGAAGCACTCGCGATTGCGGCGTAATTGATGGCCTAACGGCCTGACATTATACCAAAATAGCGCGGTTGGACCGCACCGGGCAACAGAAGCGGATTCCAGCGGCCGCCAGGGGGGCCGGGCAACAGAACCCCCTGGACCTTCGCGCCTTCCATCATTCCGTCGCAAACGAAATCCCGTCCTTCGGTCGGCGGTGCTGCTTCGCTATAGCGCTCCCAGGAAAGGGGATTCGATGGGCGGGATGGCGAGCACCTTGGCGGATCGGCGCGGGCTGTGGGCGTTCGTCCTCGGCAGCGCGGCGGTGACCGCGGGCGTGCTGCTGCACCTGCCGATGTTCCTCGCCGCGCGCTCGATGGGCTATCGCATGGCGGGCATGCCGATGGATCCGGGCATGCTCCTCGGCATGTTCCTGATCGTCGGCGGCATCGTCGTTGCGGCCTACGGCCTGCTGCCGCGCAACCTCGCCGCGCATCGCGAGGTCGGGGCGACGATCACCATCTCCGCGCCCGAGGATGCCGAGCTCGGCGCGCCGCACTGGAAGCTGATGGCGGTGCTCGTCGTCGCGCTCGTCGTCGACGTGATGAAGCCCGCCGCGCTCGGTTTCGCGCTGCCCGGGATGGCGGCCGAATATGGCGTGCCCAGCGCGACCGCGTCGCTCGTGCCGTTCTTCGCGTTGCTCGGCACCGTCGTCGGATCGGTCGCCTGGGGCATCGTCGCCGACATTTACGGGCGCAAGGCCTCGATCCTCCTGTCGGCGGTGATGTTCGTCGGCACCGCGATCTGCGGCGCGATGCCCAGCCTCGCCTGGAATATCGGCATGTGCTTCATGATGGGCGCGGCGGCCGGCGGGATGCTGCCCGTCACCTACGCGCTGCTCGCCGAGATGATGCCGAGCCGTCACCGCGGCTGGAGCCTGGTGCTCGTCGGTGGACTGGGCGCGCTCGGCGGCTATTTTGCGGCGAGCGGCATTTCGGCGCTGCTTCAGCCGATCTTCGGCTGGCGCATCCTGTGGCTCGCGAATCTGCCCACCGGGCTGCTGCTCGTGCTGATGGGCGGGCTCATTCCCGAATCGGCCAAGTTCCTGATCGCGCGCGGGCGCGAGCACGAAGCGGAAGCGGTGATGCGCCGCTTCGGTGCGGTCGCGCGGAGGACCGAGCCGATGCACGAGCCCAGCGCGCAAATCGTCGCCCGTCACCTGCCGCTCACCGGCAAGCATCTGATCGGCAAACTCACTGCGCTCAGCCTCGGCGGGCTTTCGTGGGGGTTCATCAGCTTCGGGCTGCTGCTCTGGCTGCCGGCCGATCTGGTCGAAAAAGGCTATTCGGTGGGCACGGCGAGCCGGATGCTCACCGAATCGGCGTTGATCGCCTTGCCGACGGTGTTTCTCGCGGCGCTGATCTACAGCCGGTGGAGCACCAAATGGTCGCTGGTCGCGGCGCTGACGGTCACGATCGGCGGCCTGTTCGGCGTGATGTGGCTCGAACTGAGCGGGGGGGGAAGCCCGGTACTGCCGGTCGCGCTGCTGATCGTCGGATCGAACGCGATCATCGCGATCCTGCTCCCCTATACCGCCGAGAGCTTCCCCTTGCGCGTGCGCGGCCGCGCGACCGGCTGGGTCGCGGCATGCACCAAGACCGGCGGGCTGATCGCGCAGGCGCTGGCGATCACCGCCTTGATGCCGCCGATGATCGTGGTGGCGGCGCTGATCGTTCTGCCGACGCTGGCGGCGCTCGTGCTTGTCGCGATCTTCGGCCGCGAGACACGTGGTCGCGACCTGCGTGAGCTCGATGACGGACCGCAGCCGGTGGCGGTGTAGGGGCATGCCCCGGAGCAGGCGCACGCTTGTTCCATATCGGGCCATCGTACTCCCTTTTCGCAGCGCCGGCTGCTTGAGAGGGTACGGCAACTCTGGTATGATGCATCCTCGACAAGACTCGGCAAGTTCCGGGATTACAATCGGTTCTGCCTAGCTTCAGAGCTTATCCGGGTCGCGGAAAGGGTAGGAAGATGGAACGGTCGGACACGCGTGACCAGCAGGGTCGCGATTCCATGTCGATCATCGGGCCGGGGGTGGTAATCACCGGCGAAGTCGAATGTTCAACTGATCTGCAGATCGAAGGCCGTATCAACGGCGAGGTCCGCTGTGCGACACTCTTCGTGGGTGAGGGCGGCAACGTCGAAGGCACGATCCAGGCCGAGCGCGTCCGCATATCGGGCAAGGTCGAGGGCACCGTCATCGCGGGCGACCTCGGGATCGAACCCACCGCGCACGTCAAGGGCGAGGTCGTCTATACCCGCCTCAAGGTCACTGCCGGCGGCATCATCGAAGGGACGATCAAGCACCGCGCGGCCGACAGCGCCGTCGAGGGCACCAATCTCAAGCTCGTCGAGCCGCCGCAGCCGCCGCAGCCGCGCCGCGTTTACGTCGACTGAGTGTCGGCGCGGAACCGTGCATCGGGATCAGCCGACTGAGCCACGGAGGATCCGATGATTGAGCCGGCATCGGTCGAGATCGGTGAGGCCTTCGCGCGGTTCGAGGCGCTGCTCCAGTCGATCGCCACCGGCCTGCTGGTCGATCGCTCGGCGGCGATGCGGTACTCCGAATACCGGTCGATGCTGCTCGATTCGGCATATCGCGATTTTCTGCCCGGCTTCGTGCTCCAATGCGTTTCGGTGTTCAAATATCGCGAGTTCATCTCGCTTTACGATCCGGCCGCTCGCACGCGCGAGGCCTTTGTCGGCGATCAGCTTGCCGAATGTCGCGCGTTCAATGCGCAGCGTGCCTCGTTCGAGCGCGCGCGAATGGGCAAGGCGGCGGGGCAATGGACGCTATGAGGCTGCGCTGCGGCTAACCAGGGAGGGGCGCGCTCGCCGGCACCGGCGCACGAAGGAAGATGATCGATCTGTCTCGCCTGCTCTGCGTGCTTTACGGCCATCTCGCCGAAACCGGCGAGACGTGGAACCGGGGCTACGCCTTTTCGCGCTGCCGGCGCTGCGAGCGGGAGATCGTTCGATCGTTGTTCGGCCGCTGGCGGCTGCCGCCACGCGGCTATCGCGTGGTGTGGCGGCGGCCCGATACGACCCCCGATGCACCCCGGCGCCCGCTCTCGCGGCCCGCAGCGCGGAGCAACGGAGCGTTTCCAGCCGGCGATTTCATGGAGGATGGCGGTCCGGATTTCCGCTGGACGGCCGACCCTGCGCCCTCACGCCCTGTCGCACCGCCCGAGCGAAGCGATTTCATGCACGACGATCCTGGCCCTCCGCCGCGCGCCCAGGAGCGCGGCTAAGTTCCACGCTCCTGCCAGGATCGCCGGCTTGCCGTGACCCTCGTCAGGTCACCAGCGTCGCCAGATACCGGTAGCTTTTCGCCACCGAATCGATCCGTTCGCCCGGGAAGGGCGGCTCCTGCTCGACATAATATTCGCGCACGCCGGCAGCCCAGGCGGCCGGCAGGATCGTTTTCCAGCCGATCATGCCACTGCCGACCTCGGTCGGGTCCTGCCGCACCTCGAAATTGGGTTTGGTCGAGGCTTCGATGTCCTTGACGTGCATCTGCGTGAACCGGCCGGGATGCGCGTTCAGAAGCGCGAGCGGATCGCCGCCCGCCGCGGCGACCCAGCCTACATCCATCTCGAAGGTGACGGTCTTGGGGTCGGTCCCGGCGAGCAGCAGCTCGAAACCGGTGCCGCCACCGCCAAGCGGGGCGAATCCGAAATTATGATTGTGATAGCCGACCTTGATCCCTTCGGGCGCGAGCGCCTTTGCCGCAGCGTTGAGGAAATCGGCGGTGCGCGCCCAATCGTCACGCTTCATCGCCTTGCCCGACAGGCGGAAGCCGTCGCCTGCGTTGGTTTCGGCGGGCGGGCGGAAATCAGTGGGGAAGAGCGGGATCGGCAGCACCGCAGTGGTTGCGCCGATGAGGTGCATGTCGCGCGCGAGCGCCGCCGGATCGGCAAAGCTCGCGCCGGTGCCGCGGCCGCTCGGCTGAATGTGCATGCTGGGGCAGGCGAGTCCGGTGCGGTCGAGCGCCGCGCGCCAGTCCGCGGCGGTGCGGCCGTGCAGCCCGGCCATCTCGACGTTACGATAACCGATTGCGGCGAGCGCCTTTAGCGTGCCCTCCAGATCGCGGTCGATCGCCGGATCGAGCGTGTAGAGCTGGACGCCGATCGGCAGACCATGCGCGGCGAAGAATGGCTGCGCAGCAGTGGCTTTCGCGCAACTGCCCAGCGCAGCGCCCGCAAGCGCCAGCCCGGCACCGATCGCCTCACGACGGTTCATCGTTTCCCTCCTCGGCCGAGGCCGTTGCCGGCTCATCCTCAACGGCATAGCGCACCTCCATCCCCGACGGGAGCAGAAGTGGGGGAGCCGGCTCGCCGGCGGTGACGAGCACCTGATCGACGGGGATCGCGTCCTCGCCTTCGCCGGCCGCGAACGCCTGGACGAGGCGGGCGCCCTCGTCCGGCAGCAGCGCTTCGGGAATATCGACAGGCTCGCGGCCCATCGCGGCGAGCCAGTCGGGGCGGCCATCGACGGCGTGCGCGGGCGGATGGATGACTTGGAGATCGACCTTGCCCGCATACTCGCCGAGCACCAATGGGGCCGCTCCGGCCATCGCCACGACGCTATGCTTGCCGATCCGCGGCGCCAGCGCCCGCACGAGCGGGTCACCGGCGGCAGCAGGCGGATCGGGCAGACGAATCGTCGTCTGGTCGATCGTCAGCGGATCGATGCCGGTGAGCGCTTTCAGCCGCGCCGCCATCCATCGCTGCTTGATTCCCGAGCTACCCGCGATCGGGTTCTCGGCGGCGTGATGGAAGCCGACATAGATGAGCACCTTGGCATCGGGGCGGTGGCGCAGCGTGCGCTGAAACAGATAATCGGCCTGCTGTTGCTCGCGGCTGGCAATCCGCTCGGCGGGTGTCTTCTTGGGATCGAAGTCGGTCGTTTCGTAGGCGACCGGGCGATAGCCGAGCGCGAGCGCCTGGCGAATGAAGCCGGCGAAGACGGGATCGCGCGTATAATAGCCATCGGTGCGAACGAGTGCTCCGCGCTCGGCGATCAGCTCCATGTGGTTGGCATTACGCGCCTCGTCGGGGGTGTTGCCCAGCGTCTCGACGGCGAGCGTATCGTAGCCGAGCGGGCGCAGCGCACGCGCGACCTCGAGGCCGAAGGCGCGGTCGCGCGAATCGGAATGATCCTCGTTGAGGATGACAATGCGCGTATCGCGGGCGCGGCGCACGATTTCGTCGATCGCATCGACGAAGGTGGCGCTCTCGATCCGGGCGCGCTCGGCCTCGTCAAGTCCGCTTGCGGGCTCGTCCGGGGGCGGCAACCAGTCGCTGACCGCGGCGTGGGTCTGCTGCCAGAAGCCGAGCGCATTCTCGCTGCGAACCGTGCCGTCGGGATTGAAGGTCACGGCGTGTAGTATCGCGTCGGCTTCGAGGTATCGACCGTCGTGGATGGCGTCCCGTGCCCGCTTGAACGCCTCTTTCTCGGCGTCGGAAGGCCCCTCCTGCGCCAGCGCGGGTGCGGCTGAGGCGATCAGCACCGCAGCAAGGATTTTGATGGCAGATCGCATGTCGGCTCCCCTCGCCGGCAGGGCAGTCTAAGCGCTTCACAACGCGCGATTAAATCCACGAAAAGGGCCCGGCGATCGCTCGCCGAGCCCCTTTCTTCGATCGGTGACTGCCGCTTAGTCGCGGTCGCCGGTCAGGAAGGCGGGCGCGAATTCGGGCGCCTCGCCCTCATTGCCGCCTTCCTTGCGCTCGGCGCGCGGGCCGCGGTCGTCGTCGCGGCGCGGGCCACGATCGCGACGCGGGCCGCGATCACCACCACGGCCACCGCGATCACCGCGGTCGCCGCGCGGGCCACGATCGCCGCGATCACCACGCTCGCGCGGTTCGCGCGGCGGACGCGTGTCTTCGAGCTCCGCGCCGGTTTCCTGGTCGACGACGCGCATCGACAGGCGGACCTTGCCGCGGGGGTCGACCTCGAGCACCTTGACCTTCACTTCCTGGCCCTCGGAAACGACGTCCGAAGGCTTCTCCACGCGCTCGTTCTTCATCTCGGAGACGTGGACGAGGCCGTCCTTGCCGCCCATGAAGTTCACGAACGCGCCGAAATCGACGATGTTGACGACCTTGCCGTTGTAGATCTTGCCGATCTCGGGCTCCTCGACGATGCCCTTGATCCAGTTCATCGCCGCCTCGATCTGCGACGTGTCCGACGAGCTGATCTTGATGACGCCCTCGTCGTCGATATCGACCTTCGCGCCGGTGGTCGCGACGATCTCGCGGATCACCTTGCCGCCGGTGCCGATGACGTCCCGGATCTTGGACTTGTCGATCTGCATCGTCTCGATCCGCGGCGCGTGCGCCGAGAGCTCTTCACGGGTATGATCGAGCGCCTTGGCCATCTCGCCGAGGATATGGGCGCGACCGTCATGCGCCTGCGCGAGCGCGACCTTCATGATCTCCTCGGTGATGCCGGCGATCTTGATGTCCATCTGAAGGCTGGTGATGCCCTCGGACGTGCCCGCGACCTTGAAATCCATATCGCCGAGGTGATCCTCGTCGCCGAGGATGTCCGACAGCACGGCAAAGTCGTCGCCTTCGAGGATCAGGCCCATCGCGATGCCCGAGACCGGGCGCTTGAGCGGCACGCCCGCGTCCATCATCGCCAGCGAGCCGCCGCACACCGTCGCCATCGACGACGATCCGTTGGACTCGGTGATGTCGGAGAGCACGCGGATCGTGTACGGGAACTCCTCCATCGTCGGCAGCACGCGGTGCAGCGCGCGCCAGGCGAGCTTGCCGTGACCGACCTCGCGACGCCCCGGCGCGCCGAAGCGGCCGACTTCACCGACCGAATAGGGCGGGAAGTTGTAGTGGAGCAGGA
>CAMLGC010000059.1 GCA_946479505.1 uncultured Sphingomonadaceae bacterium
GAACCGCTCGGGCCCGAGGATTTGCTCGCGGAGAAGCACCAGCCCGAGCGCCGATTTGAAGTAAGTGACGGGGTGGCGGTATTTTTCGCGGATGGTGTCGGCGCGGGCCAGGATCGGCGGCGCGTCGGGATCGGCGAGGATCGGCAAAATCTCGTCGACCGGATTGCCGCCCTTCGGGGCATATTCGCTATCGCGCTTCGGGCCATAGACGCCGCCCCCGAACTCGTCCGATTCATAGACGTCGATGAAGGTGTTGAAGCCCTCGTCCATCCAGGCGTGGCGGCGCTCGTCGAAGCCGACGATCATCGGGAACCAGCTGTGGCCGATCTCGTGCGCGCTGATCCAGAACAGCACCTTGCCCTTGTCGTCGACGCCGTCGAACACGATGCCCGGATATTCCATTCCGGCGGCCGGGCCGGCGACGTTGATCGCGGCGGGCCAGGGGTAAGGATAATATTTGGCCGAGAAGCGCTCGACCGCGTCCTTCATATATTCGGTCGAGCGGCCCCAGCGATCCTGTCCCGCGCTCTCGGCCGGATAGAGCGACATCGCGAGCGCGCTCTTGCCGTCGGGCAGGTTGATCCGCGCGGCGTCCCAGGCGAACACGCTCGACGCGCTCCACGCGACGTCGCGCGTGTTCTCCATCCGGAAATGCCAGGTGAGCGTGCCGTCGTGCTTGGGGCGGGTCGCCGGCTCGCCGATCTCCTGCGGACTGCGGATCATCACCGTCGCGTCGCTGTGGCGCGCCTGTTCGAGCCGCGCGATCTGCTCCTTGGTGAGCACCTCCTCGGGGTTCATCAGCTTGCCCGATCCGGCGACGATCATGTCGGCGGGCACCGTCAGCCAATAATCGAATGTCCCGTATTCGAGATAGAATTCCTGCGCGAGATAGGGGAGCGGGTCCCAGCCGCGGATGTCGTCATAGACGGCCATGCGCGGATACCATTGCGCGAGGTCGTAGATCTCGCCGTCGCGCGAGCGGCCCCACGCCATGCGCCCGCCATATTCGCCCGGAATCGTGAAATGATAGCCGATCGTGATGATCGCCGTCGCGCCCGGAGCGAGGGGTGCCGGCAGCCGAAGCTGCGCGCGGGTGTCGTCGATCAGCGGCGTCACCGCGGCCGCCTCGCCGCCTGTCAGCGCCACCTCGGCCGAATCGAGCGTCATCCCGCCGCTGACGCCGCGAACCGGGCCTCCGGCAGCGAGATAGCCGCGCGATTCGGGCGTATAGAGGTTCTGCTCGAGATGCAGCCACAGCACCTTCAGCGTGTCGGGGCTGTTGTTGGCGTAGGTGATCCGCACGCTGCCGCGCAGCGCCTTGGCCTGGGTGTCGAGCGTGGCGCGGATCGCGTAGTCCGCGCGGTTCTGCCAGTAATCGGGGCCGGGCAGGCCGTTCGACGAGCGGTAGCGGTTGACCGGCTGGCCGAAATCGAGCGGCGCGAAGGTTTCGCGCGGATCGTAGCCCTGCGCCATCAGCGGCGCTCCCATCACGAGCAGCGCGAGCGCCGCCAACAGCTTGGTCATCATCCTCTCCGCGGGTCTCGTCGGCAAGGGATTAGGGTTGCCGCTCTCGGGCGGCAACCCGTCTTTCCGATCAATGCGGACTGACGAACTCGGTCTCTTCGTCGGGGACGCGGCTGAGGCGCGCGCTTGTCGCCCGGAAGGCGAAGAAGGCGATCACGACGTACGCGACGAGCGGCACGATGAACGCCGCCGTCAGCGATCCCGCATCGGCGATCGTGCCGGTGAGCAGCGGCAGGAACGCGCCGCCGACGATCGCGAGGCAGAGCAGCCCCGAGGTCGAGGCCTCCGACACGCCCGACCGTTCGAGCGTCAGCGTGAAGATCGTCGGGAACATGATCGAGTTGAAGAACCCGACCGCGAGCGCGGCGTAGGCGGCGCTCGGGCCGTCGGAGAATGCGACCGTGAGGCACAGCAATCCGGCGATCGACGCCGCGCCGGTGAGCAGCCGCGCCGCGGGCACGCGGGTCAGCAGGAAACTGCCGATGAAGCGACCGACGAGCGCGCCGCCCCAATAATAATTGGCGAGCATCGCGCCGGCGGCTTCGAGCGAGACATTGAGGACGTTCGGCCGGTTGAGGAAGTTGATCATGATCGAGCCGATCGACACCTCGGCGCCGACATAGAGGAAGATCGCGACCGCGCCGAACACCGCCCAGGGCGCGCGCAGCGCCTCGAGCACGCCGCCGCTGGTGACCGGCGCCAGATGCACCGTCGCGCGCTCGATGCGGCCGCGCTGGACCCAGATGAATAGCGCCAGCAGGACGAGGAAGATCGCGATCAGGATGAACGCATGTTCGACCGCGCCCAAGGCGGCGGCGCGGCTGGCGGAATCGGTGAATTCGCCCGCGCCGAGCACGCTCTTGTCGAGCATGATCTGCGAGCCGAAATGGACACCGAGCACGACGCCGAGCGAGTTGAACGCCTGCGCGAAGGTGAGGCGGAAATGGCTCTGCTCGGGCGCACCCAGCGCGGCCGCGAGCGGGTTGGCCGCGACCTGGAGCGCAGTGATGCCGGTGGCGAGGATGAACAAGGCGACGAGCACGACGAGATAGCTGTCGAGCACCCCGGTGAGCTGGATCACGAGGCACGCGAACGCCATCGTGCCGAGCGCGGCCAGGATGGTGCGCACCGATCCGAGCTTGTTGAGCAACGCGGCGGCAGGAATCGAGGCGATGCCATAAGCGAGGAAGAAGGCGAACTGGGTAACGAGCGCCTCGGCATAGGAAAGCTGGAACACCGCGCGCAATGCAGCGATCAGCGGATCGTTGTTCGAGGTGATGAACCCCCAGGCGAAGAAGAGCGTGGTCACCGAGGCGAAGGCCGCGAGGACACCGCTGGACTGTCGTTGCATGAAACGCATCTCCCCTTTTTCGAACGCTCTGTGAACGTTCTCATTGCGCAACTATCGCATCGATGCCAAGATGCCATCGCGGACGATGCCGATTGATTTTCGGTTGTATGAACTAGTACACTTCCAAAAAAACGCGAGGGGATGGGTCATGCGGGCAATGTTTCGGGGGCGCAAGCGTCTCCTTATGTTAGCGTCAACACTTGCGACGATCGGAGGCGCGGCCGCGCTGCCGGCGCAGCAACTGCCCGCGCCGCAGACGCCCGCATCGGCGGTGGCGCATCCCGACATCTGGCCGCAGGCGCACTGGCCCTACGCCCCCGATCCCGCGCTGGAAAAGCGCATCGCCGATCTCGTCGCGCGGATGACGATTGAGGAGAAGGTCGGCCAGGTCGTTCAGGCCGATATCTCCAGCGTGACCCCCGCAGAGGTGAAGCAATACCATCTCGGCTCGGTGCTCAACGGCGGCAGCTCGGGCCCCTATGGCGACGACCTCGCGCCGCCGCAGAAATGGCTCCAGCTCGCCGACGAATTCTATGCCGCCTCGACCGACACCTCCGATGGTGGCGTCGGCATTCCCGTCATCTGGGGTACCGACGCGGTCCACGGGGCTTCGAACATCGTCGGCGCGACGCTCTTCCCGCACAATGTCGGCCTTGGCGCGATGCACGATCCCGCGCTGATGCGGAAGATCGCCGAGGCGACCGCCGTGGAAATCCGCACCACGGGCCAGGAATGGACCTTCGCGCCCACCATCACCGTCCCGCAGGATCTGCGCTGGGGTCGCGCCTATGAAGGCTATTCGAGCGATCCGACGCTCGTCTCCGCCTATGTCGGCCAGTTCATCCGCGGCCTTCAGGGCGAGCCCAACACCGGCCCGATCCTCGCGGGGCCGCACGTCATCGCCTCGACCAAGCATTTCCTCGCAGACGGCGGCACCTTCGAGGGCCACGACCAGGGCGATGCGCGGATCAGCGAGACCGAGCTGCGTGACATTCATGGGCTCCCCTATGTCGCCGCGATTGACGCGGGCGTGCAGACGGTGATGGTCAGCTTCTCGAGCTGGAACGGCGTCAAGATGACGGGCAACAAGAGCCTGCTCACCGGTGTGCTCAAGGGGCGGATGGGGTTCGGCGGTTTTCTGGTGAGCGACTGGAACGCGCACGGTCAGGTCGAAGGCTGCACCAACCAGAGTTGCGCCAAGGCGATCAATGCCGGGCTCGACATGTACATGGCGCCCGATAGCTGGAAGCCGCTCTGGCACAGCCTGCTTGGCCAAGTGAAGGACGGCACAGTCCCGATGAAGCGGCTCGACGACGCGGTCTCGAACATCCTGCGCGTCAAGATGCGGCTCGGCGTGTTCGAGGCGGGCAAGCCCTCCTCGCGCCTCCTCGCGGGCGAGTTCGACCAGCTCGGCAGCGCCGAGCACCGCGCTCTCGCGCGCCAGGCGGTGCGCGAATCGCTCGTGTTGCTCAAGAATGAAGGCCACGTCCTCCCGCTCGATCCGGGCGCGAACATCCTCGTCGCCGGCGACGGCGCGGATGATGTCGCGCGTCAGTCGGGCGGATGGACGCTCTCGTGGCAGGGCACCGGCCTCGATCCGACGAACTTCCCCGGCGCGACGACGATCTGGCAAGGGCTCGACGCCGCGGTAAAGGCGGCGGGCGGCACCGCGACGCTCTCGTCCGACGGCAGCTTCACCGGCGCCAGGCCTGACGCCGCGATCGTCGTGTTCGGCGAAAAACCCTATGCCGAGTTCCAGGGCGACCTCAAAACGCTCCAATTGAAGCCCGAGCTGCGCGGCCCGCTCGCGACGATGAAGAAGCTGAAGGCGCAGGGCATCCCTGTGGTCGCGGTCATGCTCACCGGCCGGCCGCTCTTCGTGAACCCCGAAATCAACACCGCCGACGCGTTCGTCGCCGCGTGGCTGCCGGGGTCGGAAGGCGAGGGCGTCGCCGACATGCTGCTCGCAGGCAAGGACGGCAAGGTCGCGCACGAATTCCGCGGCACATTGAGCTTCGCCTGGCCCAGGACCGCCAATGCCGACGGGCCGACGCTGTTCCCGCTCGGCTACGGCCTGAAGACCACCAGCGACGTCACCGTCCCCTTGCTCCCCGAAGATGCGGGCGTCGCGGAGACGGCCGACAGCGGCACCTTCTTTGCGCAAGGCGTCCCTGCAGCGAGCTGGTCGTTGATCGTCGCCGACGCCGCCGGGCAGCAGACGCGGATCACAGCGGTGCCCGCGAAGGCCGCGGCGGGCCATGTCGCCGTCACCGCGACCGACCATCTCGTCCAGGAAGGCGCGCGCCGCTTTGCCTTCGACGGCGCGGCGCCCGCAACGGTCGCGCTCGCCACCCACGCCCCGATCGACGTCACCCGCGAATCCAACGGCGACGTGATGCTGGTGACGACGATGCGCGTCGATGCCGCCCCGGCCAGGCCGTTGACGCTGTCGATGCACAGCGGCGCGAAGACTGGCAGCATCCCGCTCGCGCCGCTCGGCGAGCCGGGCGCTTGGCGCACTTACGGCGTGCCGCTCAAATGCTTTGCGGGGCAGGGCGTCGACATGGCGCATGTCGAAATGCCGTTCGCACTCACCAGCTCGGGCGAGGCCACGATCAGTCTCGCGAAGGTGTCGCTGGGCACCGTCGCCGATCAGATCGTGGCATGCCCCCAATGACTTGTCGTCCCGCCAAGCCTTCCCAGGGACGGTCAAGGGCCGCGATGCGGTGACGCGCGCGGCATCTCTGAGGCGTGGTTCGGCACCTTCCCGCCGGACCACGCCTGTTTTTGGGTTTGTCGCCCCCGATGCCGGAGCGTGATCGCGCGCATCGCGGACAAGATCGGACCGGCCGGCACAGAACGATAAGCGAGGGGGAGAGGGGATGCGGTATTTCGGGCGGATCGTGGGTACGGTCGCGGTGGCGATTGCCGTGCCGGTGCTGGCGGACGTGCCGCCCAATGGCGGTCCCTATGATGCGCATTTCATGCCCGGCGGGATCGGCATCACGCGCGAGCTCGGCGACGCGACCGTCGCCGCCGCGGGGCACCCGTTCACGCTTTCTGCATGGGTCAATTCCGATGCGCGGCAGCGGGGCGCGGTGCCGCTGATCGCGCTCGGCGATCCGGCGGGCGCATGCCGCTGCCTCGAATTGCGCGCCGGGCGTCCCGCCTTCGCCGATCTCGTCGCGGGCGCGCCGCTCGAGGCGGGCGTCTGGACGCACGTCAGCCTCGTCTCGGACGGGCAGCGCGCGACCCTTTACGTCGACGGCAAACGGGCGGCGAGCGGCGCGGTCGCAAGCGGCGCGGTGCCGCCCACGGCAGGGGTCGCGTCCGTTGTCGAAGCGCGGCCGCATTTCGGCGGCACGCTGCTCGGCGCGACGATCGACGACGCGGCGCTTTCGGCGAAGGAGGTCGCGGCCGCGGCGGCCGATCGCCCGAATTTCGCCGCCGCGCACGTGCTCCAGGTCGGCGTCGGCTGGCCGTTCCAGAAGAGCGCCAATATCGGGCTCACCGAGCAGCAGGACCCCTGGACGCTGCCGCACGCCAAAGCCGAAATCTCCGAGCCTGTGGCCAAGCCCTTGCCCGATCTGCCGCCGCTTGCCCCGTCGGGCGTCGATCGCTGGCGGATCAACGGCTGGCGGCTCGCCCCCGCGCCCGAGGTGAGGGCCGACGGCGCGGCGCTCTCGCGGTCGGGCTTTGACGACAGCGCCTGGTACGCCGCGACCGTCCCCGGCACGGTGCTGACGACGCTCGTCGATCGCGGGGTCTATCCCGATCCGTATTACGGCCTCAACAACATGGCGATCCCGGAAAGCCTCGCGCGGCAGGATTACTGGTATCGCACCCGTTTCACCGCGCCGGCCGAGGCCGCAGGCAAGGCGCTGACGCTCGTCTTCAACGGCATCAACTACGCCTCCGAGGTATGGCTCAACGGCGCGCATCTCGGCGGCACCGAGGGCGCATTCATCCGCGGCCAGTTTCCGATTCGGCCGATCGCGGGTGAAAACGTGATCGCGGTTCGCGTCTCGCCGCCGCCACACCCCGGCATCCCGCACGAACAATCGATCGAGGGCGGGGTCGGCCCCAATGGCGGGTCGCTCGCGATCGACGGCCCCACCTTCATCGCCACCGAAGGCTGGGACTGGATCCCCGGAATCCGCGATCGCGACACCGGCATCTGGCTTCCCGTCGAGCTCGAGGCGCATGGCGACGTGCGGATCGGCGACCCGCACGTCGTCACCGATCTGCCGCTGCCGAACACCGAACACGCCGACATCTACCTGACCGTGCCCATCACCAACTCAGCCGCGGCGCCGGTGCCTGTGATCGTGCGTGCGGCATTCGACGGCGTGACGGTCGAAAAGCCCGTCACTGCCCCGCCCGGAACGAGCAGCGTGGCGCTCACCCCCGCCGAGTTCGAGGCGCTGCGTGTCGAGCACCCGACATTGTGGTGGCCCAACGGCTACGGCGATCCCGCGCTTCACAATCTCACGCTCACCGCTGCGATCGACGGCGCGGTGTCGGACACCAGGCGCCTGCGCTTCGGCATCCGTGAAGTAAGCTACGATCTCTCGCTGTTCGATTCGACCGGCCACCTCCGCCGCGTCACCGTCCAGCCGACCAACGGCGCGCTGCGACACGAGAAGCTGATCGACGTGCGCCACGAGGGCATCAAGCAGAGCCCGCGCGGCTGGGCCGAATCGTTCACCCCCGCCGGCGAGAGCTCCGACGCCGTCACGGACGCGAGCGCCGATGCGCTCCCCGAGCCCCACCTCCTGATCCGCGTCAACGGCGTCAAGATCGCCACCCGGGGCGGTAACTGGGGCATGGACGACGCGATGAAGCAGGTGCGCCGCGATCGGCTCGAACCCTATTTCCGCCTCCAGCGCGAGGCGCACATGAACGTCATCCGAAACTGGATGGGCAACAACGACGAGGAGCAGTTCTACGATCTCGCCGACGAATACGGCGTGATGGTCTTGAACGATTTCTGGCAATCGACGCAGAACTACCAGATCGAGCCCGAGGACCCGCAAATCTTCCTCGCCAACGCGCGCGATGTGATCTCGCGCTACCGCAACCATCCCTCGATCGTCGTCTGGTTCGGTCGCAACGAGGGCGTGCCCTATCCGACGCTCAACGAGGGGCTCGATGACCTTGTTTTCGAACTCGACGGCACGCGCTGGTACACGGGCAGCTCGAACAGCGTGAACCTGCAAGGCTCGGGGCCGTACGATTACCGCCCGCCGGCCGGCTATTTCACCGATCTCGCGACCGGCTTTTCGGTCGAGACCGGCACGCCCTCGCTGTCGACGCTCGAATCGATCCGCGCGTGGATTCCGGAGCCCGATCGCTGGCCGCTGTCGGACACGCTTGCCTATCATGACTGGCATTTCAGCGGGAATGGCGACACGAAGACGTTCATGGACGCGCTCGATACGATGTTCGGCGCCGCGACCAGCCTCGCGGATTTCGAGCGCAAGGCGCAGATGATGAACCTCGAGACGCACCAGGCGATGTACGAGGGCTTCCTCGGGCACCTGTGGACCAGGAACAGCGGGCGGCTGCTATGGATGACGCACCCCGCCTGGCCGTCCAACGCGTGGCAGCTCTATAGCTGGGATTACGACACGTCGGCCGCTTATTACGGCGCCAAGAAAGCGACCGAGCCGCTTCACGTCCAGCTCAACCTTCCGGGCAACGAGCTGGTGGTTCTCAACACCACGCGACAGAACCGCACGGGGCTGATTGCGACCACCACGGTCGTGGGCCTCGACAACGCCGAGCTGTTCACACGCACCGATCGCGTCGACGCGCTTGCCAACCGCGCGACGGAACTGAAGACGATCCCGCTCGACTCCATCCTCGCCAAGACAGGTATGGCGCTCGTCGAGTTGCAGTTGAACGACGGCGACACGCTGCTCAGCCGCAACTTCTACTGGCGCGGCAAGGATCAGGCCGCCTACCGCGCCCTGAACGGCCTCGCGCAGACGCCACTCGCGCTCACCGCCGCCACGCCGGTGCGTGACGGCGACGACATGCTCGTGCGAGTAACCCTCGCCAACCAAAGCGCCGTTCCGGCGCTCGAAGCCAAGCTGATCTTGGTGGATGGGAAGGGCGAGCGCATCCTCCCCGCCTTCTACAGCGAGAATTACATCTCGCTCCTCCCCGGCGAGCAGCGCACCATCGACATCCGCTATCCCGCCACACATACCGTCACCCCCTCGCTGGCGCTGCGCGGCTGGAACGTGATTGAGCAGAAGGTGACTGCACGGTGAAAATCTTCTTTTCCGCCTTTCCCGGCGAAGGCCGGGGCTCAATTGGTGCACGTCATTTGTTCAAGCGCTGCGCCTTGTTGCTCATGTTTTCCCGACTGGACGCCGGCCTTCGCCGGGGAAGCGCGGCATTGGCAGCAGTGTTCCTGATCGCCGCCGCACCGCAAGCCTGGACCGCTCCACCCCAAGTCACCGTCATCGGCGGCATCATCGCCGGCGTGCCAACCGATGACGGCACCGCGCTTGTCTTCCGCGGCATCCCCTTCGCCGCTCCGCCGACGGCCGAGAACCGCTGGAAACCCCCGCAGCCCGTCCTCCCCTGGCAGGGCGTCCGCGACGCCACCGCCGAAGCCCCCGCCTGCCTCCAGCACGACAACGGCTGGAACAAGGCCTACTACGTCCACGCCAGCGAGGACTGCCTCACGCTCGACATCCGCACGCCCTCGCTCACCGGCAAGCGACCGGTGATGGTGTGGATTCACGGCGGCTCGAACCGCGCGGGCGGCGCGGCGGGCACCGTCGATTCGCACATCACCGATCACGGCGTCGTGCTGGTCGCCGTGCAGTATCGGCTCGGCATCTTCGGCTTCCTCTCGCACCGCGGGCTCGCCGCCGAGCAGGGCGGCCACAGCGGCAATTACGGCCTGATGGACCAGATCGCCGCGCTCGAATGGGTGCAGGCGAACATCGCCAAATTCGGCGGCGATCCGGGCAACGTCACCATCTTCGGCGAATCCGCCGGCTCGCAGGACGTGTCGCTGCTCCTCGCGAGCCCGCAGGCCCGCGGCCTGTTCGGCAAGGCGATCATGGAAAGCGGCACGCCCGGCTTCGGCCTGCCCTTCCGCCCGCTCGACGCCGCGTTCCGTTTAGGCGACCAGGTCGATGCGCTGCTCGACACCGGCGGCGACATCGAGAAGCTGCGCACCGCCTCGATCCCGGCGTTGCTCGCCGCCGATCTGAAACTCCACGATTCCGTCATCGAAGACAATTCGTTCGTCTGGCTGCACACCACGATCGACGGCGCGGTGCTGCCCAAGAGCCCCCGCGTGCTCCTTACCGAGGCGCCCAAACGCCCGGTGATCGTCGGCACCAACCGCGCCGAGTTCGGCTATCCCGGCGGTCGTCCGCACCGCGACGCCTTCGTCGATCACGCGTTCGAGGAGAACGCCGAAAGGGCGCGCGCCTTTTACCGTCTCGACCAATCCGATCCGCCCGCCGACCCGCGCCGCGGCGACCGCGACCTCATCATCGGCACCGACG
Source organism: uncultured Sphingomonadaceae bacterium (assembly GCA_946479505.1). The sequence goes on from CAMLGC010000059.1 coordinate 10,411, forward strand.
TCATCTTCGTCTGCCCGGCGAACACGCTCGCCAGCCTGCTCGCAACAAACGGCGCCCCCGTCTGGCGCTACGAGTTCGACGTGACCCCCAAGGGCGGCCACACCCATCACGCCGCCGAGATCGCCTGGGTGCTCGGCGACAACAAGGTCACGCCCGATTGGTCGCTCCAGGATTATTGGGCATCGTTCGCGAAAGACGGCGACCCCAACGCCTCCGCGCTTCCCGCCTGGCCGCGCTGGACGCCATCCGCCGAACGCACGCTTCTTTTCGACGCCGCGGGCGCCACGCCCGAAGCGGCTCCGCGTTCCGAAATCTGCAACCTGATGGACCGACTATGACCCAGCTTTCGCGCCGCTCGCTCCTCGCCGCTGCCGCCGTCCTTCCCGTGCTCGCCGCCGCGCCCGCTTTCGCCGAAACCGATCGCGAAAAGCAGATGCGCGAGGATTTTCCGTGGCTCGGCAAATATGCCGACGAGAACGCGGCGCTGATCGCCTCGGGCAAGCCGGTGGGCGTCGTCTTCATGGGCGATTCGATCACCGAAGGATGGAAGAGCAAGCACCCCGCCTTCTTCGCGACGCCCGATCACGTCTGCCGCGGCATCAGCGGCCAGACGACCCCGCAGATGGTGCTGCGGATGATGGCCGATGTCGTTCATCTGAAGCCGAAGGCCGTCCACATCATGGCCGGCACCAACGACATCGCCGGCAACACCGGCCCGATGACCAGATCGCAAACGCAAGACAACCTCCGCATAATGGCCGAGATCGCGCAGGCGTCGGGCATCGACGTGCTGCTCGCTTCGATTCCGCCCTCGTCGGCCTTTCCGTGGCGTCCCGGCCTCGAAGTCACCCCCTCGATCCGCCTGCTCAACCAGTGGATCGAGGGCTATGCCGAAGGCGTGGGCGCGACCTTCGTCGATTACGCCCCCGTCCTCGCCACGCCTGAGGGTGCGATGAGGCCCGGATTGGCCGATGACGGCGTCCATCCGACGCCCCAAGGCTATGCGGCGATGGAGAGCGTGCTGGTGCCGATGATCGACCAATATCGCATTACCGGCGTGTGAACACCGCTGCCCCTCCCAAACCTGCGCCGCTCCACGAACGCGGCGCGGTCGATGCCGAGACCTTCGCGCGCGAGATCGTCCCCGGCTACCGCCCCGTCGTGCTGCGCGGGCAGGTGGCGCACTGGCCCGCGGTCGCGGCGGGGCAGGGCGGGGCGCGCGCGATCGCCGACTACATTGCCGGCTTCGCGAGCGATGCGCCCGCGGGCGTGATGATCGGCCCGCCCGAGATCGAGGGCCGCTTCTTCTACCGCGACGACATGGCCGGCTTCAATTTCGCCCGCGACCGCGCGCCGGTGAAAGCGCTCCTCGCCAAGTTGATCGACCTTGCCGAAGAGCCGCGCCCACCCGCGCTCTACGCAGGCGCCGCCGCTGCGGCCGAGCACCTGCCCGGCTGGACCGATGCCAACCCGCTAGACCTTCCCACACCCGGCGGCGTGCCGCGCGTGTGGATCGGCAATGCCACGCACGTCTCGACGCATTACGACGTGTCGAGCAACCTCGCCTGCGTGGTCGCGGGCACGCGCCGCTTCACGCTCTTCCCGCCCGATCAGGTCGCGAACCTCTATGTCGGCCCGCTCGACGTGACGATGGCGGGGCAGCCCGCGAGCATGGTCGATCTCGCCGCGCCCGACCTCGATCGCTACCCGCGCTTCGCCGAGGCGCTCGCTCACGCGCGCACCGCCGAGCTCGAGCCGGGCGACGCGATCTACATCCCCAGCCTGTGGTGGCACGACGTCCAGGCATCGGGCCCGCTCAACGTGCTCGTCAATTACTGGTGGGGGCACCCCGAGGTGTCGCCCTTCCCGGCGATGATCCACGCCCTGCTCGCGATGCGCGACCTCCCCGCGCCGGAACGCGCGCAATGGCGGCAATGGCTCGATCACTACATCTTCGACGAAGGCGCGCCCCGCGCCGCCGACCACCTCCCGCCGCACGCGCGCACCGTGCTCGACGCGCCCTCGCCCGCGCGCACCGAGCACATCCGCCAGTTCCTGCTGCGCTCGCTCAGCGGCGCGTAATCCTCGGTTCCTGCCGAAGTTGTGCCCGCTCCTCGGCATCGGCGCGGGCCGCGATGAGCAGCGGCACGCGCTCGAGCGCGTCGCGCACGTCGCCGTCGTCGTCGATCCGCTGGGTCTGCTCGTATCGCTGCATCGCGGTGGCGTAATCGCCCGCCGCCTCGGCGCACAGCCCGAGATTGAAGGTCACCGACGGATGCCCCGGCATCTCGGCGTCGATTGCCTGCCACTCGGCGCAGGCGGTCGGCGGGTTCTTCATCGAGATCTCGACCGCGTCCTTGAAGCGGCGGCCGACCTCTTTGGGCATGTTGTCGCGACCTTCGCGGAAGCGGATGTGGAAATCCTCGATGCGCGGCGTGACGTCGCCGCGCACCTCGCCTGCGATCGATTCGATCATGTCGGCGATGACGGGCTCGGCCGCCCGGGGTGTCGAATCACCGCGGCACCACGTCACCTCGTCGCGTCGTGGCTTGTTCGCAGAATAGACGACCTGGTTGTCGGCGGCGCGTACGATCCGCACGTCGGCGGAAAGGGTGATGACGCGGCGGTGGCAGCGTTCCTTGACGTTGCCGCGCTTGATGCACTTGTCCTTGTCGTCACGCTCGACGCAGCGTTCGCGGGTGCGCTCGACCCGGCTTTCCTCGATGCCGGTCGTCACCTGCCCCGAAACGAGGCCCTCGGCATCCGCTGCGCCGCCGAAGCCGCCCGCGCCGATGATCGCGAAGGCGGGGCCGCCATCGACGCCCGGCGCCCCCAGCGCACGTTCGAGCGCGAAGGCGAGGCGGTCGCCGTCCTCCCCCGCGATGCGCCCGACTGCGAGCGATCCCAGAAAGCTCGCCTCCCGATCGGGCGCGGGCATTTCGGCGCTGAAGAGCGCGCTCTCCGCGTGGAGCGCGTCGATTGCGGAGATCGTCGAAACGATTGCGAGCGCGGCGGTGAGCGCGCGTGCCCTGTAAGTCATCTCATCCCCCCAGATGATGTGGTATTGGCGAAGGCTAATCGACACCTCCCGGTCAGGCAAGCGCCCCCGTCAGCCGCCGTTGGCGCGAAACAGCTCGATCGTGCGCTCGCGCGCGAGCTCGGCCGAGGCCGCGTCGAAATCCTTGCGCCGGTCCGAGTTGAAGCCGTGCCCGGCATCGTAGAGGCAGACGCGCGTCAGGGGTGGATCGGCGTCGATCACCTTTTGGACGGCGTTCATCGGAATGCCTGCGTCGCGGCGCCCGAAGTGAAGGATCACCGGCACGTGCGGCGCCTCATCGAGATGCTCGGGGACGAGCCGGCCGTAATAGCCTGAGGCCGCCGTGACACCGTCGAGCCGCGTCGCCGCGAGCCATGCGATCGATCCGCCATAGCAATAGCCGACGACGAACACCGGCCCCTTCGTCGCCAGCGCTGCGGCGCAGGTGCCGACGTCGCGCACCGACTGGTCGAGCGAATGCTTGCGCGCGAGCGCGATCGCGCGCTGGAGGTCGCCGCCCTCGTAGCCCGCCTCCAGCCCGGGCGCCTCGCGGTCGAACAGGGCAGGGGCGAACACCTCGTATCCGTCGCCCGCATAATCGTCGGCGACCTCGCGGATATGCTCGGTCACCCCGAAAATCTCCTGCACGACGATCAGCCCGCCGCGCCGCTCGCCCTCGGGGTCGACATGATAGGCGCCGATCTCGGCGCCGTCGTCCATCGTCATCCGGATCATCTTGCCTGTGGGCATGTCTCGGTCTCCTTGGTCAGGGCGTCACCCGTGTCGGCAGCGTGCCGCGCAGGAACGCCGCGCGCGCGGTACGCGCCGCCTCGCGCAGGCCGCTGTCGTGCGGATCGTTGACGAGCGGCGCGAGCATCGCCGCGGCGTCGGCGGTCCGGTCGCGCATTGCCAGCGCGAGCGCGGTCTCGAGCCGGAGCGCGCCGCACTGCGGCAGCAGCTCGAATGCGCGCGCCAGCCCGGCAAAGGCGCGGTCGGTCGGCTTGTCGCCCCTGCGCAGGTAGAGCCGGTAATTGGCGATCAGCGGCTGCGGGGCGTCGTGATCGGCGGCGTTGCCCGCGACGATGTCGGCCTTGGCGGCCCGCCACAGCGCGTCGGCCTTTGGGCCTGCCTTCTCGGCGCGGTCCATCGCGATATATGCCTTGCGCACCCACGCGCGGATATCGCGCGGATCGGCGGCGACTGCCGTGTCGGCGGCGCGCTCGGCGGCGTCGAGGTCGCCCGCGGCATAATCGGCCTCCGCGAGCAGCGAGAGCGCGAAGGCATCGCCCGGAAAGCGCGGCGCGATCCGGCGCACCTCGTCGATGAACTCCTCCTTGATCGGGCCGCGTGGCTCGGCCAGCCAGCGCACCTGGTCGCGATAGAGCGCGTCGAAGCTTTCGGGCATCGGCTGGATCGTCACCGGCACCCGCGCCGCCTCGATCCCCTTGATCTCGTAATAATGGAGCGACATGCGGCGGCTGTAGCTGCGCAGGTCCTTTTCGAGCTGCTCGACGCCTCCCGCGAACGCGGCATTCGCCGCCGCGATCGACGGCTGCCCGCCGGCCACCGCGCGCAGATAGGCGTCGAGCTCGCCTTTGCGCTCGCCGCTGATCCTCAAATAATGGCTGAGCAGCCAGGCGGTCGCGTAATAGCGCGCCATGTCGGTGTTGGAGAGCCCCTGCGGCGGGGCGACGAGCAACTCGTCGAGCGGCGTGAGGCCGAGCCGCGCGATCGTTTGCAGCCGCCCGCGCAGCGGCTCGCCGATCGCGATCTTGCCGCTGCGCTCGAACTGCACGGTCGAATAGAGCTCGGCGAACCCCTCGATGAACCAGCCGGGATAGGCGGCCGGAAAATTGCGCAGCATGAAATCGTGCGCGACCTCGTGGAACATCACGACGAGTGCATGGTCGGTGTGGTCGCCGAACCGGCGCCATCGGTCGCGGCTCGCCACCATCAACGCGCCGTGTTCGGTCGCCTCGTAATAGCCGGCGATATCCGCATCGATGCCGAGCGCATCCTGGACGTCGTCGGCGCTGTCGAACAGAAAGACGGGCAGCGGCCGCACCGCCGCGTCGTCGGATTTGGCGTCGGCGAGCAGCCGCATCAACGATTCGAACTGTTCGAGCTGCTCGGCGAACCCGCGGAGATCGTCCTCGCCGCCGTCGCTATAGACGGTGAAATGCGCCGATCGCGCGACGTGCATGTCGGCGGCCGCTGCCGGCGATGCGAGTACCATCGCGCATGCCGCGACCACCCGCCCGAATGCGGGAAATCTCATGGCCATGCAGGCTACTGCGGAGCCGGGATGCCGGTCAAATCGCGTCGCCACGCCGATCGTCTCCCGCGCTTGCATCCATGGCCCCCCGATGCTAGCAGCCCGGCAACCCATATCAGGGCCCTTCGGGGCCCCTTTTTGCATGGGGCCACTTTCAGTTTGTCCAAAGAGGAACCCGCGTCCGTGGAGATGTCCGGCGGTATTCAGGCGAGCTTAGCGGGACGGTACGCGACCGCCCTGTTCGAGTTCGCGCGCGATTCCCACGCGATCGACACGATCGAATCGAGCCTCGGTGCGGTCTCGCAGGCGCTCGCCGAATCGGACGAGTTCAAGCGGCTGACGACAAGCCCGCTGGTCTCGCGCGCCGACGCGGGCAAGGCGGTCGCCGCCACCGCGCAGGCGATGAAGCTCGATCCGACCACGGCGAACTTCCTCGGCGTCCTCGCCGAGAACCGCCGCCTGGCGCAGCTCCCCGCGGTCATCCGCGCGTTCCGCGCACTCGCCGCGCACCATCGCGGCGAAACCACCGCCGAGGTCACCTCGGCCCACCCGCTCTCGGGCGATCAGGTCGACGCGCTTCGCCAAGCGCTTCGCCAGCGGCTCGGCCGCGACGTCGCCATGGATTGCGCGGTCGACGCCTCGCTGCTGGGCGGGCTCAAGGTCCGCATCGGCAGCCAGATGATCGACAGCTCGATCCGCACCCGTCTCAATTCCCTCGCGCACGCGATGAAAGGCTAAGGCACCTCACATGGATATCCGCGCCGCAGAAATCTCGAAGGTCATTAAGGACCAGATCGCCAGCTTCGGCACCGAGGCCCAGGTTTCGGAGACGGGCACCGTGCTCTCGGTGGGTGACGGCATCGCGCGCATCCACGGGCTCGACAACGTCCAGGCGGGCGAGA
>CAMLGC010000060.1 GCA_946479505.1 uncultured Sphingomonadaceae bacterium
CACCCGGCCTCAACAACGACGCGGTGCGCGTGCTCGACCAGGCCGAGCAGATCGCGGCCAAGGCGGGCGATTCCTACGTGACCGTCGAGCGGCTGCTCGTCGCGCTCGCGCTGTCGCTCAACACGCCCGCCGGCAAGGCGCTCAAGGGCGCGGGGGCGACGCCGGAAGCGCTCAACGCCGCGATCAACGAGCTGCGCGGCGGGCGCACCGCCGATACCGCCAGCGCCGAAGATCGCTACGATGCGCTCAAGAAGTTCGCGCGCGACCTCACCCAAGCCGCGCGCGACGGCAAGCTCGATCCCGTGATCGGCCGCGACGAGGAGATTCGCCGCACGATCCAGATCCTCGCCCGGCGCACCAAGAACAACCCCGTCCTGATCGGCGAGCCCGGCGTCGGCAAGACCGCGATCGCCGAGGGGCTCGCGCTGCGCATCGCCAATGGCGACGTGCCCGACACCCTGAAAGACCGGCGCCTGATGGCGCTCGACATGGGCTCGCTGATCGCCGGCGCCAAATATCGCGGCGAGTTCGAGGAGCGATTGAAGGGCGTGCTCGACGAGGTGAAAGCCGGCGAGGGCACCATCATCCTCTTCGTCGACGAGATGCACACGCTGATCGGCGCGGGAAAAAGCGAAGGCGCGATGGATGCATCCAACCTCTTGAAGCCCGCGCTCGCGCGCGGCGAACTGCACTGTGTCGGCGCAACCACGCTCGATGAATATCGCAAGCATGTCGAAAAGGACCCCGCGCTCCAGCGGCGCTTCCAGCCGGTGTTCGTCGGCGAGCCGACCGTGACCGACACGATCTCGATCCTGCGCGGATTGAAGGAGAAATACGAGCTCCACCACGGCGTGCGGATCACCGATGCGGCGATCGTCTCGGCGGCGACGCTCTCCAACCGCTACATCACCGACCGATTCCTGCCCGACAAGGCAATCGACCTGATGGACGAGGCCGCGAGCCGCATCCGCATGGAGGTCGAGAGCAAACCCGAGGAGATCGAGACGCTCGACCGGCGGATCATCCAGCTCAAGATCGAGCGCGAAGCATTGAAGCGCGAGAGCGACGCGGCCTCACAGGATCGGCTTGCGCATCTTGAGGAGGAGCTCGCGAACCTCGAGCAGCAATCGACCGAGCTGACGACGCGCTGGCAGGCCGAGAAGGACAAGATCGCGGGCGCGGCCAAGCTCAAGGAGCGGTTGGACTCGGCGCGGCTCGAGCTCGAGCAGGCGCAGCGCGGCGGCGATCTCGCGCGCGCGGGCGAGCTGTCCTACAGCACGATCCCGCAGCTCCAGCGCCAGATGGAGGAGGCCGAGGGCGCGACCAAGGGCGCAATGCTGCGCGAGGAAGTAACCGAGGACGATATCGCCGCGGTAGTGAGCCGCTGGACCGGCATTCCGGTCGACCGGATGCTGGAAGGCGAGCGCGAAAAGCTGCTCAACATGGAAGCCCAGCTCGGCAAGCGCGTGATCGGGCAGGAAGATGCGGTAAAGGCCGTCTCGACCGCGGTGCGGCGCGCGCGCGCGGGATTGCAGGATCCCAATCGGCCTTTGGGTTCGTTCCTGTTCCTGGGACCGACCGGGGTCGGCAAGACCGAGCTCACCAAGGCCCTCGCGCGGTTCCTGTTCGACGACGACAACGCGATGGTGCGCATCGACATGAGCGAGTTCATGGAGAAGCACGCGGTCGCGCGGCTGATCGGCGCGCCGCCGGGCTATGTCGGTTACGAGGAAGGCGGCGTTCTCACCGAGGCGGTGCGGCGGCGGCCCTATCAGGTTGTCTTGTTCGACGAGGTCGAGAAGGCGCATGGCGACGTGTTCAACGTGTTGCTCCAGGTGCTCGACGACGGCCGGCTGACCGACGGCCAGGGCCGCACGGTCGATTTCTCGAACACGCTCATCATCCTGACCTCGAACCTCGGCAGCCAGTTCCTCTCGACCATGGCCGACGACCAGGCGGTCGAGGAGGTGGAGCCGCAGGTGATGGAGGTGGTGCGTGCGCATTTCCGCCCCGAATTCCTCAACCGCCTCGACGAAATCATCCTTTTCCACCGGCTGGGTCAGGCGCACATGGGACCGATCGTCGACATTCAGGTCGCGCGCGTCCGGCGGCTGCTCGCCGATCGCAAGGTCAACATCGATCTCACCGATGCCGCGCGCGCGTGGCTCGGGCGGGTCGGATACGACCCCGTCTATGGCGCGCGCCCGTTGAAACGCGCGGTCCAGCGCTATTTGCAGGACCCGCTCGCCGACATGATCCTGCGCGGCGACGTCAAGGACGGCGCGGCGGTGCGCGTCGACGAGGGCGACGGCAAGCTCGAGCTCAGCGTCGTTCAGCCCGCATAGGCGTCGATGAACGGCTGAAGATGCCGGCGGAACGGCTCGGCCGAGCCGACCGCGCCGCGCCCGATCGGCTGGCGGACCTGCGTCACGCTCGCGGTCGTGACGCTGCGTCGCGCAATATGCGGGGCGTAAACCGCGGGATCGGGATCCAGCCCCGCATGCGCCAGAATTCGATCGGCCCAGGCCTTGGGATCGTCGACGAGCTCTTCATAGCGAACCGTCAGCATCCGGTCGCCGAGCACCCGCTGCCAGTGGGTGTAGAGCGCGTCTTCGAGCCTGAAATGATGCGCGATGTGCGCGAGCGACCAGCTCCAGTCGACACCGTGCGCGAAATAGGTGCGGAAGCACGACCATGCGCAGTCTAGCGGATCGCGGCGCAACCATACGAAGCGCGCCTCGGGCAGCACCGGCGCGAGCACCCCCATCAGCCGGCTCGCGGCGAGCGTCTTGTCGACGATTCGTGCATCCGCCCCGAACCGTTCGTCGACGAGATGGCGATACAGCCGGGCAAGCCGGGCAAGGCCACCGGTGCGTCCCGCAAAGGCTGCGACCGCAGTGGTGCCCGCGCCGCCCGCTTCGTTCGCGAGCAGCGCCGCAAAGGGCATTTCTCCGCCGCCGGCGATCGCCGGATGCGCGGTGAGCATCTGCTCGACCAATGTGGTGCCCGATCGGGGAATTCCCGTCACGAAGATCGGCGGTGACGCGATCGGTTCCACCGTTTCGCGGTAGCGCGTTACGCGGGCGGCATCCCATTGCGAAAGGAGCGACGCCGCCAGCGCCGAATCGGCCGCCGGATCATGCTTACGGACCGCGCCGGCACGTCGCGCCCCTTCGGCAAAGGCGGCGAAGACCGCATCGGGCGAGCGACCGGCGCTCTGCAACGCGATAGCGCGGGCATAATGCCACTGCGCGTGCTGGAGCGGATCCGCACGCGCGACCGCGGTGGCGGCTTCATCCATGTCGGCAATCAGCGCCGCAGGGTCGTCGGCGGGGATCGAGGCGAGCGACAGCCACCCCGCGCCGTTCGCCGGCACGATCGAGAGCACGCGCCGAAACAGCGTCGCCGCCTCGTCGAAGGCGCCGCTTTCGAGCAGGCAGGTCGCCCGAAAATGGTCGCGTTGGGCGGACGGGAGGGTCGCTTCGGGTATTTCGTCCGCAGCGAGCGCGGCCTCCTCTTGCCGCCCGGCGCGCGCCAGCAGCACCGCGCGCGCGAACCGCGCGGGCGCCGCCCCCCCGCTATCGGCAATGCGTCGGTCCGCGGCGGCAAGCGCTAGAGCGATTTCGCCCGAACGGAGCAGTGCGTCGGCGACGATCGCCCATTGGTCGCCGAGCGGCGTGCGGCGCGCGATCAGCGCCGCCGCAACCTCATTCACCCGCGCACGATCGCCCCCGCGGAACGCGGCCGCGAGATCGGCGGCGGTGACATGCGGCGGGGTCACAATGGAGCGGGCGGAAGCGACGGCATCATCCAGGCCCGCATACAAGAAGGGGGCCGGCAATCCGACCCCTTTTCGCAGGCGGCCTGCGATCCCGCCGATCGCCCAAAAGAAAAGGGGGAGCCGGAAACCGGCTCCCCCCAGGAGTTGTTCGGTGTCGGTACGATCAGAAACCGACGCGAAGCTGGATGCGTGCCGAACGCGCCGCCTGATAGACGAGCGGGTCGCCATAATGCGGATTGATGATCTGATAATCGAGATCGCCAACCTCGTCGAAGTCGAGCGCCGACTTGTCGCCGAGCACGTTGAACACATCGACCCGGAGCGAGGCGTCGAAATCGACCGGCAGGCGGAACTGCGCGGTGAGATCGAGCTCCTTGCGCCAATCGCTCTGGAACGCGGTGCCGCGCGGGATCAGAGTCGATGTCGAGGGATCGCCCGGATTGGCGCAGAAGAAGCTGCCGCCGCGATACGCCGCCGCGAACGGATCGACATAAAGCGGAACGACGCCGAGGCAGCCGAACTTCTTGGGCGACTGAACCACCGCATTGGCGCCGAGCATGAACCAGTCGGTCAACTGATAGCTGCCGTGGAGCTTGAACGTGTGCCGGCGATGGTTGGGCAGATAGCCGTAGGTGCCGAAGGTGAAGCCCGGCTGATCGAAGTCCTCGGTGGCGCCCGAATCGGACTGGCCGATGTCGGACTTCACGCCGCCTTCGTAGTTACCGATATTGGCAACGATCGTGTACGAGGCGCCGAGAGCCCAGACGCCGTCGAACTCGCGATCGACGGTGAAGGTCACCGCCTTGTAGTCACGCGTTGCCTTCGGATAGCCGAGCTGTTCCGCGGTGAAGTCGACGACCGGGCTGGTGCCGTCGGGCAGGCCGATGCCGCCGATGCCCGAAAGCTGGATGGTCGCGTCTTCGCCGGGATTGACGAGCACGTACTGCGAGAAGCCCGAGTAGATGTCGCCGCAATCGGCGGCGCTGAAGCCCTGGGCGACGCAGTAGGCAATCGCCGCCTGGTCGATCGCCGCGTCCTCGAGCGCGCGGTTGAGCTTGCGCCACGTGAACGACGCGCCCACCTTCCAGTGCTGGCCGAACCGCTGCTCGTAGCCGATGATATATTCATCGAGCGACTGCGGCTTGAGGCCCTGCGCCTGGAACGCGCTGGGATCGGCGATCTCGCCGTTGCTGACCACCTGACAGTTGAGCGCGCCGGTATCGGGGCACGCATCACCGGTGGTGCCCGCCGCGACGATCGGCGCACCGAGGATCGGCGCTCCGTCCGCGCCGAGGCTGCCGCCGTACACGTTGTAGCGCGTGAAATCGGTCTCGCTGCCCGCGCCGCGGATGTTGGTGTTGCCCGCGATCGGCAGGAAGTAGCGGCCGAACGAGCCGAAGACCTTGATCCGGCCCGAGCCCGTGGGATCGAGCGTGAAGCCAAGGCGCGGCCCCCACTGGTCGCCCGATGCGTAGAAGGTATCGCCGCCGGCGCCGCGATTGTCGAAACGATCGTTGCGGATGCCGAGGTTGAGGGTGAGCCGATCGTTGAGCAGCGACCAGCTATCCTCGACATAATAGGCTTCGTTGATCGTGCTGAACGTGCCGCCGTTGGTGAACGTGCGCGCCGTCACGTATTCAGTTCCGGCAGGAAGGCCCAGGGTATTTCCCGCGAGCGCGGTGAAGATCACGTAGTTCGCGCCGCCGATGCGACGCGAAAGGTGATTCGAGGTCAGCTTTTCGTGATCGTAGCCGAAGCGGACATGGTGCGAACCGAGCAGGTTGAAGTTGAGATCGACGTCGCCGCGATAGAATTCGCGCTTGTCGTCGTCGGTGGTGAGCGACGCCGAGGTGTTGCCGATCGTCTTCGGGTTCGCCGGATCGCGATTGTCGGTGACCGACGGATGGACGGTATCGAGCGGCAACGTGCCCGCGCGATTGTTGTTGACGCCGTAAGCGGCCGAGACCGTCAGCCAGTCGGTGAGCGTTCCGGTATAGCGGCCGACATAGTTCTCGCCGCCGCCGCGCGCCGTGCTTCCGCCCCGGGCGAGACCGAGCTCGTTCGTGTCGGGATCGTAGTTGAAGCTGCGATTACGCGTCTCGTTGGTCGAGTCGAAATAGGTGAACTCGAGGTGCTGGCCCCACCAGAAGGCATCGACCTTGCCGCCGAAGAACGGGCTCGTGGTCCGCTGCACGGTGGCGACGCCGCTGGTTGCGCCACCGTTCTGATCCTTGACGTCGCGGAAATTGGCGATGCCGTAGAAGAACAGGTGATCCTTGATCAGCGGCCCGGAGAGCTGGAAGACGGTGTCGATCCGCTCGTGGTAATCGCCGTCATTGTCGGCGGTGTAGGTGTTGGGATCGTCGCTGGTGAGCGCATCGGGTTCGTAGTTGACGAGCACGCTGCCGTGGAAGTCGTTCGAGCCCGACTTGGTGGTGGCGTTGACGACGCCGCCCGTCGTGCGGCCGAACTCGGCCGAGAAGCCGCCCGTCTTGACCTCGACCGTGTCGTAGAAGTCGAACGGAATGCTGACCGGCGAGAAGCCCTGCCGGAATTCGGTGATGTTGAGGCCGTTGACGTAATAGGCGTTCTCGGCGAACGAGCTGCCGCCGATCGTCGCCTGGCCGGCGAAGTTCGCGTTCTGCGCCGATCCGCCCTGAACCGTGCCCGGAGCGAGCAGGATGACGTCGCGCAGCGTCCGCTGCACCGGCACGCGCGTCGCCAGCTCGCCGATCGGGATCACCAGGCCCGTCGTGGTCTGGTCGAAATCGGCCACCTGAATGCGGCCCGCGGTAACGACGATGTCGCCGCCCACAGCGGCGCTGCCGGCCGCCGGCGCCAGCGTGAACTGGTTGCCCGCAGCAGCGCGCGTGAGCTGAATGCCGCTCTCGCTGTAGGTGTTGTAGCCATCGGCCGAAACGGTGAACGTGTAGGTGCCCGGCGGGATCTGCGGAATGTTGTATCCACCGCCGCTGCTCGTCGTCACCGTGCGGTCAATGCCGGTGCTCTCCGAATGGATCGCCACGGTTGCGCCGGTGATCGGCTGGCCGTCGGTGCCCTGCACGCGGCCGTTCGCATTGACGTTGGTATAATCCTGCGCGGCAGCGGGCGCGGCCAGGCCGGCGCTGATCGTGAGCCCGGCACCGAGCAGCGCAAGCGCCTGCAGGGCCGAGCCGGCGCGGAGCTTCTTCCGCGAAAATTGGGTGGTGGTGGTCACGATGTTAATCCCTCGCTTGAACCCGGTCCCTCACGCTCGTGCGTTTCCGAGCCGGATATTTGCCAAGCCCCCTTTACCGCTGCAGCGCGGCTCCCAGAGACATGGCTGCGATGGATGAAGCGCCGCCGGGCGACTGTAAAGGCGGCATTCAGGTTGCGGGACGGACTTTGCGGCGTCCTGTAGCCAAAATGCCACACATTGCGGCCTTTAGGACAGGTTTGATGACCCAAATGCGTCTGTTTCCGGCGTACGCGCAGCGCCGCGGGCCCACCCGGCCGCTCGGAAAGCGCCGATCGGCTATTCCGGCATGGGGCCGGCGATGAGCATGGGATCGATCCGCGCGTCGCGCCATTTGAGGCTCCAATGGAGGTGCGGCCCCGTCGCGCGACCGCTCGCACCCGACATTGCGATCACCTGGCCCTGGCGGACGTGCTCGCCCGGCTGCACGTCGATCTGCGAAAGATGGAGGAACGCGCTGTTGAGCCCCATGCCGTGATCCAGCATGAGCAGATTGCCCTCGAGCGTGAACGGAGCGTCGGTCGCGAGGATGACGACGCCATCGGCGGGCGCGCGGACGGGGGTGCCGACCGGCACCGCGATGTCGGTGCCCGAATGGTACGAGCCCTTCTCGCCGCCTTTGTAGATGCGCTGCGCGCCGAAATTAGTCGAGATGCGGCCGGTGGCGGGCCAGATGAAGTCCTGCCGCCACCCGTCGGCATCGCTGCTCTTGGCCCGGGCCGCCCGGATCTGGGCGAGCTCGGGTGGGCGCAGCCGCTGGAACTCGGCCGAGGGCACCGGATATTTGGGGAGCCGCTCGAGCCGCGAAATGTCCCACGCCCGCGGTGCGACGGCGAGGCTCCTGGTGACGTGCCGCCCATCGGCGAGCGTGGCTTCCAGAATCGCGGTCGCGCCGTGATCGCGGTCGAAGGCGATCACGAATCGCCCGTCGGGGGCGATCGGAATCGCCTCACCGTCGAACGCGAGCGCGACCGCGCCGTCGGGAACGGTGCCGATCGCGGTGCCGCCCTGCTCGATCGTCCCATCGAGCGTGAACTCGGGCGCGGGGGTCGGGGTCGGAACGGGCGTGGCGATCGCCACCGGCGCGACCGGCATCGGCGGCGGTGCCCGGCGGTCAGCGGGCGGGCCGACGCAGCTTGCCAGCGCGAGAACGCCGGCGGCACTCCAGTGCGGGGTCCTCATGCGGCGCTATAGGCCTGGGTGGCGATATCGGCAGTGGCATAGGCTTCCTGTCGCGCGACGCTCCAATAGCGCAGATCGTCGAGCGCGATCGGGGCGGCCGTCACCGCGCAAACGACATGATCGCCCGGCGAGAGCACCCGGAACCCGTTCGCCATATAATGAAGCCGGGCGGCGCGGGCGGTATTCGACATCAGCATGGGTGTTCCTCGGGTAACGCTTGGGCTCACAGGAGCGACGGCTGCTCGGGCTTTTCGGCAGCATAGGATTTGCTCGCCGGCCGCTCAACCCGCGCATCGACCGTGCCGTCGCTGAAGTGCAACGTGACGGCGCCTGCGCTCCGCGCCGCCTCGGCCGAGCCGATCACGGCATCGTTCAATCGACCTGAAACGCGGGCATAGCCGCGCTTGAGCGGCGCGTCGGGATCGAGCGAGACGAGCAGCCGCCCGGTGCGATCGAGCCGGTCGCGCGCGCTCGCCAGCCGCTGGTCGAGCATGGCGGGGCGGAGAGCGCCGGTGATTCGATCGAGCTGGCCGCGCGCGCGCGTGACGCGGTGTTCCAGGCCGCGGCCCAGCCGCCCTGCCGCATCGTCGAGCCGCTGGCGCTGCGGACCGAGCAGCGCATCGCGGTTGGGAAGCAGGCGGCCGAGCGCATCCATCCGCTCGCGCCCGCGCTCGATGTAGCGATGCGCGCAGCGCTCGGTGCGCGCGCCGAGCGTGGTGAGCGTCGCCGCCAGCTCGGCGCGCACCGGCACCGCAAGCTCGGCCGCCGCGGTCGGCGTCGGCGCGCGCAGGTCGGCGGCGTAGTCGGACAGGCCAGTGTCGGTCTCATGCCCCACCGCCGAGATCACGGGAATCGAGCAGGCGGCGATCGCGCGGACGACGACCTCCTCGTTGAACGCCCACAGATCTTCGATCGAGCCGCCGCCGCGCCCGACGATGAGCAGGTCGGGCCGCGGCACCCCTCCGCCCCCGCCCAGCGCGTCGAAGCCCCGGATTGCGGCCGCGATCTGCGCCGCCGCTCCGGGGCCCTGCACCTGAACCGGCCAGAGCACGACATGGCTCGGGCAGCGATCCTCGAGCCGGTGGAGAATGTCGCGAATCACCGCGCCCGTCGGCGAGGTAACGACGCCGATCACGCGCGGCAGGAAGGGGAGGCGCTTCTTGCGGGCCTCGTCGAACAGCCCTTCGGCGCCGAGCTGCGCCTTCAGCTTCTCGAACAGCGCCATCAGCGCGCCCTCGCCGGCAAGCTCGAGCGACTCGATCACGATCTGGTATTTGGAGCGGCCGGGATAGGTGGTGAGGCGGCCGGTGGCGATCACCTCGATTCCGTCCTGCGCGGCGAAGGGAAGCCGCGCGGCCTGCGTCTTCCACATCACGCCGTCGATCACCGCGCTCTCGTCCTTGAGGCAGCAATAGACGTGGCCCGAGGCGGCGCGCTTCCATCCGGACAGCTCGCCCTTGAGGCGGACATGCCCGAACTCGCCCTCGACCATCCGCTTGAGCGCACCCGATAGCTCGCCCACGCTCATCGGCGCGGCGTTGTCGCCGGGGCGCGGCTCGGCTACGAGCCGGGAGAAGCCGTCGTCTCGGGGAAAATCGCTCATGAATGTCCTGCTGCTGGGGTCCGGAGGCCGCGAACATGCGCTTGCCTGGCGGCTCGCGCAATCTCCGCTCCTCGAAACGCTCTATGCGGCACCGGGCAATCCGGGGATCGGCGAGCATGCCGAGCTGGTGGCGATCGACCCGGCCGACCATCGCGGGGTGATCGATTTCTGCCTGCGCCATTCGATCGGGCTGGTGGTGATCGGGCCCGAGGCGCCGCTCGTCGATGGCCTTGCCGATAATATCCGCACGATGGGGATCGCGGTATTCGGCCCCGGGCGCGAGGCGGCGCGGCTCGAAGGATCGAAGGGCTTCACCAAGGAGCTGTGCGCGCGGCAGGGCATCCCCACGGCACGGTTCGAACGAGTGCGGTCACGCGACGGCGCGCGCGCGGCGCTCGACGATTTCGGCCTGCCGGTCGTCATCAAGGCCGACGGGCTCGCCGCGGGCAAGGGCGTGACGATCGCCGAAACGCGCGAGCAGGCGGAAGCCGCGATCGATGCGCTGATCGCCGCCGGCCGCGCGGGCGGCGACGCGGTGATCGAGGAGTTCCTCGAGGGCGAGGAAGCCAGCCTGTTCGTGCTCACCGACGGGACCACGGTGATGCCCTTCGAATCGGCGCAGGACCACAAGCGCGTCGGCGAGGGTGACACCGGCCCGAATACGGGCGGCATGGGTGCCTACAGCCCCGCGCCGGTGCTGTCGCCCGAGCTCGAGGCCCGCGCGATCGAGGAGATCGTGCGGCCGACGCTTGCGGGTCTGGCCGCGGCGGGAACGCCCTATTCGGGCGTGCTCTATGCCGGGCTGATGCTCACCGCCGACGGCCCCAAGCTGATCGAATACAACGTCCGTTTCGGCGATCCCGAATGCCAGGTGCTGATGATGCGGCTCGACAGCGATCTGCTCGCCCTGATGCTCGCCGCGGCCGAGGGGCGGCTCGGCGAGGAAGCGCCGCCGCGTTTCTCCGGGCAGACGGCGATGACGGTGGTGATCGCGGCCCAAGGTTATCCCGGAACCCCCAAGAAGGGCGGCGCGATCACAGGCATCGACGCCGCCGAGACAGACGGTGCGCGCATATTCCAGGCAGGAACGGCCGGGGAGGACGGGAAGCTCGTGGCCGCCGGCGGCCGCGTGCTCGCCGTCTCCGCGATGGGAGACACGCTGCAAGAGGCGCGCAACGCCGCTTATGCGGCGGTGGACAAAATCGCCTTCGCCGACGGCTTTTGCCGGCGCGACATCGGCTGGCGCGAGCTCGACCGGCAGGGCTGAGGTCACCTACCTTTTCCGTCACCCCGGGCCTGTTCCGGGGTCAAATCTCCACAAGCGCTATCGCCTGTTGAACTACGGATGCCGGAACAAGTCCGGCATGATGTTGTTGCTCGCATGCAGGAGACAGCGATGGTCGAAACATTGGGCGCCATCATCCCCGATGATGTCGAACACCTCGCGCGCGACGTACTCAAGGCGGCGTGCGAGAAGGAGCTGTCGCTCGCGACTGCGGAGAGCTGCACCGGCGGGCTGCTGGCTTCGCTCCTCACCGATGTCGACGGGCTGAGCCACGTCTTCGAACGCGGCTTCGTTACCTACAGCAAGGAGGCCAAATGCGAATTGCTCGGCCTTTCGCACGCCGAGCTCGACCGCTGCGGCGCGGTGAGCCGCGAGACGGCAGTGGCGATGGTCCAGGGCGCGCTCGCGGGCTCGCACGCCGATGTGGCGGTGTCGATCACGGGCTATGCCGGCCCGGCGGGGCCAGGCCGCGAGCCCGGCCTCGTCCATTTCGGCTGCGCGCGGAAGGGCTGCGAGACGATGCACCGCGAGGAGCATTTCGGCGACGGCGGCCGCGGCGCGGTGCGCATCGCGAGCCTCAGGGTGGCGCTCGAAATGCTCGCGAAGGCGATCGACGGCTAGTCCCTCCTCCTTTAGGCGTTGCCCACACGCTCGAATGAACCCGCGGACATTTTCCGCCTTTGTTCTCTTTAGCTGTTCTGCAGCCGGCATCCGCGCCATGCTCCGCATCGCCCTTCGATCGGTCGATCTCGTGCGCGTCGGCAGCTTTGCCGGCCGATCGGCGCTGCGCGCAAAGGCGCTGTGTCTGGGAGAGTGAATTCGGGGACGTAGCGTCAAGCGCCTCCAGGCGCGATGAAGTTATCCCTTCCCGACCTCGCTGACATTGCCGGCGAATTCCTCGAAATCCTTAGCCTCGCGAAAGTCCTTGTAGACGCTCGCGAAGCGGATGTAGGCGACCGAATCCAAGCCCTTGAGGCCTTCCATCACCAATTCGCCGATGCGCTGCGAGGGGATTTCGGTGTCGCCGAGCGTCTCCAACTGGCGCTGGATTCCCGAGACGAGCTTCTCGATCTGCACCGCGCCGATCGGGCGCTTGCGGCACGCGGTCGAGACCGAGCGGACGAGCTTGTCGCGCTCGAACGGCTCGCGCCGGTCGTCGGTCTTGAGCACGACGAGGTCGCGGAGCTGGATGCGCTCGAAGGTGGTGAAGCGCGCCGCGCACGCCTCGCACTGGCGCCGCCGCCGGATCGCCGCCCCGTCCTCCGTAGGGCGGCTGTCCTTCACCTGGCTCGCCTCATGGCCGCAAAAGGGGCAGCGCATTATTATGCGTCCTGCCGGACGAGCGGCACGTGAGCGCCGCAAATCACTCATAGATCGGGAAACGCTCGCACAGCGCGCGGACACGCTCGCGGACGTTGGCTTCGACCTGCGCGTCGCCTGCCTCACCGCTCTTGGCGAGCCCATCGAGGACGTCGGCGACCATGTTGCCGATCTCGCGGAACTCGCCCGTGCCGAAGCCGCGCGTCGTGCCCGCGGGGCTGCCGACGCGGATGCCGCTGGTCTTGACCGGGGGCAGCGGATCGTTGGGGATGCCGTTCTTGTTGCAGGTGATCGCGGAGCGCTCGAGCGCTTCGTCGGCATCCCTGCCGGTGACGCCCAGCGGCGTCAGATCGACCAGCGCGAGGTGCGTATCGGTGCCGCCCGAGACGAGGTTCGCGCCGCGCTCCTTCAAGGTCCCTGCGAGCACCTTGGCGTTTTCGACCACGGCGGCGATGTAGCTCTTGTAGGAGGGCTGGAGCGCCTCGCCGAATGCGACCGCCTTGGCCGCGATGACGTGCATCAGCGGCCCGCCCTGCAGCCCCGGGAACACCGCCGAGTTGATCTTCTTGGCGATGGCCTCGTCATCGGTGAGCACCATGCCGCCGCGCGGCCCGCGCAGCGTCTTGTGGGTCGTCGTGGTCACGACATGCGCGTGGCCGAAGGGCGTCGGATGATGGGCGCTCGCGACCAACCCGGCGAAATGCGCCATGTCGACCATGAACAGCGCGCCGACCTCGTCGGCGATGGCGCGGAAGCGCGCAAAATCGATGATCCGCGGATAGGCTGAACCGCCCGCGATGATGAGCTTGGGGCGATGCTCCTTCGCCAGCCGCTCGACCTGGTCGAAGTCGATCAGGTGCGTGTCGGGATCGACGCCGTAGGGCACCGCGTTGAACCACTTGCCGCTCATGGCGGCCTTGGCGCCGTGCGTCAGGTGGCCGCCCGCATCGAGGCTGAGGCCCATGATCGTATCGCCGGGCTTGGTCAGCGCGAGCATGACCGCGCCGTTCGCCTGCGCGCCCGAATGCGGCTGGACGTTGGCGAAACCGACCCCGAAGAGCTCCTTCGCGCGCTCGATTGCGAGCTGCTCAACCTCGTCCGAGGGCGCACAGCCCTGATAATAGCGCTTGCCCGGATAGCCTTCGGCGTATTTGTTGGTGAAGACCGAGCCCTGCGCCTCGAGCACCGCCTTCGAGACGATGTTCTCGCTCGCGATCAGTTCGATCTGGTGACGCTCGCGCTCGAGCTCGTGGCGCACACCCGCGAACACCGCGGGGTCCACGTCGGCGAGGCCGCGGGTGAAGAAGCCATCGGGTTGGACGGCGGCGAGATCGCTCGGATGGGTGCTCATACGGATTCCTTGGTGGGCGCGGGGGCGCCGAGCTTGTCGACGCGGGCGCGGTGGCGGCCGCCGCCGAAATCGGTGGCGAGGAAGCGGGTGATGCAGGCGCGCGCCATCTCCTCGCCGATCAGGCGGGCGCCCAGTGCGATCACGTTGGCGTCGTTATGCTCGCGCGCGAGCGCGGCCGAGAGCGGCTCATTGACGAGCGCACAGCGGCAGGCCGGGTTGCGGTTGGCCGCGATCGAGATGCCGATGCCCGAGCCGCACAAGGCGATGCCGCGCTCGGCCTCGCCCGCCGCGATCGCTTCGGCGAGGCGAGTGCCGTAATCGGGATAGTCGACGCTGGCGGGCCCGTGCGTGCCGAGATCGACCACGTCGTGGCTCTCGCGCAGCCACGAAACGAGCACTTCCTTGAGCGCGAAAGCGGCATGATCGGACGCGATGGCGATGCGCATGGCGGCGCCTTTCGGTTGCGGGGACGGGCGCTCTTTAGGCGAGCATGAGCCCGAATGCCACCATGGAAGTGCGGGGATCGCCGCTTCGGAAATACCGCTCAGGCGGCGGCGCGCAGCTCGAGTCGATCCCAGATCTCGACGAGCGCCTGGGTGAGCTCGCGCATCATCGCCTCGTCGTGCGTCGGGCCGGGCGTGAAGCGCAGCCGCTCGGTGCCGCGCGGTACCGTGGGGTAGTTGATCGGCTGGACGTACACGCCGTATTCGGCGAGCAGGACGTCGCTGATCTTCTTGGCCTTGACCGGATCGCCGACCATCAGCGGCACGATATGCGTATCACCGGGAAGCACCGGCAGCCCCGCCTCGCACATCATCGCCTTGAGCGCCGCGGCCGATTGCTGCTGCGCCTCGCGCTCAACGGGCGATTGCTTGAGATGCTTCACGCTCGCGAGCGCACCGGCGACGAGCACCGGCGACAGCGAGGTGGTGAAGATGAAGCCCGGCGCGTAGCTGCGGATCACGTCGATTACCGTCCGGTCGGCGGCGATATAGCCGCCCATCACGCCGAACGCCTTTCCCAGCGTGCCCTCGATCACGGTGATGCGGTGCGCCTGCTCGTCGCGCTCCGAAATGCCGCCGCCGCGCGCGCCGTACATGCCGACCGCATGGACCTCGTCGAGATAGGTGAGCGCGTTGTATCTGTCGGCAAGGTCGCAGATCGCGGCGACCGGCGCGATGTCGCCGTCCATCGAATAGACGCTTTCGAACGCGATCAGCTTGGGCGCGGCGGGATCGGCCTCTGCAAGCAGGTGCTCGAGATGCGCGACGTCGTTGTGGCGGAAGATGCGCTTCTCGCAGCCCGAATGGCGGATGCCCGCGATCATCGAGGCGTGGTTGCTCTCGTCGGAGAAGATGACGATACCGGGGAAGAGCTTGGCGAGCGTCGACAGCGTCGCCTCGTTCGAGACGTAGCCCGAGGTGAAGAGAAGCGCAGCCTGCTTGCCGTGAAGATCGGCGAGCTCGGCCTCGAGATCGATGTGATAGTGCGTGTTGCCGCCGATGTTGCGCGTGCCGCCCGAGCCGGCGCCGACATCGTGGAGCGCCTCCTCCATCGCCGCGACCACCTTGGGGTGCTGGCCCATCGAGAGATAGTCGTTCGAGCACCACACGGTGATCGGCTTGGGGCCGTTATGCCCGGCAAAGCAGCGCGCGTTGGGGAAGGCGCCCTTGTTGCGCAGGATGTCGATGAAGACGCGGTAGCGTCCCTCCGCGTGCAGCCGGTCGATCGCCTGCGAAAAGACGCGCGAATAATCGACGACGAGCGGGTCCGACTCCTGGGTCATATCCCGCCCCCTACCGCCAAAGCAGCCCGAATTCCAGTGGATGGGCGCGGGCATGGACGATTTGACCAGGTTGCGCGCGTGCGATGACCGTTCGGCCGCGATTTGCTATAGCCGGACGCCACGACTCCGAAAGGGCGAGTCGCGGCGCTGGGGGCGACGCGCTCGGATGGAGGAGTAGCCATGCAGACCATCGACCATCGTGCCTATTTTTCGCGCCGCGAGGTGCAGGAACGTCGCCTCGCCGACGCCGCGATCGATTGCGCTGCGCGCCACGCACACCGTGTGATGGCGCGGCGTTATGCCGATCTCGCGCTCGCGCTTCCGGTTCAGAGCGACTCGATCATGGTGACCCCGCGCGCGGCGAGCGCGGGGGCGAGCGCATCGATCGAATCGTCGCGCCGGGTGAAGACGGCGATCCCGCTGCGCGATTCGGCCGGCCATTCCTGACCTTCGGTGAGCGCGGCGATCCGCCGTGCGATTCCGTCCCCGCCGTCAATGAAGCGCACCGGATGCGGCACCGCGGCGGCAAGCTCTTCTTCGAGCAAGGGAAAGTGCGTGCAGGCGTTGACGACGACGTCGATCGCGTCGCCGCCGGGTTGATCGAACAGACCGTGAAGCGCCGTGCGGGTGCGTGCCGGATCGGCGCGCGCGCCGCGCAGCTTGGCCTCGGCGAGCTCGACCAGCGCTGCCGAGCCGTGGCGCAGCACAATGCAATCGGCGGCGAAGCGGGCTGCGAGATCGTCGACATAGGGCTGGCGCACGGTCGCCTCG